>JBHWSH010000420.1:0-23729 GCA_043427135.1 Marmoricola sp. | reverse complement strand
CGTGTAACTGGCGCCGACTCGCGCTCAGGCGTCGGGCATCCGGGCGAGCTGACGCGACTGGGCGACGAGTCGTCCGGTCGAGTCCCACACCTCGGCCTCCTCCTCGAAGACACCTCCTGCGCGGGTGCGCGTCGAGGTGCGCACGCGCAGCCATCCCGGCGCGGGACGACCGCGCACGTGTGCGGTGAGCTCCATCGTCGGCGCCCACCCGCTCAGTCCCATGTCGAAGGTGACCGGCGGCATCGCGTCGAGGGTCAGCAGCAGCATCAGCGGGTCGGGGTCACGGGCATCCGCCATACGCAGCCAGCCCTGCATCGTCCCCTGACCCGACGGCTGGCCCACGGCCCACAACGCCGAAGCCGGGTCGAGCCGCAGGTCGATGCGATCCAGGAACGAGAAGCCGTCCATCGCGCCGGGCGGCGCGGCATCACGACCGAAGCACTCCTCGACCGGCGGGAGGTCGGGCGGCGGTGCGTCGATCTCTGCCTTGCCGGTGAGCACGTCGAGGTCGCCGTACGTCGCGACGGCGCGGACCCGCTCGACGGTGCGGCCGTCGTGCTCCTGCACGATCCGCGCCTCGCCGGTCGCCATCGTGCGACCGTTGCGGATCGTCTCGGTCTGCACGACCGTGGGCCCTGCGGCGGCGGCGGAGAGGTAGAACGCGCTGACGGTGACCGGGTCGGGGTGGCCGGCGGTCCCGAGCTCGAGCTCGAGGGCGCGGCCGGCCAGCGCCAGCAGCAGACCGCCGTTGACCGCAGGGCCGATCGACCAGCCGTCGGACAGATCGACCTCGTGTCGACCGGGCGAGACGGTGGTCAAGGCGAGGGCGTCGTCGAGCTCGTAGGTCACGCCGAGGAGCCTAATGAACCTGCCGGGGCCGCAGTCCCTCGACCTGGTGGCCATTCGGCCCTCTTCCCGACGTCACGGTCATTGCAGACCCTTGTCAGGACGCGTATGTCGGGAACCGGGCGGAGCGCCGTGGTCTAGATCCCCTGCCAGATAGCGCGACCCCAGGCCCACCACCTCTTCGATCAGCCGCTCGCGGGAGATCGCGGGTTCGTCGAGGATCCACCGCACCACGAGATGCTCCACCGCCATGACCGCCACCCACGCGCGCACGGCATGGTCGGCGGCCGCCCCGGGCGTGCGCACCGTCAGGTACGTCGCGAGCAGCTCCCGCACGCGTTGCTCGAGCGACAGCAGGCTCGATCGGGTGCGGGCGGGCGGTAGCTCCACGAGCACGATGCGCAGCAGCGGCGTGTCGGCCTCCAACGCGGCGACCAGGGCCTCCACCACTCCACGGATCATGTCGGGGCCCTCTTCACCGACGCGTTCCGCGAGGGCGGCGGCGACCCGGTCGGAGACCTCGGCGTTCCAGCGGTCGATGACCTCGTCGACGATCGCGGCCTTGTCCGGGAAGTACTGGTAAAGCGAGCCCGGGCTGACGTCGGCTGCTCGTGCGACCCGGTTGGTAGAGAAGTTCTCGTACCCCTCCGCGCGCAGGACGTGCGCGCCTGCGCTGACGATCCGCTCGACCATCTCGCGGGAGCGCTGCTGTCGGGGTTGTCGGCGCATAAACGCGAATTGTATGCGAGTCATCACTCGCGTCATGATCGAACCATGACGACGACGATCTCCGCGCCTGCCGTCCCGACCCGATACCGCGAGGCGGAGCCCCGCAGCCGACGCATCGGCCGAACCCTACGCACCGTCGCCCGCATCAAGGAGGTCGACGAGGACCTGATGCGGCGCATCGGCGAGGGTTTCGCGAGGTGCGATGAGGTCGGCGCCCGCGTCGCCCGCGCTATGCGTACGTCAAAGGACGACCCGGACCACGTCTCGCGCGCAGACCTCCGCCGCGTGCTCGAGGACGGCCCGGCTGCGTTGGACCGCATACCTCCAGCGCTGGCTGAGCTGCTCGACGTCACGGTCCCGGATCCGGAGTGGCTGGACTGGGATCTGCTGGAGCGCGGCGGGCAGGTCTACCACCGCTTCGGCCGCAACGCCGCCGACGTACTGCTGCAGCTGGCACTGATCGGCGGCTACCGCTTCGGCGGCCCCACCGACCTGCTCGTCGCCACCGGCGGCCTGACCGGCGACTCCACGCGCCGACGTCTCGGCGAGACCCAGAAGTGGGCCTCGTCCTTGTCGCGGCCCGGTGCCCTCCGCCCGCACCAGGAGGCATGGCGCCTGACGGTGCACGTGCGGGTGATGCACGCCCTGGTCAACGACACGTTCGGTCGGTCGGACCGCTGGGACTCCGCGCGGTGGGGCTTGCCGATCAACCAGAGCGACCAGGCCGCCACGCTCGGCCTCTTCGACGGTGTCGCGCTGATCGGAGTGCGCGCCCTCGGCGTACCCGTCTCCGCCGCCGACTCCCGTGCCGTCATGCATCTGTGGAGGTACGTCGGATGGCTGCTCGGCGTGGACGAGGAGTTCCTGGTCGATTCCGAGCGCGAGCGGCACCGGCTCAACTACCACCTGCTGTTGGCGCAGTCCGACATCACCGAGGCCGGCCCCCAGCTCAGTCAAGCCATCGTCGACCTGCAACCACACCTGTTCGAGGGGCAGTTCGCCGGCGTACGCGGCCGCTACGAACGCGAGCGTCTGCTGAGCATGCTGTCGGTGTTCCTCGGCCGGCAGAGCATGCGGGAGCTCGGCCTGCCTTGGCGCCCGCCGTGGGCCTTCGCCGGGATCATCGCGGCCAACACCGTGCGCTACCAGCTGCTCGGGCGCACCCCCTTCGGGCGCGCGCGGCTCGACCGCTGGGGCGACGAGGTGGTCGAGGAGACCATGCGCCGCTACTTCGGATCGGACACGCCCGATGTCGGCGAGCTGCCCCCCGCTGGTTGAGCCTGTCGAAACCCCGGCGATCGTCAGAGGCCCAGCGACCGGCCGATGATCTCCTTCTGGATCTCGGTGGTGCCGCCGTAGATGGTGCTGATGCGGCTGTCGATGAACGCCTTGGCGACCGGGTACTCCATCATGTAGCCGTAGCCGCCGTGCAGCTGGACGGCCTGCGCGGTCATCCGGTTCTGCAGCTCGGTGGTCCACCACTTGGCCATCGACGCAAGCGTGGTGTCGAGCTTGCCGTCGAGGTGCTTGCGGATGCAGTCGTCGATGAACACCTGCGCGATGCGGGCCTCGGTCGCCATCTCGGCGATGAGGAAGCGGTTGTGCTGGAACTTGCTGATCGGCTTGCCGAAGGCCTGGCGGTCGGTGGCGTAGTCCATGCACATCTGCACGAGACTGGTGCACGCGGACGCGGCCTGCATCGCGATCGCGAGCCGCTCCTGGGGCAGGTTCATCATCAGGTAGATGAAGCCCTCGCCCTCCTGGCCGAGCAGGTTCTCCTTGGGCACCACGACGTTGTCGAAGAACAGCTCGGCGGTGTCCTGGGCCTTGAGGCCGATCTTGTCGAGGTTGCGGCCGCGCTCGAAACCGGCCATCCCGCGCTCGACGACCAGCAGGCTGATGCCCTTGTGGCCGGCCTCGGGGTCGGTCTTGGCGACGACGATGACGAGATCGGCGTGGATGCCGTTGCTGATGAAGGTCTTGGAGCCGTTGAGGACGTAGTGGTCGCCCTTGTCGACCGCCGTGGTGCGCACGCCCTGCAGGTCGCTGCCGGCGCCGGGCTCGGTCATCGCGATCGCGGTGATGGTCTCGCCGGACACGGTGCCGGGCAGCCAGCGCCGCTTCTGCTCGTCGGTCCCGAGCTGGGTGATGTAGGGGACGATGATGTCGGTGTGGACCGAGTAGCCGGGGCCGGCGGTGCCGGCGCGGGTCTGCTCCTCGGACAGGATCTGGTTGTAGCGGAAGTCGGTGACCCCCGGACCGCCGTACTCCTCCGGCACGTCGAAGCACAGCAGCCCGGCCTCGCCGGCCTTGAGCCAGATGTCGCGCGGGACGATGCCGTCGGCCTCCCACTGCTCGTGGTGGGGCTTGACCTCACGCTCGAAGAACGTGCGCGCGGTCTGGCGGAACGACTCGTGCTCAGGCTCGAAGATGTCGCGAGGGACGTCGAAGGTCGGCATGTCAGCTGATCCAATCCTTGAGCTGGGAGATGGTGGCGGCCGGGTCGTCGGAGGCGGGCACGACGTTGAGGTGCGTGACACCGGACTCGGCAAAGGCGCTGATGCGCTCCTTGACGTACGACGCGGGGCCGACGAGGTTGCACATCTCCAGCAGGTCGAGGGGCACCAGCGCCTCGGCCTCCTTCTTCTTGCCGTCGAGGTAGAGGTCCTGGATCTTCTCCGCCTCCTCCTCGTAGCCGTACTCGCGGACGACGTCGTTGTAGAAGTTCTTGCCCTTCGCGCCCATGCCACCGATGTAGAGGGCGAACATCGGCCGAGCGAAGTCGAGCAGGCCCTTGACGTCCTCGCCGATCGCGACCATGCCGCCGGCGGCGATCTGCAGCTCGCCGAGATCGGCGGGACGCTTGGCCTTCCCGGCCTCCAGGGACTCCCCCCACACCCGGCCTGCCAGCTCAGGAGCGAACAGGTGCGGCAGCCAGCCGTCGGCGTACTCCGCAGTGCCCTGAACGTTCTTGCGGCCCAGGGCGGCGATCCAGATCGGGATCGAGTCCCGCTCGGGACGGGTGAGCAGTTTCAGTGGCTTGCCCAGCCCGGTGCCCTGGTCGGCGGGCAGGGGCAGCTTGATGATGCCGTCGTTAGTGATGACCTCGCGGCGCATCGCGCGGCGCACGATGTCGACGACCTCACGGGTCCGGCCCAGCGGCTTGTCGTAGGGCACGCCGTGCCAGCCTTCGATGACCTGCGGGCCGGAGGCGCCCAGGCCGAGGATCGCGCGTCCGCCGGAGACGTTGTCGAGTCCGGCGGCGGTCTGCGCGAGCAGCGTGGGCGTGCGCGAGTAGATGTTGAGGATCGCCGAGCCGATCTCGACGGTCTCGGTCTTCGCCGCCAGGTAGCCCATCAGGGTCGGGGAGTCGAAGCCGTAGACCTCCGCGATCCAGACCGTGTCGAGGCCGGCCTTCTCCCAGGCGACAACCTGGTCGGCCGCAGCGCGCGGGTTGCCGTCGTACATCAGAGGGGTGGAGAGCTTCATCGGCCGTCCTTTGATCGGTGCAGGCGTTGGCGACGGAGGAACTGTGACAGCAATACTGTCACGCTACAAGTAGGGTGACACCCGCACGTCCGACGGCCGTGTATCCCGCATGACCCAGGTGATCTCGGCGACCAGGTGATCGGAGGCGAGATGAGCGCCCAGCGTGAGCTCGACGAGCTGCTGACCATCGACGAGCTCGCCCTCGCCACCGGGCTCACCGTCCGCACCACGCGGTACTACGCGAGCCTGGGTCTGCTGCCCCCGCCGGTGCGCCGGGGTCGGATGGCCTATTACGGCCCCGACCACCTCGGCCGTCTCGAGCTGGTGCGCGCGCTGCAGGAGCACGGTTTCACCCTCGCGGCGATCGAGCGCTACCTCGCGGCCGTCCCGATGGACGCGGCCCCTGAGGAGCTGGCCGTCCACCGCGCGCTGCTGACCGCGTGGCGGCCCAGCGAGTGGCAACCCATCGACCGTCCGGCGCTCGAGGCCCGAGTCGGGCGCGCGCTCGACGACGCCGACCTGGACTGGCTCGTTCGCGCCGGTGTCGTACGCCGCCAGGACGGCGGGTCGCTGCAGGTGCTGCCCCTGGTAGAGCGCGCGGTGCGGGTGCGCGACCTCGGTCTGCCGATCGAGGCGCTCCTCGACGCGCATGCCGCCGTACGCCGGCACATGGAGGGCCTTGCCGAGGAGCTCGGCACGATCCTGCGCGATCGAGTCGTGACGCCCTATCTACGGCAGGATCGTTCGCCGGTAGACGCCGCACACCTGGAAGAGGTCGTGGGCAGCCTGCGGGCACTCACCCTCGATGCGATCGTCACGTCGTTCCAGCGGGCCGCCAACGACGCGGTCACCCGGTCGCTGTCGCTGCGTCAGGACGTCTGAACGACATCGAGGGACCGGTCAGGCGATGACCGCGTCGACCGCCTTCTTGAGCGCGCCGGGCTCGCTGGGACGGCGCGGTGCCTTCTCGCGGGCGGCGAGCATCTCGGCGCCGATCTCTCGGAGGACCTTGCGTCCCAGGGCCTCACGGACCTGGGGGAACCACTCCTCCTCCTCTTCCTCGATGTGGTGGCGGACGTTCTCGATGAGCACGGTGGTCTTGGCGTCGAAACGCTCGTCCTCCGGCGACATCGCGGCCAGCTCCATCACCAGGACGTCGGCAACGTGGTGCTCCTCGTAGGACTCGAGGATGTCGTCCTCCAGGTCGGGCACGAGCTCGCGGACGCGGGGGTACATCACCTCGTTCTCGATGTAGGTGTGCACCGTCAGCAGCTCGATGATGCGGTCGACGAGCTGACCCTTGCGCTTGGTGGCGTCCTCGCCCGCGCGCTCGAACTCGGTGAAAGCCCGGCGGATTTCCTTGTGCTCGTCCTTGAGGATCACGATCGCATCGGTCGACATGCCCGTGGAATACCCGCGACGAGGGCTTCTCTAACCGAGCAGCTCGCCGAAGAGCTCGACGTACTGGATGAGGTGCCGGTCGCCCAGGAAGTGCTCGCGCACCCGCTCCTTGGCCGCGGCACCCAGCCGTTCGGCGTACTCCTGGTCCTCGAGCAGCGAGCGCACCGCGCCGGCGAACTCGCCGAGGTCGTAGGGGTCGTCGAGCAGCAGCCCGCTCTCCTGGTGCACGATCTGGTCCTGGATGCCGCCGATCCGCGAGCCGACCACGGGACGGCCCTTCCACATCGGCTCGGTGACGGTGAGTCCGAAGCCCTCCACCAGGCTCTTCTGCACGACGACGGACGCGCGCCGCTGCAGCGCGTTGACGAGGTAGGCGTTCTCGTCGATGTCGTCCATCGGCAGGCTGCACAGGTGCACGCGCCGGCGCACGTCGTCGGACTGCGCTTGCCACAGGTCCAGGCACTCCTGCAGCACCTCGGCGCCCTCGGGGTCGTCGGTGACGCCGGAGACGTCCGGGCCGACGAGCATGAGGTGGACGTCGTCGGGCATCGTGTCGAGCGCGTCGACGAAGCCCTTCAGCACGCCGGTCATGTCCTTGAGCCGGTCCCACCGGCTGACCTGCAGGACGTAGCGAGCGTCGCCCGGCACGATCTGGTCGCCGACGATCAGTCCGCTGTGGGGACGGACTGTGCCCGGGGCGCCGTCACGGCGTACGAACTCCAGGCTGCCGCCGTCCGCGGGCACGTCCACGAGCCCCGCCTGGCGCAAGGTCGCGCGCACATCGGGCTCGGACATGTCGCCGTTCTTGGCGGTGAACGGGTCGAGCGACGGCGGGATGATCCGCACGGCCGACCGGTCTGCCGCGGCGGGGACGTACTCCTCACGCGTGAAGATCAGCAGCTTGGCGGGGGCGACGTAGGGCCAGAGGAAGTCCCAGACGAGCTCGGTGTGCTCGTTGGTCTCGTCGCGGCCGACGTGGGAGCGCCACACGACGTGCACCCCGGCGTCTTGAAGGCCCGACACGAGGCCGGCGGTCTGCGGGTCGTGCAGCACGACGACGTCGCCGGGGCGGACGATCTGGCGCATCGACTCGAGGTTGGCGGCGAGCACCGAGTCGTACGTCGCGCGGTCGGCGTCGGTGATCCCGAGGCCGTCGCCCGCGGAGCCGTGCAGGAGGTTGTGGATGCGCTTGGTCAAGGCGAAGAACTCCGGCGTGCCGTTCAGCACCAGCCAGCGGGTGTCGACGCCGGCGCCGCGGCCGTAGGCGAGCAGCGCTTGCAGCATCTCGGCCACGCCCCCGCCGGTCGCGGTGGCGTTGACGTTCCACACGATGCGGCCGTCGAGCATCTCGCGGGCGAGCTTGGAGTACTGCTCGATCCGCTGCACGCGGTCGGGCGCCAGCAGGCCGGCGAGTCGGTCGAGGGGGATGGAGTCGACAGTCACTTCGCGCATGCCTTGCATCGTGACACAGACGCGTCAACCGAGCAGGTCGGCGACGCGGCGTACCTGCTGCAGGTCCGAGCTCGTCGGGATGAGCAGCACCTCGTCGGCGCCCAGGTCCTCGAACCGCCGCAACGTCTCGCGCAGCTCACCGAGCGTGCCCGCGAATCCGGTGGTCGGCGCCATGGCGTCGACGAACCGCTCGGGGATCCAGTTCATGTAGTGCCGCAGGTGCGCATGCACTTGATTCCGCGCGCTGCCGTCGCCCTCGTCCAGCGCGAACCAGAACGACGTCGTCAACCTCGGCGTACCTCGCCCTGCTTCGCGCCACGCGTCCCGGGCCAGGTCGAAGAGCTTGCCGACCGCCTCGGTGTCGAGGTCGAGCGTCACCCCGGCCAGCCCGTCGGACCAGTGCGCGGCGTCGCGTATCGTCCGCGGCCCCATGGTGCCGACCAGCAGCTCCGGCCCACCCGGTGGCACGGGCGGCGGTCCGACCGGCCTCGTGGCTTCGGTGACGTTGTCGCCCGCCCAGACGCGGCGCATGGTCGCGACCCGCTCCCGCATGCCCGCGATCGTCTGCGTCGCCGGGTCGGCGCCAGCCGCTTTGTAGTCCTCCTCGCGGCCGCCCACTCCGACGCCCACGGTCAGTCGACCCTCGGACAGCTGGTCGCCGGTTGCCAGGGCTTTCGCGAGCATGACCGGGTCGTGCAGCTGCGGTACGACGATCGTGGTGACGAGGCGGACGCGCCGGGTCCACGCAGCGGCGGCGCCGAGCATCGTCAGCGTCTCCGGGTTGTCGAACGCCATCCGCTCGCCGAACGCCAACGACGAGAACGGCCCGTCATCGATGACGCGGCTCCACTCCACCAGCGTCTTCGACCCACGTGCCCACACGTCGGGTTCCATCACCGGCAGCGTCATCCCCACGTCCATGGGCGCCGACTATGGCAGATGGGTTGGGTTCATTCCGGGGCCGTCCAGAGCCAGGCGTCGTTCCGCAGCTCACCCGTGCCGTCCATCGCATCACCGGTCCACCGCTGGCCGCCGAAGACGAAGAGGTCGCGACCCAGCGCCGCGGTCGAGTCGTCCGAGACGTTCCGGCGGGCGGCAAACGGCGGGATCGAGACGTAGGAGTGCTCCTCGGCGTCGTACACGAAGGCTCCCCTCGCGGCTACCTGGCCGACGCTGTTGGCTGTGTCGTAGACCGCCCGGTCGCGCATGAGGACCCCGCTGAGGTCGCGGTCCTCGTGTAGCCCGCCTGGCAGCTCGGACCAGGTCCAGCTGCCGGCGTCGAGGACCCACCCCGGCGAGTCGATGTAGTGGCCGTTGAGGACGGCACCGCTCGACGTCGGCAGCAGCTGGTAGCCGCTGCCGGGGGCGTCGGGAAGCGCGCTCCATTCCTGGCTCATCACGTCGAGCCGGGCGGCGAGGGTCGGCGAGTCCTCGCCGTCGTCGACGGTGGTGAGGGGCGAGCCGCTCAGCACGACGTGCTCCCCGGCAGCCACCATGAACCTGTCGAACGTGCGCGGCAACGGATCGTCGGGCAGCGCGGTCCAGGCGCGTTGTCGGGGGTCGAAGAGGAAGTCGGAGACCTCCCCGCCCTCGTCGCTGCCGGCGTACACCAGCAGCGTCTTGCCGAACGGCTGGAGGTGCCGGTAGTGGGTCGGTCCCGGAACGATCCCGTGGTCGGTCCAGGTGTCGGCGACGACGTCGTAGGAGATCAGTCGGGGACGTGCGCCGCATTCGGGTCCGGCCTCGCAACTGGTGAGGATGTACGCCGACCCGGCGAGTGTTGCGGTCGCGTAGTCCCCGCTACGCAGTCCGAACGGCGGCGAGGTGATGAGTCGCCACTCGTCCTGTTCGGCGTCGTACACCGCCCCGTCGTCGAACAGCGGGCCGTCGGGTGTCGCACAGTCGGCCCCTGGTGGGCACAAGAACTCCCACCCGCCGACAACCAGCATCTCCTCGCCCACGCCGACGACCACGGCATCAGTGCGCGGTGACAGCGGCGGGGTCGTCAGCTGCCGCCAACCCTCCCCGGGACTGCCTGCCACTTCCGGGTGGGAACTGCCGCCACCGCAGCCAGCAGCGGCGATCAGCATTGCGGTGACACCCACCAGCGCACGAGCGAATCTCATGTCCCTACGACGCCGCCCGCGCCCGTTCGGTTCCCGCCTCACGTGTGCTTTCCGACGTACACGCTCACTTCTGGGCCGATTCTCGACGAGTACGTCGGAGAGCAGGTCCGGCTCGAGACCTGCCGCCACGCTCTTGCTCTCCATACCAGGGCACGTGGCCTCTACTGTGCTGGTCATGGCAACGACCGCGGGCGAACGAGAGATGCTCGAGTGGCTGCTCGATCGTCAGCGGAAGGCGATCGCGGGACTCCTGGACGGGCTAGACGAGGCGGCTGCCCGGGCCCGACTGGTGCCCTCACTGACGACGCCGATGGGCCTGGTCAAGCACGCGACCTTCGTCGAGCAGGTGTGGTTCCACTCGCACGTCGCTGGCGTACGCCGCAGCGAGCTCGGGATCCCCACGACCGTCGACGAGAGCTTCATGCTCGATGCCGAGGACACCGTCGACGGCGTACGGCAGGCATTTCTCGATGCTTGCGAGAGGTCACGAGAGATCGCCGCAGAGCATGCCGACCTGGACGAGGAGTTCGCGTGGCATGGACGCGCGGTTAGCCTGCGATTCGTCTACCTGCACATGATCGCCGAGCTCGCCCGGCATGCCGGGCATGGCGACATCCTGGCCGAGCAGCTGAAAGCCGGGGCCGACAGCGTCGACCCCGGCTGACCACGTCGGATCAGTTCGCGGGTCAGTCCGATCCGAGTCCGTCGAGCAGGAGGGTCAGACCGGCGCCGAGCAGCCAGATGTCCTTGGCGAGACCGTTGCCCTCCTGGGTCGGCTTGAGGGATCCCTCCTCGCGCATCCCAGGAACCTTGAGGTACATGGACATCAGACCTGCGCTGAAAGCCGTCAGACCGAGACCAGCCTTGGTCGACGAGACGAAGGGCGCGAGAAGCGCCACACCCAGCGCCGTCTCGCCGGCGGAGAGAAGCTTCGCGAAGGTCTGCGGGTCCAGGCTGCCGAGCTGCGGGATGCCCGCGGACGCCATGCCCTGCATTCCAGCAGCTGCCTCGGGCGGAGCTCCGCGCTTGGCCAGCCCGCTGTTGAGGATGAATGCTCCGGTCGCGACGCGCAGCGGGATGTGGCTCAGGTTCATGGCGGTGCTCCTCCAGGGCTGTTTGAGCTTTGTGGAGACGTACCCACCGGCGTACCCGCGAACCGCTCTTCTCACCACAGTCGATACGGGTGCCGGTCTCTACGGGGCTTAGGTTCGGTGCATGCGCACAGTCGTCGCCTATACCTCGAAGACCGGCTTCACTCAGACGTACGCCGAGTGGCTCGCCGACGAACTGCAGGCGGAACTGGTCAAGACCGAGCAGCTCACTCCGGACCGCATCGCTCGGGCCGACGTGATCGTCCATGGCGGCGGTCTCCGCGCCTCGCGGGTCGGAGGACTCCGCCGCTTCCTGCGCCACTGGCCCCTGCTCGCTACGAAGCACGTGATTCTCTGGCACACCGGCGCGAACACGGGCGACCCCGTGGCCGCCGAAAGCATCTGGCGGAAACATCTCTCGCAGGAGCAGCTCGACAAGACGACGCGGTTCTACCTCCGCGGAGGTTTCGACTACGACCGCCTTCGAGGTCGCGACCGGATCGTCATGCGTCTCATGCGAGCCGTCCTCGAACGCAAGAAGAACCCGAGCGCGGACGACACGGGCCTGCTCGAGATGTACAGGCACCCCCGCACCGAGCTGGACCGCGCGGCGATCGAGCCGCTGGTAAGCCACGTCAGAGGCATCGGGCGGCCGTCTGCCGGACGCGGGTGAGTACGGTCGCCGCCACGGCTGCATGCGAGGGGCTCAGACGTCCAAGCGGCGCAGATCCTGCAATCAGGCACGTCCGCGGCGGCCTGCGGGTGCCGGGCTGCATGACCTGTGTTGACGACTCCTCCGCTGCCTTCCTGCGCACCGTTTGCGGAGCCCAATCGATCGCCGTCGCGAGCACGTTGGCATGGAGGAGCCCCCGATGCCGGGGTCTTGAACGGGCTCTGTGCGAAGCGGCGCGAACGCGCGACCTTCGGTCGCGACCCGATTCACACGTAGAAGCGGAACGAAAGTGGGGGTTCTCGGCAGTCGCCGACACCCACTGGTTGAGGGCGGAAAACACGGTCTGACCTGCGGAAACGTGCTCGCGGAGTCGCTGGGCGTCGTCGGCGAGAATCGGTCTCGGCCGGACTTCTTGCGGACCGCTGGCCGCTCAAGCACGGGGCAACGATGGCATTGAACTACCTCGGCAGGCCGCCAAGATCGTCCAGCTCGTCGGCGTCGAGACCGGTCATGAGGGACAGAGCAGCCGCGTCGGTGCCGTCGAGATCTCCGAGCGCAGACTTGATCGCGGCGGTCTGGGCCTCGCTGGCGAGGTCGCCCCGAAGGTAGTGCTCGGTATTCGTTGCCAGGTCTCTCGGAAGGTCTGAGCCCTCCACGGCCCCGAAGAACTTCGGCGCCCGGCCCTTGTTCGCCGGGCGCGCCAGTCGACGACGCACGTCAGCCAGGACGACGGCGACCTGGTCTTCAGGCAACTCATCGATCAGTTCGTGCAACTCGTGGCGCTCCGCGGTCATGGCCCCAGCGTAGGGCGGGACCAGGACGATCGTCCCGGGCTAACCCCGGCGCGAAGCCAGTCGTGCGCTCAGTTCGTCCCAGGTCAGCCCGATCGATGGGTCCGCCTGCAGTTGCGCTGCCCGTGCGCGGATCACCGCCTGCTGTTGGTCGGTTATCTCGATGGGAGCCGACTCGATCGTGCTCTCGATGTACTCGACCAGCTCCAAGCGCTCAGCCAGGCTCATTGCCTCGATTGCTGACCGTAGAGCGGGGCTGACCATGACCTCAGGTTATGTCGGGAACAGCGACACGCGGACAGTCACTTCCGGGCGCACCACCGACCAGCTGGCGATCACAGGGAGATCCCTCTGGCGCGGGCGGCGTCGAACAACGTCCGCGCGACCTGCTCAGCTTTCTCGGTCGCCGCGGCACCGACCGGCTTCGCTTCGTAGCGGTCCTGGTTGCGAGCGCGTCGCAGGCGGTCGAACTCTCTCGCCGCCTTCTCCGCGGGTGGCTTGTCGATGACGGCTCTCAGGTAGCGGCCGAGCGCCTCGTGCTGGCCGGGGCCGTTGGTCGTCCGGAAGCCGTACGCCGCCAGCAGTGCCTCGCCCGTGTCGTGACAGGCGTCGTATGCGATGCCGTATCTGACGACGACACTGGTGAGCAGCGGCAACTGGTTCAGGCGCTCCTCGGCCTGCCGCAGGAACGAGGTCGCACGTGCGAGGTCTGCAGGCACGACATCGAGACGTCGCGCCTCGACCAGCGCGAGAACGGTCGCCTGCTGAACGCGGGTGAGCGGGGTCAGCGCCACGGCAGCTCCCCGATCACGGCGACCGCCGGGCCGCTGCGCACGTTATCCAGGAACCCGGAGGACGCGGAGAATTCCTCAGGGGTGAGGATCGTCGGGTTCACGGGACGGTGCACGGCGGCCTCGACTCGAGTGCACGCCTCGTAGACCGCGTCCACGTCAGGCTCGCCGAGCACCATGACGTCGATGTCGTGCGGCGCCGGACCGGCATCCCCGAGCATCCGCGCGGCGAAGGAGCCGTAGAGGAACGCCGACTCGATCCCGTCGACGCGGCCAAGCTCATCGGCCAGCATCACCACCGGGCCTGTCGCGACTGTGAGGATCTCGCGCAAGGGGTCCACCAGCGCGCTTTCGTCGTTGGCGCGGATCAGCCTCGAGCGGCCCACCTGCCGCTCGCTCAGAATGCCCGCGTCCACCAGGCGCGCGACCTCGCGGTGCGCCGTGGGGTAGGCCAGGCCGGCCCGCTCGGCCAGATCGGTGACGCTCAGCTCGTCACCAGTGAGCAACAATGTGGAGAGCAGACGCGCCTGGCCGTCCGACCTGAAGATCGGAGCGAGGAGCGGCGGCTCAGTTCTCATATAACTGAGGTTAACCTCCGTTATATGGACAGTCAACGGTACCGCTTCCAGCGGTTGGCGAGCGATTGCAGGTCCCCCAGAGCTGCACGGAGAACCTGCTGGGCTATCCGAGCTGTCTCGATCCGTGGCTCGAAGTTCTCCTTGAGCTGCTGCCTGGGGTGGATGTAGTTGCGGAAGTTGCGGACCTGGTCGGCGTGCTTCGCGACGTCCTCCCCGAGGAGCCCAAGGGCGTGCGAGACGGTGATCAGCTCGGAGAGCGTCCACGCGTCCAGCGGCTTCACGGTCCCTCTGAGTTTCGGCGCAGCTGCTGCCGACGTGAAAGGCTCCGCGTGTGCCAGCGATAGCTCCGCGAGGAGCCCTTCAAGCGTGCTGCCGACGAGGAAGATGACGGCCAACGGTGCCTCTGCATCAAGTGCTCGGTCGATCTCGTCGAGCCGCGCGGCGATGACCTCCTGCGCGGTGAGCTCCTTGGGCAGCGCCGTGAGATCGACCGCTCCAAGATCCTTGTTCAAGAAGGCAAGATCGTCCGTGGTGAGGGCCGGTCGCTCCGCTGGCGTGAAGAGGGCAGTGAGCGCGTTTAAAGCGTGCTGCTCGTACTTCGTCGGCTCCTCGCCCGCCCGAAGTTTGTTGAGCTTCCACTTGCTCAGCAGGTCGAGGTTGAGTTTCGCGACGTCGGCGAAGGGTTCGTTCAGCCAGATCTGGCGCAGGATCGCCGCCTTCGATCCCTCGTACCGCTGGTAGGGGTCGAAGCCGATGCATGTCTGGACGAAGGAGGCGAACGTGCCGTTGTTGAAGTCCATGACGTAGCCGGTGGACATGCCGAACAGGTCCTCGAGCATCTGCTTCGCGGAGTTGTCGAACCCAGCCGTCTCGAAGGTCATGCGCATTCCCTTCCGAGCTGAGCTCGGAGTCAATAGCTCATGCCCTCGGAAGCGAACAGCGCCTCCATCAGGTCCTTGTTGGTTGCGGCTACTAGCTTGTCGGCGATGCCATCTCTGCGGAGGTCGAGCGCGCGCAAATCACCTTGCACGTCGCGAATCACTGCGAGCACCCGCCGCAGGTGGTCGGGATGATCCGATGCGTACTTCGCGAGCGCTGCCCACTTGGGGGCCGCGTCGTTCGCGTCGTGCCGGTGGGGGTCGATGAGGTCGAGGACGATCTCGTCGCCGTCCTGGTGGAAGAACAGGAAGTCGGGGTGCATGAGCAGCGTCTTCTCCCCGAACTCGTACGGGATGGCGAGCGCGTGGCGGCCAGACGATGGATTGCGGTACCAGCCAAGCAGGGTGTCGGACATCTCCAGCTCGATGGTGAGGACCATCTGCTCCCAGCTCGACTTGCTGGTATCGACGGGAAAACGCCCCGCCTTCGGTTTGCCGTCCGGGATCACGTAGAGGTGGTCGGGATACGTGTCGATCGGCTTCGACTCTGCGCCACTCGCCTTCTCGGTCGCCGCCGGGTACGTCGCCCGGGCTACCACCGTCGTGGGAAGCATCGTGGCGGAACCGGTGTACCAGAGAGGTTCGATCAGGTCTCGGACGCTGCGTGACATCCGAGCGACGGCCCCGGCATGGGCCTGTCGCCACGCGTCAATCTGCTCGACAGCGACCTTCTCGATGACGTCCTTGAAGCCGAGCGAGGCGAGGGCGGCGACCCGGACCCCGGCGTCGACCTCGTCCATGCCGCGATCGCAGAGATCGTTCCAGTACCAGGCTGCGGAGCCGTCGGGGAGGAGCCGCTGGGCCCTGATGTAGTAGGCGTCCAGGTCGCGCTCCGCCGTGGGCGCGTCGGCGGCGACTGTCGTGGTGGTGATCGACTCGCCCATCCCTACCACCGTGGTGCCGACGCTGAGGGCGAGGTTGTCGCTGACCTTGGCGTCGATCTCATCGCGGCGCATGTCGTCGGCCGCGTGGATCTGGTTGACCATCCACTGCCGCGCCTTCGCGCTCGCGCCTTGTACAAGACCATGCTCGTTGAGGGCCGCGGCCAGTCGCATCAGTTGGGCGGTGCGCGTCGAGAAGGCGGTCTTGGCCCGCATGTACGACGGCAGTGTGTCGAGTCGCTCGAACAGCACCGGTGGAACCGATGGGTTGCGTTCGCAATAGACCGGCTCGATGAGCACCTCGACCTCAACGGTCTCCTCCTCGGTCAGTGACCTCACGACGCTGGAGACGTGCTCGGTCCGGAAGCCGGGCAGATAGGCGACCACCTCATTGAGCCGGTCGTCGCCGCCGTCCATCCGCTGAGCCAGCGGCGTGCGCACGAGCCGGCCGATGAGCTGAGCGATCTCGGTGTAGGAGTCCTTGCCCTGGAACGACACCAGCACCTCTGCACGCGGGCAGTCCCAGCCAGTCGTGAGCGCCGACTTGAAGAGCACCACCCGAGCACGGTCGTCGCCAGCGATCGCCTCAGGCGGGATGTAGCGAACGGACCGATCACCGACCTGCAGTGGGCCGTGTGGATCACCGAAAGCATGGGCGACGGCGTAGTCAGAGAGTTCCGGCCATGCGGACTCGATCGTCGTGAGGATCTCGGACAGTCTGGCCGTGGTGACCTTCGGTTCAACCTGCACGATCATCAGCGGCTCGACGATTCGGTCCGCGGTGGCTGCGTGATGAGCCTTCCACGCCTCGTCGGAACCCTTCAGGTCCGCGACCGCAAGCGCCAGCATCGTGTTGTCCGCGCTCTGTGCCTCGGCGATGTGCTTGATGAGAATGCGGTCCTTCAACAGCCCGGACTCACGGACGTCGCCTGGGGGGACGTCGACCGTCCGCATCGTCCGGCCCGAGGCGGACATGGCCTTGAGGAACCGGTCGGGGGTCGCAGAGATGCCCAGCACCACGGGCGCTGCTGGCTGCTGCCCACCGATGTTGCGCTCACCGCCGTTGACGATGGTGCCGGCGATGGTCCTGCGATCGGTGTCTGGGCTCCCCGACCCGCGGTGGGCTTCGTCCCAGACGACCAGGAAGTCCGCTCCGCGGTCCTTGGCCGTGTTCGCGATCATCTCCCAGGCACCGAAGGTGCGGCGGTCGTTCTTGGTCCCGTCGACACGGATCGCGTGCAGGGTCAGTTCTTCTGCAGCGCCTGGATGTGGACGAAGTAGATGTAGCCCGGCTCCAAGGTGCGGGCATCCGTGTCGGCCAGGAATCGGACGCGGTTCGCGTCGATCCGCCCTCCGCTGGACTGCAGGATCTTCCCGATGGTCTGCGCGTTGAGGGCCCGGTCGTCGGTCAACCACAGCACGGTGAGACCCGGGTTCGGGTCGCGTGTGCTGGTGCCGAAGTAGAGGCCTTCCAAGACCGCAGTGGCGATCACGGTCTTGCCGGCACCGGTCGGTGCTGTCAGGCCGACGGCGGTGCGCTCGCCGTCCTCGACGTAGTCCCGCCGTGCCCGTGACAGCCCTGTGAGGAGTTGGTCGACGGCGCGTTGCTGGTAGTCCTCCAGCGTGAATTTCACCGGGCCCCACCCTCCACGTTGACGGTGAAGTTGGACAGGTAATCCTCGTAGAGTTGGACCGTCTCGATGCCGACCGGCAGCCGCTCGACCGCGTGCTGATACTCGGTCTCGGAGTCGGTCACCACGAACAACAGAACCGGCGCAGCACCCCCGATGACGACGTCAGCGACCGCTGCCGCGAACTGCGCCAGCCCATCGAGGTCGAACAGGATGCCGTACGACGGCGTGAGTGCCCATCCCGACTCGGGGACGGAGTCGATCCGCTCACCGACAGCGCCGGCGCGCAGCCAGAGCAGCGGAGCGATGGCCTGGAACTCTCGCCCACGGCGCACCATGCCGGGGTCGAGGTAGGTCAGATCGAGGAATTCGACGTTGGCCGCCAGCCCCTCGGAGTACGACGACCCGTCTGGACGCTTGCCCGACACGACGGTCGAGATGCGCGGGCGAGTGACGTACTCAAAGATTCCCTTTACCTCCCACTCGGGGTCGCCAGGGTGGTGACCTGCCTTCCGCAACTCCTTGGCCTGCTTGGCGCCGACCTCGTTGTTGGTCACCATGATCGACGCTTAGTGTCGACGTACCTGTCGTTGTAGATCCAGCCGTCGTTTCCGGTGTTGTAGGGCGGGTCGATGTAGATCAGGTCGACCTTCTCGCGATGAGTCGACCTGAGCGCCTGCAGGACGTGAAAGTTCTCGCCATTGATAACCGTGTGCCAAGGCGCGTCATCAGAAGCGTTCGCGATCCGCTCGACCGAGCGAAGGCCCGGGTAGACAGGTTCGCCGAACTCGCGGATCACGACGAGGTCCTCGACCGGCACCTCACCACCGTCCCCGTCGAGCACCGCAACCTTGCGACCGCGATCTGTGAAGCCGACGACCCGCCATGCCCGGTCCGGCTCGGACTCATCGCGCAGAGTCACCTTCACGCCCTTGCGAACCGGGTGCTCAGGAAGCCGCACCGACTCCGGTAAGTGGCGGTCGAATACAAGGCCGAACCGCCGCGATCCGCGCAGTAGCTCGATCTCCCGGGACAGTCGACTCCGAAGCGTCTCGTCCTCGACCTGCGCGACAAGCGCGTCGAGGAGGTTGGAGTCGTCCGTCACGAAGAACAAACCTAGTGGGCGATTCCGACTCTTTGTGGATCAACACTTGCGCACCGGTGAGGACTGCGAAGATCTGGACATGTCCAGGCCCGCGTCATACCCACGACGACAGCTCGCACAGGAGTTCCGGGCTTTCCTGCGTCGACGCCGCAGGCACGTCCTCTCCCTCGTTGCCATCGAGGTGGGTCTCACCGCGCTGCTGAGTGTCGTTCTCTTGATGTTCTGGCACCGTGGGCCAGCGCTTTGGTACGTGCTCGGTGGACTCCACATGCTCCTCATCTGCGCCGTGCCGGGGGCAATCGGACTCGCTTTCCTGGCGAACAGCCGGACCGCGATCTGGAACCTCCGCGGGGCGATGGGTGAGAGCAACACGAGCGAGGTTCTCCAGTCCGCCAGGAAGCAGAGGATCGTCTGGGGCTACGTCGAGAGTGTCGCCGTCACCGGTGGAGACATCGACCACCTGGTCGTGACCCGCGCGGGTGGGGTGCTCGCCATCGACTCCAAGTGGCGCAACCAGGTCACGGCCGACACGCTTACCTCGGATGCAGCCGCTGCGCGCGCGGCGGCTCGGCGCGCTGAGAGCATCCTGCGTTCCGAGCACGTCGGGACACTGAAGCGCGAGGCTCGCGCCCGACATCGGGACGTTGGCGCATCGTTCTCCGTCACGCCGGTTGTGGTGATCTGGGGTGCCGTCCGTCACGAGATGCCCGACAACGCAATGCGGGACGGCGTGGAGTTCGTCCCCGGAGAAAAGTTGGGTGCATGGCTCACAGCCCGCAATGACCAACCTGTCGACAAGGCCGTGGCCGACGATCTGCTGGAACGTCTGACCGCGTTCAGGGATCGGTGATCGGACCAGCCACGTCGGCGAGGAACAGTTCCAGGCAGAGCGCGTCGCCGCCAAGTTCGATCATGCGGTCGACCGCGGCTTCGAGCCGCGCCAGCAGCTCCACCGGTTCTCCGTACTCGAGTATGTGGCGGGGAAGTCTCCGGCGTGGATGCCGTCGAGGTCGATCAGCAACCGGTCGTAGCGGCAGGACTCGTCGAAGTGAGTCGAGGCGTCCGCGAGCGCGGCCAGACAGGAGCGGGCGTCGGCGAGGGCGATGGCGTAGGCAGGGGGCATCGGCATTGCAGGATCCTGGGCCCAGCTACTCGCGGGCGTGACGTTGATCCAGGCAACTTGTGGAAGGTTCCGCGACATCGCCGCCCGGAGCCCTGCTCCAATCCAGCCCCATGCCTCGCACCCACCGGAAACCATTGACAGCTCACGACCTCCAGAATCTCCCCCACCCACGCCAGATCTCTGGGCCTTCACTCCTCCATTTCAATCGGCACGCATGCTACGAAGGACGTAGATGGTTCGCCCGTGATCGGGCGGCCCACGCTGCGTTTCTGGGGGTCCGTTGGTTGTCGACGGACGTCGTGGAGGTGGTGATCGGCATGCACGGCGGCGTGAAGTTCTACCGGGGTACGGCGAAGGCGGCGCGCGCCTACGTCGAGAGCGACCACTCCCGCGCGGACGACTACTACTTGGTCGAGGGGAGCGGTCTCGCGCAGCGACTGGTCGCCACGCCCGACAGCCTCGCTCGGAGAGACGACCTCGACGGCGATGCCTACGAGCGGTGGGTTGCCGGGTTCGACGTCGAGACCGGGAACCCGAAGGGCCGGCTGCGCTCGGATGCGAACGGTCTGCGGTTCGTCGAGGTGACCGTCAACGGCCCGAAGACGTGGTCGCTGGCAGCAGCGTTGCACTCTGACGTCTCCGCGGCGTTGGACGCGGCCCAGGACCGCGCCGCCGAGCAGATCATCAGATGGGTCGCCCAGCACGCCACGACCCGGGTCGGTCCGCGTGGTCGCCAGGTCCAGGTCCCGGTCGAGCAGATCGAGGCGGCCGTGATCCGGCACTACACCTCGCGAGCTGGTGACCCGCACCGGCACCTGCACCTGCAGGTCAGCGCCCGGGTGTGGGCCGCCGGGGCGTGGCGCGGCCTGCACTCGGTCGGCGTGCGGGACATGGTCGCGGCGATCAACGGCATCGGGCACGCCGCGATGATGACCGACCCACAGTTCCGCGCCGCGCTCGCCGAGGCGGGCTTCACCCTCGACCCGGCATCGAGCGAGGTGGTCGAGCTGGCGCCGTTCGTGGGTCAGTTCAGCGAACGCGCCGCGCAGATCGGACGGAACGTCGACCGGTACGAGGCCGAGTGGCGCCGGGCCAACCCCGGGCAGGAACCCGGGCCCGTCGTGCGGCGTACGTGGGACCGGCGGGCCTGGAAGGACGCTCGGCCCGACAAGGTCACCCAGGCCGACGGCGCTGCGATCCTCGACACCTGGGCCCATGAGCTGCACGACCTGGGCTACCGGCAAAGGTCGCTCACGCGCATCCCGTCGGCCGCCACACCGCGCTCCGGCGAGCTGGATCGCGAGGCCGCGGTCACGACAGTCCTCACCCGGCTGGGCGCGCGCAGGTCGGCCTGGAACGCCGCAGATGTGCGTGGCGAGGTCGAGCAGTGGGTGGCCGCCACCGGCCTCGTAGCCGATGCCCACCTACGGACCGAGCTCGCCGAGGACCTCACGGCGCGGGCGGTCGAAGCGTGCGTGCCGCTGCTGGACCGATCGGACGTCCCCGAGCATGTCCGCGCGTTGACCTCGTCGGCTGTCCTCGCTGTCGAGGCGGACATCGTCTCCCGGCTCGCCGCCCGTGCCTCGACGACTATCGGCGCATCCGCCGTACCCGCGACGCCGCTCGAGGGGCTGGACCAGGCACAGCAGGCGGCCGTCGCGGCACTCACCGGAGATGCTCGGCTCGTCGTCGTCGAGGGCGCCGCAGGAGCCGGCAAGACCACAACCCTGGCCTCCGCGCAGGAAGCGCTCGCCGACGCTGGCCGGCGGATGCTGGTCGTCACGCCGACACTGAAGGCGGCCCAGGTCGCGAGCCGCGAGGTCGGCACCGCGGGATCGGTGGCGTGGCTGGTCCACCAGCACGGCTTCCGCTGGGACGACGACGGACGTTGGACCCGCGTCGAGGCCAGTCCGGACGCCGCGCGGCTCCTGGCGCCGGGCGACGTCCTGCTCTGCGATGAGGCGGGCATGCTGGACCAGGACACCGCGAGGGCCCTGCTCACCGTCGCGGACGAGACCGGGGCAGGCATCGCGCTGGTCGGTGACCGCCACCAGCTTCCCGCCGTCGGGCGCGGCGGGGTTCTCGACCTCGCTGCCCGCTGGGTCACACCCGACGCACACGTCGACCTCGACGGCGTACACCGGTTCGCTGACCCCGAGTACGCCGCGATCAGCCTCGCCCTTCGCACCGGCTCCCCCACCTACACCCCGCCCCCCAAGCCTCGTGGTGAGGCTTTGGGTGAGGCGACGGGTGAGACCACGGGTGAGGCCGGCGCCCCACACATCGTCGACCAAGGTGGGGCTCACCCCGGGTCGTCGCTCCCACCTGCGGATGCCTCCCAGGGCTCCGGCCGGGATGTGTTCCAGGCTCTCGTCGACCGCGGGCAGGTCCGCGTCTACGCCTCGGAGGCCGAGCGGACCCAGGCGCTCGCGAAGCTGAAGGCCGAGGCGATCCTCACCCACGCCGATGACGCCGTCGACACCCCGGGCGCTGGGACACTGCTGGTCGCGGACACCCGTGATCGCGTGGCCATTCTCAACGGCGCCGTCCGCGACCGACTCGTCGCGTCCGGATATCTGAACGATGACCAGGCCATCGTCACCGATGCCGGCGAGCGGCTGGGGGTCGGCGACCGGGTCGCGACCAGGCGCAACGACGCCGGCCTCGGGGTGGCCAACCGCGCGGTGTGGACCGTCACCGACGTCGGGGCGGACGGCGGCCTCGTGGTCCGCGGCAGGCGAGCCACCGACGTGCACACGCTCCCTCCGGCCTACGCCCGGCAACATGTCGAGCTCGCCTACGCCGCCACCGTGTACGGCGCGCAAGGAGAGACCATCCGGGTCGGGCACCTGCTGCTCAGCGAGCACACCTCGTCCAGCTCGGCGTACGTCGGAATGACCCGCGGCCGCGTCCACAACCTCGCCCACCTCGTCGCCGACAGCATCGAGGATGCCCGCCAGCAATGGGCCGAGGTCTTCGCTCGGGACCACGCCGACCTCGGGCCCACCTTCGCCGCTTGTCGCGCCGCCGACGACGTCGAGCGCTACGGCGAACAGCAGCCTCAGCGGCCTCTAGAGTCGGTCCTGGCCGACCTGTGGAACGCCTGGTCCACCGAAGCCGACCTGATCGAGACACAGCGGCGACTCGTCGAGGAACGCGCCGCACTCCAGCAGGTCGAGACCATCACAGCCCGCTATGCCCCCGAACGGCAGCGTCTCCGCGACGTCAAGGCGCTCGCAGACAGTCGATGGGCCGACACGCGCCGCGCCCTCGACAGCCTCGACACGAGGCTCGCCGCCGACCACCGCACCATCGAGACCCAGGTCTGGACGGCCTGGCACGCCGAACTGGCCCAAGCAAACGGCCACGCCCACGCCGTCCTCCGGCGCGCAGGGCTGCTCGGGCAGCGCAGCCAACGCGTCCGTGAGGCCCACGACCACCTCTCCGCCTTCGGCGCCCGATGGCGGACCGCCGTGCCAGACCTCCCCACCGACCCCGTGGCCCTGGCAGAGCAGTTGACCAGTGCCGTCTCCTGGCTGCACAGCGACCGGGTGATCGAGTCGATGAACGCCTACATCGCCGAGCAGGTCGCGGCCGCCCACCCCGACGCCGACGCGATCCGCTCCGCAGAGCGCGTCGCCTACCAGGCCAGGCAGGACGCCGAGCGGGCCTACCTGGACGTCGAGGATCGCTACTCCCTCGAGGTCAGTCCGTACCGCTACACCACCTCGATCACCGACCCCACGGCACAGCTCGCCCAACGCGTCGAAAGCCTCACGAGGGTCGAAGCCACGCTGGCGACCACGCAGGCAGCCATCGCACGCCTCCTACGCGAGCCGGCCCTCCGCTCCCTGCCCACGACTGCGCTGGACGCGCAACGACTCACCTGGCAGACAGACCGCACCCGCCAGCGGGAGGTGGAGGCCCGGAGGACCGTTCAACAGCCCGGGCACCCGCCCCAGCGGCACCAGGTCGAGGGCTACTCCGCCAACCGGCCCGACCGGGGGCCTGGCATCGGCTTCTGAACCGGCGCTCCCCGGGCGATCTCGCGGAGCTCGGTGTCCACGAGTGCAGACCCCAGTAG
>JBHWSH010000419.1:0-11833 GCA_043427135.1 Marmoricola sp. | reverse complement strand
CCGTCGTTGCTGAACAGACCGGCGCCGGCCTCGCGGACGGACACGTCGGACCCGGCGCGGCGCAGGATCACGTTGCTGCCGACCACTCCGACCCGGCGGGCGACGCCCTCCACCTCGAGGGAGACCGATCCCGCGAAGGTGGCGACGCTGGTGACCGGTTCGAACGGGTCGCCGATGCGGTCGAGCGCGGCGAGCAGGTCGGCGAGGAAGTCCGACATCACCTCCTCGTCGAGGCGCCACAGGCACACCTCCTGCAGAGCGACGACGTCGAGCTGCTCTCGGGTCAGGATCCGCGCGATCGACTCGGCACGCTCGGAGAAGGTCGTCGCGCCCAACTGGCGCAGCACCTCGTCCAGCCCTGCGTCTCCGCCCTCCCCCAACACCAGGCTGAGGTCCGCCCCGAGGTAGAGGTTGTAGGTGGCCACGCGCAGCGCGGCCGTTCCAGTGGAAGGCACGATGCGGAACCTACGCGTCCGGCACCGTGCTTCGCAGGCCGATCACTAGGCTGAAGCTGTGACGACCTACACACCCGAAGCCGATGGCCTGCCCGATCCCGGCGAGGTGGTGTGGACCTGGGTTCCCTACGAGGACGACCCGCAGCAGGGCAAGGACCGTCCGGTCGTAGCGCTGGCCCGCACCGACGACGGCCATCTCCTCTGTCTGCAGCTCACCAGCCAGGACCACGACCTGGACGCTGCCCAGGAGGCTGCCTGGGGGCGGCACTGGATGGACATCGGCACCGGCCCCTGGGACCCGCAAGGACGCCCCAGCGAAGTCCGGCTCGACCGTCTGCTGAAGTTGCCCGAGCACGACGTACGCCGCGAGGGCGCCGCTCTGAGCCGCCCCGTCTTCGACGCCGTCGTCGCCGCGGCCATCGAGCACCACCCCGAGCTGGCCGGCTGAGTCACCTCAGAGCTGGACGAGGGCCTTGCGGATCCGCGAGTCCGACACCGGGCGTGGAGTCCCGAGCTGCTGAGCCCACAGGCTGACGCGGTACTCCTCGAGCAACCACCTCACCTCCCGCATCGCCTCGGGCTCGGGATAGCCCTGCGGCAGCGCCTGCAACCGGTGCAGGTAGCTCTCTTCCAGCGGGCGGAATCGCTCCATCAGCTGGCGGTCGCGGTCGAGGTCGGCGAGCTTCGATCGCCGAAGTCGGATCGCCTGCAGGTAGCGCGGCAGGTGCTGCAGCCGGTCGGCTCCGGTCTCGGCGACGAAGCCGCGCGAGACCAGTCGCCCCAGCTGTGCGCGCATGTCGGTCAGGGCGGGCAGTAGGAGGAGGTCGACGGAGCCACTGAGGGCGCGGTCGGTCTCGCGCCACTCCTGCAGCACGCGTACGACGAGTCGGAGCACCTCCGCCGCGTCGGCCGCGAGGTCACGCCCGACCGCGTCGCGTAGCGTCGCGAAGCCGCCCTCGTCCCACACCGGACCCCCGTGCCGGTCCATCGCAGCGCCTGCGGCGGCGAGCACGCAGTCCTGGAGCAGCTCCTGGACCGAGGGGTAGGGGGAACCTGCCAACGCGAGCTTCTGCTGGTTGGACCAACCTTCGGTCAGCCGGGCGGCGGGCGACGGCGTGGTCAGGGCCAGCAATCGCCGTACGCCGCGCCGGTGCGCCGCGCTCTGGTCGCGCTGGGCACCGAAGACCTGCAGACCGACCGTGGCGCCCTCGTCGACGAGAGCCGGAAAGCCCTGGACGCGATGCCCGGCCCGGACCTGCTCGAAGGACCGCTCGATCGTGCCGAACGTCCACGTCGTCTGACCCGTGCGGGAGTGATCGGCTGCAGCATCGGTCAACGCCTCGGCGAACTTCTCCGCGAGGGGTTCCTTGAGCTGCGCGAGGTCCTTGCCGGCGGTCACGAGCTTCCCGCTCTCGTCGACGACCCGGTACGTCGGACGCAGGTGCGTGGGCACCTTGCTCCAGTCCCACGCGTCGCGGGGCAGATGCACCCCCGAGCGCGCCAGGAGGTGCCGCTCCAAGGCGTCCAGCAGCGGTTCCTCACCCGGCACGACTGCGGCGAGGAACTCGCGTGCGACGTTGGGGGCCGGGACGAAGTTGACCCGCAGCGGCTTGGGCAGCGATCGGAGCAGCGCCACCACCAGGTCCTCGCGCAGACCTGGGACCTGCCATGACAGCGCGTCGTCGGAGAGCTGGTTGAGACCGTTGAGCGGCACCTCGACGGTGACGCCGTCGTCCTCGGCTCCCGGGGCGAAGTGGTAGCGCAGCGGCAGGGAGAGCCCGCCCTCCTCCCAGGCGTCGGGGTAGTCGCGCTGGGTGACTTCCAAGGCGTTGTCGGTGACCAGCATGTCGGGGTCGAAGGTGAGCAGGTCCGGCTTCCGCTGCCGGGCGCGCTTCCACCAGGCGTCGAAGTGGGCGCCGGAGACGACGTCCTCGCCGACGCGCGCGTCGTAGAACTCGAACAGCGTGTGCTCGTCGACGACGATGTCGCGGCGGCGGGCACGGTGTTCGAGCTCTTCCACCTCCTCCAGGAGCGCGCGGTTGTCGTGGAAGAACCGGTGCCGCGTGTGCCACTCGCCGTACACCAGCGCGTGGCGGATGAACAGCTCGCGAGCCACGGGCGGATCGACCGAGCCGTAGGAGATCAGGCGATCGGTGGCGAGTGGCACGCCGTACAGGCTGACCCGCTCCTTGGCCATCACCGCCGCACGCTTGCGCGACCAGTGCGGCTCGGAGTAGCTGCGCTTGATCAGATGCGCACCCAGGCGCTCGGCCCATGCGGGCTGGA
Organism: Marmoricola sp.; assembly: GCA_043427135.1. Classification (GTDB taxonomy): domain Bacteria; phylum Actinomycetota; class Actinomycetes; order Propionibacteriales; family Nocardioidaceae; genus Marmoricola_A. Next base: position 9,092 of record JBHWSH010000419.1, on the reverse strand, counting down.
TCGCGGCGTTGACGCGCGCGTAGAGCCGCGAGGTCTCCACCAGCTCGGCCGACATGACGTACGTCGGCTGCTTCCGGAAGAGCCCCGACCCGGGGAAAATCGAGAACCGCGTGCCGCGCGCCCCGAGGTAGCGGCCGGCCTGCGCCGCCTTCGCCGAGTCGGGGTCCTTGAACCCGACGTGCGACAGCAGCCCACTGAGCAGCGCCTGGTGGACGGCGTCCTCGTCGACCGCGTCCTGGTCGGCGTTGCTCGCCGCGCGGGTGGAGAGGCCGAGCTGCTTGGCCACCTGCCGCAGCTGGGACTCCAGCTCCTGCCACTCGCGGATGCGCAGGTAGTTGAGGTGCTCGTTGCGGCACATGCGACGGAACGCGCTCGAACCCAGGTCGCGCTGCTGACGTCGGATGTGGCGCCACAGGTTGAGCAAGGTGAGAAAGTCTGAGGACTCGTGCTTGAACCGCGCGTGCAGCTGGTCGGCGCGCGCCTGATGCTCCACCGGACGCTCGCGCGGGTCCTGCAGCGCCAGGGCGGAGGCGATGACGAGCACCTCGCGGAGTACGCCGAGAGGCTCGGCTTCCAGGACCATGCGGCCCAGGCGTGGGTCCAGGGGCAGCGCGGCCAGCCGACGCCCCACTTCGGTCAGCTTGCGGTGCCGGTCAGGACCGGTCGCCCGCTGCAGCGCCCCGAGCTCCTCGAGCAACTGGACCCCGGCAGTGACCTGGCGGCGGTCGGGCGGCTCCACGAAGGGGAACCGGTCCACCTCGCCCAGCCCGAGCGCAGTCATCTGCAGGATGACCGAGGCCAGGTTGGTGCGCAGGATCTCGGGGTCGGTGAACTCCGAGCGAGAGGCGTGGTCCTCTTCGGAGTACAGCCGGATCGCGATGCCGGCCTCGACGCGGCCGCACCGACCGGACCGCTGGGCGGCGGAAGCCTGGCTGATCGGCTCGATCGGCAGCCGTTGCACCTTGGTGCGGTGGGAGTAGCGCGAGATGCGCGCCACGCCGGTGTCGACGACGTACCGGATGCCGGGGACGGTCAACGAGGTCTCGGCCACGTTGGTGGCCAGCACGATGCGGGTGCCGGAGTGCGGCGCGAAGACTCGGTGCTGCTCGGCCGCCGATAGGCGGGCGAACAACGGCACCACTTCCACCGAGCGACCGGGCCGGTCGAGGGTCGAGCCCTCCAGGACGTCCGCGGTGTCGCGGATCTCGCGCTCGCCGGGCAGGAACACCAGGATGTCGCCGGGGCCTTCGGCCAGCAGCTCCTGGCAGGCGGCGAGGATCGCCTCGGTCTGGTCGCGGACAACCGGCTCGCCCTCTTCGTCCTCGTAGGACTCCTCTACGAGCGGCCGGTAGCGGATCTCGACGGGATAGGTGCGGCCGCTGACCTCCACGATCGGCGCGGGCTTCCCGGAGGCATCGGCGAAGTGGGCGGCGAACCGTTCGGGGTCGATCGTCGCGGAGGTGATGATCACCTTGAGGTCGGGCCGGCGTGGCAGCAGCTGCTTGAGGTAGCCGAGCAGGAAGTCGATGTTGAGGCTGCGCTCATGTGCCTCGTCGATGATGATCGTGTCGTAGGCGCTGAGCAGCCGGTCGTGCTGCATCTCGGCGAGCAGGATGCCGTCTGTCATCAGCTTGACCAGCGTGTCCGGTCCCGCATGGTCGGTGAAGCGCACCTGATAGCCGACGACCCCGCCGAGCTCGACGCCGAGCTCTTCGGCGATCCGCTCCGCGACGCTTCGGGCGGCGATCCGCCGTGGCTGGGTATGGCCGATCCGGCCATGGATCCCGCGTCCGAGCTCGAGACAGATCTTGGGCAGCTGGGTCGTCTTGCCCGAGCCGGTCTCGCCCGCCACGACGACGACCTGATGGTCTCGGATCGCCGCCGCGATGTCCTCGCGCCGCGCCGAGACCGGCAGCTCCTCGGGGTACCGCACGGAAGGCACCAGGGTCGTACGCCGGGCGACCTCCTCAGCGCTCAGCCGGCGCGGTCTGCGCTGTCCGACGGAGCGCTTGCGGCGGCGGTTGTCCGGCCGTCGTCGCCGTCCCGACCTCGCACTCGCAGGAGGACGTGGGGAAGGCTCGGACATGACCCGCCGAGTCTAGTGAGTCGCTGGGCTTGCTCACCGGAGCAGACTCGGGGCAAAGGCGCACCGACTGCCTGAGGAGGACCAGTGAGCGTCGAAGTCCGCGACGTCCCCGAGCGCGACCGCTACGAGATCGTGCGCGACGGCACGACCGTCGGTTTCACCGAGTACCAGCGTGCGGTCGATCTGGTCGTGCTGTCGCGCACCGAGATCGACCCCGCCCTCAAGGGCCAGGGGTTGGGTGGCCGGCTCGTCCAGGGCGCACTGGACCATGTGCGCGGTCTCGGCCTCTCGGTGCTGCCGGTGTGCCCTTTCGTGCAGGCCTGGATGGCGAAGCACCCCGACTACGCCGACCTGGACTACCGGCGACGGTCGGTGGCGACGGAGAGCACGAGCGACACCGCACCGACGCTGACCTCCCCGCGGCTCACGATGCGTGCCTGGACGCTGGAGGACACCGACGACGCCTTTGCGATCTTCGGCGACCCGGAGGTCGCCCGATGGCTGTCCCCCGCCATGGACGTGGTGCCTTCCAAGGATGCGATGCGGCCGTTGCTCCAGCAGTGGGGCGCCGAGCAGGCCCGCGCGACCCGACCGAACCTGCGCTGGGCGGTCGAGGTCACCGGCGACGACCGGGTGATCGGCGGGATCACGCTGCTCCCACTGCCGCCCCGCAACGTCGACCTCGAGCTCGGCTGGATGCTCGCCCGGGACGCCTGGGGCAACGGCTACGCGTCGGAGGCCGCTCACACGGTGGCGCACTGGGCATTCGAGCAGCCCGGTGTGCAGGAGCTGTTCGCTGTCGTGCGTGACGCCAATACTCGCGGTGCCGCCACTGCCGAGCGGATCGGCATGGAGTGGGTGGGCGAGACCGACAAGTACTACGACCTGCACCTTCAGGTCTACCGCGTCCGTGCAGCCGACCTCGACCAGCCGCTCCCCGGCCAGCCGCGCCCTCCGCACGCACGACGTTCCTAGGCGTCGTCGGCGCGCCGGTAGAGCGCCGCCGGTCGGCCGGGGCCGCCACCATGGCGCCGTTCGCCCGTCTCGGACAGGAACCCGTCGGCACCGGTGACCTTGTGCTGGAAGTTGCCGGCGTCCAAGGCCCTGCCCCACACGACCTCGTAGACCTCACGCAGCTCGGCGATCGTGAAGGTCTCCCGCAGGAACGCCGCCGCCAGGTCGGTGTGCTCCAGCTGCCGGCCCAACCACGCCAACGCGTCGCGCAGGATCTCGTCGTGGTCGAAGGCGAGAGGTACGCCGTCGGGCTCGCCGAGCAGGGAGCGGACGTCGTGCCAGGCAGCTTCGGCAGCGTCGTCGCCGGCTGTCGGCTCGATGCCCGGACCCAGCACCGCGACGTACGCCGTGGAGACCACTCGGTGCCGCGGGTCCCGGCCGGGATCCCCATAGGCGCCGAGCTGCACGAGCGGAACGTGGTCGCAGCGCACCGAGGTCTCTTCGACCAGCTCGCGTCGAGCGGCTTGCTCGAGTCCTTCGTGCGGGTCGACGAAACCGCCCGGAAAGGCCAGCCGACCGGCGTACGGCGGACGGCCGCGCCGCACGAGCAGCACCTGCAGAGCCCCGGCGCGGATCGAGAAGGCCACCACGTCGGCGGTGACGTACACGAACGGGTGCTGGGAGGTGTAGAGCACGGCCGAAACCTAGCGCGAGTGGAGCAGCGTGGATCCTCCGACGGCGACTGCGACCAATGCGTTGCTGAGCATCTGGAGCAACTGGTCACGGTCGGTCTCGTGCGGGTCGGTCAACCAGGCGAGCACGACCTCCTCGACCAGGGCACCCCAGCCGCCCACCATCAGGCGCACGGCAGGGGTGTCGACCACGCCCAGCTGCGCGAGTGCAGGCTCGTCGACGGAGTCGAAGATGCGGCCGATCAGGGCGGCGCGCGCCTCGTCGTACAACCTCCGGTAGTCCTCGTCGCCCGCCTGGGCGGCGCTGACAAAGGCGGTGTACGCCTCCCTGTTTGCGCCGACGAAGTCCACGAAGGCGGCGAGGGACGAGGTCAGCTGCTCGAGCACGTCGCCCTCGCCGCTGGGCGCGGTCATGGCGATCACCTGGTCGGCCATCCGCCGGAGCACCGCCAGATGGAAGGCCCGCTTGCCGGTGAAATAGTGGTACAGCAACCCGCGCGAGATGCCGGCTTCCTCGGCGAGGAGATCGATCGAGAGATCCTCGAGCCGGTGGGTGCCGAGCAACCGGACGCCGTGGTCGAGCAGCTGCTCGCGGCGGCGCGTGGGGTCGAGCCGGGTCCGTGTGACGCTCACGACACAGACTCTACTGAATCCATGTCCAATACGCTATTGACGGGTGTTCAACAGCGACTCTAGGGTCGTCCCCATGTCCTCCACGATCGCCCTCCCCACCCACGTCAGAGTCCTCGTCGTCGGGGCCGGCTTCGGCGGCCTGGCCACCGCGATCGGGCTGCAGGAGGACGGCGAGCGGGACTTCCTCGTCGTCGAGCGGGGCAGCGATGTCGGCGGCACCTGGCGCGACAACACCTACCCGGGTGCCGCGTGCGACGTGCCCTCGCAGCTGTACTCGTACTCCTTCGCACCCAACCCGGAGTGGTCCCGCTCCTTCTCTCCCCAACCCGAGATCCAGGCCTACATCCGCTCGGTGGCCGAGCGGTCCGGCACTCTCGACCGCTTCGTCTTCGACACCACCGTGCAGGACGTCACCTGGGACGAGGCCGAGCTGCGCTGGCAGGTGCGTACGACGGGTGGGGACCTCACCGCCGACGTGGTGGTGTCGGCGGCCGGTGCGCTGTCCGATCCGAAGAACCCCGACATCGCGGGTTTCGACGACTTCCGAGGCGAGGTGTTCCACTCCGCCCGCTGGAACCACGACATCGACCTGACCGGCAAGCGGGTCGCGGTCATCGGCACCGGCGCCTCCGCCATCCAGATCGTCCCGGAGATCGCCTCGAAGGTGGCCCGGCTCGACGTCTACCAGCGCACTGCGCCGTGGGTGATCCCGCGCCACGACCGGCCCTACACCCGCCTGGAGCGAGAGGCATTTCGGCGCGTCCCCGCGGTGCAGAAGCTCTACCGCACCGCGATCTACTGGGGCCGGGAGCTCTACGTGCCCGCCTTCACCCGGGTGCCGCGGCTCGCTGAGCCGGCCCGGCAGCTCGCCCTGCGCAACATCACCCTGGGGATCAAGGACCCCGAGCTGCGCCGCAAGGTGACGCCCGACTTCCGCATCGGCTGCAAGCGCATCCTGATCTCCAACACCTGGTATCCCGCTCTGGCGCGTCCCAACGTCGACCTCGTGACCGACGGCATCGAGCGCCTGACGCCGACCGGCATCGTCGGCCGCGACGGCACGGAGCGTGAGGTCGACGTGGTCATCGTCGCGACCGGCTTCCACACCACGGACCTGCCGATCGCCGAGCACGTCACCGGTCGCGACGGCCGCACCCTGGCGGCGTACTTCGAAGAGCACGGCATGCAGGCCTACAAGGGCAGCACCGTGCACGGCTTCCCCAACCTGTTCTTCGTCGTCGGCCCCAACACCGGCTTGGGCCACTCGAGCATGGTGTTCATGATCGAGTCGCAGGTGGCCTACCTCCGTGATGCGATCCGGCATCTGCGACGCACGGGAGCCCAGGCAGTGCAGCCGCGTGCCGACGAGCAGCGTGCCTGGGTCGACGACCTGCAGCGGCGCATGCGACGCACCGTGTGGAGCACCGGTGGGTGCGCGAGCTGGTATCTCGACTCACACGGGCGCAACGTGACCCTCTGGCCGCGGGCGACCTTCACGTTCCGTCGCCTGACCGCGTCCTTCGACCCCGACGCCTACGAGCCTGTCTCGTCGGTCGAGCGTGAGTGCCCTGAGGAGGGAGCGGGGCGACCGTCTCGAAGGGTCGAGACCCTTCAACCCACCGGGGCCACCTCGTGAAGACCCTCCACGACAAGGTCGTCGTCATCACCGGCGCCGGCTCCGGGATCGGACGTGCCCTGGCGGTCCTCGCTGCCGGACATGGCTCTCGCCTCGCCCTCTCCGACGTGGACCTGCCCGGGCTGGAGGAGACCGCGGTCCTCGTCACCGAGGCGACCGGCCACACTCCGCGCATCGACCGGCTCGACGTTCGCGACCGCGCCGCGATGGGGACGTACGCCGCGGACGTCGCGGAGGATCTCGGCCGCGTCAACGTGGTGATCAACAACGCCGGCATCGCGCTGCACGGCGACTTCGAGGTGCTCGACTATCCCAGCATCGAGCGGATCATGGACGTCGACTTCTGGGGCGTCGTGCACGGCTCGAAGGAGTTCCTCCCGTTCCTCATCGCCTCCGGCGACGGCCACCTCGTCAACATCTCCAGCCTCTTCGGGCTGCTCTCGGTGCCCGGCCAGTCGGCGTACAACGCCGCCAAGTTCGCCGTGCGCGGCTTCACCGAGTCCGTGCGCCAGGAGATGCTCGTCGCCGGTCATCGTGTGCAGGTCAGCTGCGTCCATCCCGGCGGCATCAAGACCGCGATCGCGCGCAACGCCGTCTCGGTGGGCCGTGACCAGGCCGCCACCGCGAAGTTCTTCGACACCAAACTCGCGCGCACCAGCCCTGAGCGAGCGGCCGAGGTCATCATCGCGGGCGTCTTGGCCGACAAGCCGCGGATCCTCGTCGGTTCCGACGCGAAAGCCCTGGACCTGATGGTCCGCACGATCGGGCCCCGCTACCAGAACGTCGTCGCACGCACCATGCGTAAGGTCGACCGACAGCTCGGCTGAGAACACCACCGCCGAGTCGGCGCTACTTCGGGGAGGAAACGCCGAACTGGCGCCGGGTCGCGACTCAAGGTGTCATCTCGGCGCGCACGCCGACGAGGCGCACGGACCGGCTCTGGTCGAAGCGGTCGAGCAGGCTGACCGCTGCGTTGGCGATGACGTGGGTGTCGCTGGCAGGCTCGGGCAGCGTGAGGCTCCGCTGGGTGGTGCGGAACGGCACATAGCGGATCTTAACGCCGATGCGGGTCGCGGGACGTCCCTCGCGCGCGAGGTCGTCCGAGACCTGATGCGCCAGCCGGCGTACCTCCTCGGCCACCTGGGTCCAGTCCGACAGGTCCGCTTGAAAGGTCGTCTCACGGCCGTGCCCTCGCGGGCGCCACGGTGTCGGGTCCACCGGGGAGGAGTCGACGCCACGCGCGAGCCGTCGATACCAGGGCCCCATCCGCGGCCCGAGCGCATCGGCGAGCGACTGCGCGTCGGTCGCGGCGAGCTCTGCGACCGTGCGGATACCGAGGCCGTCGAGCCGCTGCGCGGTGCGTGACCCGATGCCCCACAATGCCTGGGTAGGCCGCTCCCCCATGACCTGCATCCACTCAGCGCTGGTCAGCATGGCCACCCCGCGAGGCTTGGCCATCGAGGTCGCGGTCTTGGCCTGCAACTTGTTGTCGCCGATCCCGACCGACGCGTGCAGCCGAGTCGCCGTCAGCACCTCCGCGCGCACACGCTCGGCGAGGGCGCGCGGGTCGTCGGTGTCGCTTCCGAGGAACGCCTCGTCCCAGCCCAGCACCTCGACCGTGACCGGGAGCGCGCGCAGCGCGGTCATCACCTGATCGCTGGCCTCTTCGTACGCAGGCTTGTCGACCGGCAGCCACACCGTCTCGGGCGGCAGCTTGCGCGCCGCCGTACGCAGCGGCATCCCCGACCCCACGCCGAAGGCACGGGCCTTGTACGACGCGGTCGCGACGACGCCGCGCTCCGTCGGGTCCCCGCGTCCTCCGACCACGACGGGCACCTCGGCGAGCTCGGGGCGGCGGAGTATCTCCACGGCGGCGATGAACTCGTCGAGGTCGACGTGCAGCACCCAACGCGTTGCACGCGGGGATGCGGTCGTCGACTCGTCCACGAGGTCAGTGTGTCCCTACGCTGGCCCGATGAGCACTCTTCCCCCTGGCGCCCGCCCGGCAGGCAGCGGCACCGTCCTCGTGATCGGCGCCGGGCCCGGGGTCGGAGCCGCCGTCGCACGACGCTTCGCCCGAGACGGGCTCGACGTGGCGCTGCTCGGGCTCGCGGGTCCCGACCTCGAAGCTCTCGGGCGGTCGCTGCAGGACGAGGGACTGGCGACCCGCTGGGCCGGCGCTGAACTGACCGACCCCGAGGGACTCGGCGAGGCCGTGCGCGAGCTCGGGGGAAGCCATGTCGCGGTGCTCCACTTCAACCCGAGCGCTTGGCGGGCGAAGAACCCCTTGGAGCTGTCGGTCGCCGAGCTGCTCGAAGACGTCCACGTCGGTGTCGGTGCGCTGCTCACCGCCGTCCAGGCGGCACGGCCGGCGATGCGTAGCGGCAGCCGGATCACCGTCACTGGCAGCATGGCTGCGGACCGGCCTTCGGCACAGGCGGCCTCGCTCGGCGTACAGAAGGCGGCGGTCCGCAACCTCGTGCACAGCCTCGACGCCACCTTGTCCCCCGACGGCATCCGGGCGGTCTCGGTGACGGTGCGCGGCGCTCTCGCGTACGACGACCCCGGCTCGGCCTTCCACCCTGCGGCGGTTGCGGAGGCGGTGTACGCCGCTGCCCACCAGCTCGAGCCGCAGTGGCTCAGCGAAGTGCCGCACCCCGGCTGATCGTATCGCCGCCGGACTGCACTCAGAGGAGCGTCGTCAGGACGACTGCCGCGATCGCGACCACGGCCACGACCAGGAGCCACCACCAGGCCCGCGGGCCGTCCGAGGCAACCGTGTGGCCGTCGAGGTCGGCCACCGCATCCGCCCCGTGGCGCTGTCGCAGCAGCACCTGGGCGGCGTCGAGGAACTCGTCGACCGGCTGCATGGCGTACGCGTCCTCCCGCCTCGTCACCGGGAAGCGCACGTCGCCCACCTCATAGGGCGCCATCGTCGGCGGTTCATGCTGCAATGCGCGCCGCAGCTCGGCCACGAACTCGTCGACCTCCGCACGCCGGTAGCCCGAGTGCAGGGAACCGGCAGGAGGGAAGTCGGCAGGCGCGAGACTCGGCGAGCGATCGTCCATGGGGAGATTGTGCCGCGCACTCC
>JBHWSH010000418.1:0-17988 GCA_043427135.1 Marmoricola sp. | reverse complement strand
GAGCCGGCGACGGCCCAAGAGCTGTCGACAGCGCTGGCGAAGTACTCACGGCCCCGGCAGACGGCCGTCGCGGGGTTCGACCTGACGTTCAGCCCGGTCAAGTCGGTCTCCGCGCTCTGGGCGATCGCGCCGCCGGAGGTCGCGGCGAAGATCGAGCAGGCCCACCAGGGGGCGGTCGCGGACGCGATCGCCTACATCGAGGAGCACGCCCTGTTCACCCGCGAGGGCAAGGACGGCGCCCGCCAGATCGAGACCCGTGGGCTCATCGCGGCCGCGTTCACCCACCGCGACTCGCGCGCGGGCGATCCGGATCTGCACACGCATGTGGCGGTTGCGAACAAGGTGCAGACAATGCAGGGCAAGTGGCTCTCGATCTACGGGCGCGTCCTGCACCAACACGTGGTCGCCGCGTCCGAGACCTACAACACCGCCCTGGAGCGACACCTCGTCGAGGCGCTCGGCGTGCAGTTCGCCGAGCGGCCGGGTGCCACCCGGGAGAACCGGCCGGTCCGCGAGATCGTCGGCGTCAACCCAGACCTGTGTGGCGCGTGGTCGCGCCGACGAGCCGACATCATCGCCCGGCAGCGCGAGCTGACCCGTGACTTCCGCGAAGCTCACGGCCGTACGCCGACGCCGGTCGAGGCCGTTGCGCTGGCCCAGCAGGCGAACCTGGAGACCCGTGAGGCCAAGCACGAGCCGCGATCTCTGGCCGAGCAGCGGACGACCTGGCGGAGCCAGGCCGGCGACGTACTCGGATCCCCGGGCGCCGTCGACAGGATGGTGCAAGGCGCGCTCCACCCCACCGGCGCCCCCGCACAGGCCAACATTTCGACGTGGTCGGTCCGGGAGGTGGCCGAGCGCGTGCTCGGCGAACTCGAGGCGCGCAGGGCGACCTGGCGGTCCTGGCACGTGCACGCCGAGGCCCATCGCCAGATCCGCGACGCCGGGCTCCCCGCCGAACTGGTCGCCGAGGCCGTCGGCTGGGTCGTCGACGAGGTCACGGAGGTGTCAGTCAACCTCACCCCGGACCGCGACCCGATCGGCGAACCGGACGCGCTGTGTCGGTCGGACGGGACGAGCGTCTACCGCCACACCGGACGCGACCACTTCACCACCACCCGCGTGCTTGACGCCGAGGCGCACATCGTCGCAGCCGCCGCGAGCACCAACGCGGTGGCATGGTCCATCGAGGACGTCGAGCTGGCCATCCTGGCCGCGCGCCTCGACGGCACCGAGCTCAACGCCGGCCAGGAGCAGCTGGTCCGCGCGATGGCCACCAGCGGTCGACGTGTGCAGCTCGCTCTCGCACCAGCGGGGGCCGGGAAGACGACCGCGATGCGGGTGCTCGGAGGGGTGTGGACCGAGGCGGGAGCCGACGTACTCGGCCTCGCACCCTCGGCGGCCGCCGCGGCCGCACTCCGCGACGCCACCGGCATGCCGTGCGAGACGCTCGCCAAGCTCGTGCACGACCTCGACACCCAGCACGATTCCGACCTGGCCGCTTCTGTCGGTCCCCGGACTCTGCTCGTCGTCGATGAGGCCGGCATGGCGGACACCATCACCCTCGACCGGGTCATCGGCTTCGCGGTCGAGCACGGTGCCACCGTCCGGCTGATCGGCGACGACCAGCAGCTCGCCGCCATCGGCGCAGGGGGTGTCCTCCGCGACATCGCCCGTGCGCACGGCGCCGTACGCCTGGACGAGGTCGTCCGGTTCGTCGAGCCGGTCGAGGCCGAGGCATCCATGGCGCTGCGAGAGGGCGACAGAGCGGCCCTCGGCTACTACCTCGACCACGAGCGCATCCACGCCGGCGATGAACAGACCGTCGTCGACGAGGTCTTCGACGCTTGGCAACGTGAGCAGGACGCGGGCCGCGACTGCTCGATGCTGGCGCCGACCCGCGAACTCGTGCGGCAGCTCAACGAGCGAGCTCGATTCGCCCGGCTCAGGGACACCACCGTTGGCGACGAGGTGCGGCTGCGCGATGGCACCCACGCGTCGGTCGGCGACGCCGTACTCACCCGACTCAACGACCGTCGGCTCGGTGTGAGCAGCACCGACTGGGTCAAGAACGGCGACCGCTGGACCGTCACCAGCATCCAGAACGGCACCCTGATCGTGCGACACCGCGACTCCGGACTCACCACCGCGCTGCCCGCGGAGTACGTCGCCGCCCATGTCGAGCTCGGCTACGCCTCCACCGTCCACACCGCTCAGGGCCTGACCGCCGACGTCATGCACGGCATCATCACCGGCGAGGAGACCCGGCAACTGCTCTACACAATGCTGACCCGCGGCCGCACCGAGAACCACGTCCACGTCATCACCGACGACCTCAACAGCGAGCGCGAGTTCGAGCTGCCCGGCATCACCTCACAGCTCACCGCCACCGAGACCCTCGAGCGGGTGCTCGCCCGCGACGGCGCTGCCATCTCGGCGACTTCCACCCGCGAACTGGCCGCCACACCAGAGACTCGTCTCCACGACGCAGCAACGAGGTACGCCGACGCCCTCGCGGTCGCGACCCAGAAGGTCCTCGTCGGTGACGACGAACCGGTTGCACCAGGCCCGCTCCCCTGGCTGCCCGACATCCCGACAGATGTTGCCGAGCACCCGCGGTGGGGTCCGTACCTGGCGGCGAGGACACGCCTCGTGAGCACCCTCGCGGCTCAGGTCCGAGACCGCACAGACGCGACTCTCCCTGCCTGGCTCGACGACTACGCCGACGTCCTCACCCCAGAGCTGCGCGCCGACATCGCGGTCTGGCGGGCCACCCAGGGCATCCCACCAGACGAACGCACGATCGCCGGTCCCGCGTCCGACGACGACCGCGCCGCGGCGTACCGCCGCAGCCTCATCCGCACCGTCAACAGCCGCTACGACGACGCCGTCCACCTGTGGGAACGCCGGGTTGTTGCCTACGTCGGCCGCGCCGACGAGCACACCCTCACACTGGCGCGCGAGCTCGACCGACTCAAGCGACAGGGCCGAGACCCAGAGCCTTTGCTGATGAGGGCGAGTATCCGACCGTTGCCGTCCGAACACCCGACCGCGGCGCTGGCGTATCGGATCCGCAAGCAGCTCGCGCCCAAGCGGCAACGCCACGAGGTCCCCGGTGTCGACCACCACCGCCAGGCGCCTTCACACCAGGCGCCGGGCATCGGGATGTGAGCGCCGCATCGGCCGTCCGAGGCCGATGAGCGCTGGACGATTGCGCCGTTTCGGTCCTGAGGTCCATCGGCTACTCCAGATCGGATCGACGACCTGCGCCTGAACGCCCCGGCAGCGGCATGGTGGGACGTCAGGAACGGCGTGGTCCCGCGTGGCCCGCAAGGCACATCCAGTCGCCTTCCTGGCGGACCCAGACCTGCGTCATCGGCATCCGGAAGGTCTCGAGTTCATCGTCCTCTCCCACCACCTCATCGGTCACCTCGGCGTGGAGAACGGCGGTGTCGTTGACAACGACGACTTCGACGCCACTCAGCCGCTGCGAACGCCAGACCGTGTGCCCCTTGGTGTTCCGACGGACGTACTCGGACCGGCTGTAGGACTCCCCCGTATGTGACGTCCACCTGAAGCCCTCATGCAGGAGCCCCGCGAGTCGCTCGGCATCGCCCGCCGCGAGGGCCGAAGCCCGATCTTCGGCAGCCGCAATCACCTGCTGCTCTGCGTTCATACGCGCCAGCCTGACACGTGACAGACTCTGTCTCGGCGTCCGCCCGTCGGCGGCAGATCCCCTCACAACAACGTGCTCAATCACGCGGACTCGTCGAACTCGCGGTCGCGGGCGTTGGCGTGGTCCTCGATGTGCTGCCACGCGAACTCCTCGAGGACCTCGTCGAGGCTCATCGGCGGCAGCTCGTGTGCTGTGACGAATGCACGCAGATCCTCGACGAGTCGCTCCTCGCGTGCGTGTCGACCGAGCCGGTCCATGAGCATCGATGCGCGGCGTCGTACCGATCGCGCCGACTGGGGGCCGTAGCGAGTGACGTACTCGACGACGGCCGGTGAGGTGAGCCCGGCACGCCCCCTGCGTGCCGGGGCGGAATGTTCGGCTGCCGCCACGGCGAGCTGCTGCAACAGGGAGGCGTCCGGCAGGCTCAGCACGCCGCCCAGCAGGGCGTCCTGGAAGAGATGGCTCGACTCGAACACCGCGTCGGCATGGAGTTCGGGGAGTCCGGCGAGGAGGTCGAGGTCCTCAGCGGTGTCGCACAGCGTGGTGCTTGCCCAAGTGCGATCGCGTCGCTGCGCGGCCTCGGTGTGTCCGAGCTCCGCGAGCAGGGACCGTCGTACGGCGCGGAGGATGTTCGCGGCCACGCATCGCTGCGACGGCGCGGTGCGGATCCGCAGCGAGAGCTCGCCGGCGGTCAGCGCGTCGATGTCCGGCGAGAGATCCCGCAGGCTGTCGGCCAGGCGCGTCATGCCCGGGAGCAGCAGCCACGCCAGGACGAGTGCCGCCTCGGCGTCGTCCTGAGCCAACTGGGACAGACGAGCCAGCAGATCGTCCTTGGTCGCTGTCGAAACGCGACGTGTCCAGTCGGGTAGGTCGAGCAGGTCGTCAACAACCGCCAGGTCCGGCTCCTGATGGCACCAGCGCTGCCACGCCACGCCCGCGGCCGCCATCGCCGGACCGTCGACGTCGTCGAGGCCGAGACACGTCGCGACGCTCATGGTGATCACCCCTTTCCGTGCCAGGGCAGACCCCTGTCAAGAGGTAGGTGTGCAAGGCATGTCCGGATTTGGCATCGACACCCCGCACGACCTGGCCGCGACTGTCCGTCCGCTGTCGCATCTGTGCAGGTGAGGCACCGAAACGAACGATCTGGCCGAGCAGATCCGGTCCGATATCCTCGCAGTGTGCCCGGGGGCTTCCTACTCGCGTACGCCCGCCGCGCGGCCGGGCTGACCCAGGACGCCCTCGCGAGGCTCGCCGGTACGTCGCAGCCCACCCTGTCGGCGTACGAGCGCGGCACGAAGTCGCCCTCGCTGGCCGTCGCCGAGCGGATCATCGAAGCAGCCGGTCACCGGCTGGAGGTCGTGCCGAACCTGGAGTTCGTGGAGGTTCCCGGCCAGCACGGTCTGCACCCGTTCTGGCTCGCCAAGCAGCTGTGGCGACTCGATCCCGAACGCGCCTTCAGCACGGTCCTGCTTCCAGGGCCCGACCACCACTGGCCCGTGGCACGGCGGCCGTACTACCTCCGCGACCGCACCGATCGCGCATGCGCCTACCAGCTGATCCTCCGGGAGGGCAGCCCGCGCGACCTGCTCGACTACATCGACGGCGCGCTGCTCGTCGACATCTGGAGAGAGCTCGACCTGCCCGACCCCATCCGGCGTGCCTGGCAGCCGCTCATCCACAAGACCCTGCCGACGCGCCGCCGGCCGCGAGCGACCGACTCAGGTAGCGAAAGCCCACCAGGCGCGCTCATCCGACTCCGACCCAGCCAGCGTGCCGACTACCTGAAATCAGGGCAGGAGGTGTCTGACGATGAGCCCGGCAGCTGAGCCCGAGCCCCCTCCGCCGACCCGCCCTGCAAGAATCTCGGCATGCCTGACGCCCGCCGCTCGTTCCCTGAACCCCCGTGGGGCGGACCCGAGATCGTCCACACGCCGGGCATGGCCGACGATCTGATGCGCGAGATCGCGCCACTGCTCGCCGAGAACGGCATCGACCTGAACGACCCCGACTCGATTCCCGACATGAACGTGCTGCAGCGTGCGCTCGACCGGGCGATCGAGCGCCGCAACATGGCGCTGTTCACGCCCGTGGGTGAGTCGCGCTCGCTCGCCCTCACGACCCTGCGCCTGTACGTCGAGGCCGTGGCGGACGGCGAGACCGAGCTGGCCGGAGCAGTGCTAGCGACGGCCCTCCCGGAATCGCCTGACAACTCGACGGCGACCGTGGCGGGCACCATCGGAGTGGCCCTCGATCTGCTCGACCAGATCCTCTCGGGACATGACGACGCGGCGCCGGCCGGAATCGCCGCACGAACGAAGCTGCCGAAAGGGCACTGGGTCGGCGAGCGCGCGGCCCGCGACGTCCTGGACCTCGCCAGGAAGGGTCGCGCGTTCGCCACGCTCGACTCGCTGATCCGGCGCCAGGGCAGCCCAGCGGTTCAGGCTGGTGCAGCCCTGGCGCTTGCCGCCACGATGCAGGCGTGGTCCGACCTCACCGGCGAGCCCGTCGACCAGATCACCCACACGGTGTTCACCGCCGAGTAGAGGGCAGCCGTCGGCCACGAAACTCACTTGGCCGAACCTCACAGCCAGCTCACCATGGACGGCATGTCCGCACAGCGTTCGGCCTTTTGGGACGACCTCGCCACGACTTGCGAGACCATCACTTTCGGGCGGTGTACCGCTGGGCATCCGCGCGAGTCGTCGCTGTCGACTTCGCGGTCAACGGCGTTCGTTGGCTCAGCCGGCGACAGGGACGCGCAGGCTGATCGACTCAGCCGGCGTCGTGCCAGGCTCGGCGAGCACGAATTGGATCTCGACTCCCAACGCATCCGTGAGCTTGAGAAGCGTCTGGGTTGTCGGCGCAACCTGGCCACGCTCGATCCGACTGATATCAGCCTGCGTCACACCGGAGAGGTCCGCCAGGTCTGATTGGCGAAGGCCGCGAGCCTTGCGTGCGCCGAAAATGACTGAGCCGAAAGCTGCGGCCTGATCGAATGCGCGCATCAGATCGCGCTGGGCCGGACTCATCGTCGCCTCGCGATCACGGGCGTACTCGGCAAACGTCTTCGCCATCACCATCTCCTCTCGGCCCCACCATCATATGTCTGATACCACATACCAGCAACCTACTTCTTCTTGGCTCGCTTCGCTTCCGCCACCCTCCACCTGGTCAATCGCTTGCGGGCCTCTTGAATCTCCTTGCCCTGCTGCCTCGGACTGTCGTCGCTGCCCTTGTCGTAGCCGTGAACAAGGAGCACGACCTTGTTGCCGTGGAAGTGCACGAAGAGCCGGAGCAGGATCTTCTTCTGGGTCGGCAGCCCCTCAGTCGGCTCGTAGCCAGCGAGCCCTTCGATAGTGGAGGCGTCGTGTCGCACGCGGAACTCGTGCAGGCCGTCTCCTAGCGCCTTCAACCAAGGCGTCGAGGTCAAGCCGATGCCATGAACCTCAAGAAACCGAATAATGCCAGCGCGGAGCGCCATGAACTCCGCGTCCGTCAGCGAGCCCATCCACATCTCGACCGGACGACGGCCGGCGTCGTCCTCGTAGAACTCGGTGACCCAAGTCGTACCCTCGCTCACCCCTCCACCTTCACATCTACGTCCGACACCAACGCGGACAGACGCTTCGCGATCTCCGCGTCGCGGTCGGCGGCTGCGTGCTGGTATCGCATGGCAGCGCCGGGAGTTGAGTGGCCGAGCCGGCCCATGAGCTCGGCCAGAGTGGCGCCGGTCTGGGCGGCGAGGACGGCCCCGGTGTGACGCAGGTCGTGCCAGCGGAGGTCTGGCCGTCCGGCGGCTTTCCGTGCCGGGTAGTAGACCTTGTACAGCGTGGACGGCGCCATGTGGGCGTTGCTGTCGGCGGCGGCCGGGAACAGCAGCGCATCCTTGCCAGAGGCGGCGTGCCGGGAAAGGTGGTCCTTGACCAGCGGCACCAGGTGCGGCGGGATCGCGACGTCACGACTGCCCGCGTCGGACTTGGGCGGGCCGACGATGAACTCTCCGTCGACGCGCACCACTCCCCTGCGGATCTTCACCCGGTTGGTCCGCAGGTCGATGTCGCCGCGGCGCAGCTCGGTGAGCTCGCCGAAGCGCATCGCACACCAGGCGGCGAGCAGCGCCATCAGCTGGTAGCGCTCAGGCAACTCGGCGACGATCATCTCCAGCTCGGCGAGCGTCGCTGGCTGCACCTGGTGCGCGCGCTTGGTGCTGCCGGCACCGCGGATGTGAGCCGGGTTGTACGGGATGAACGGGGTCGGCCGCTCCGAGGCCGCGCTCGCGAAGATGGTGCGCAGCAGGCTGTAGGACTGTGCCCGGATCGTCTCCCGCCCCGGCGCGAGGTCGTCGTACCAGGCGTTGACGTCCTCGTTGGTGATCCGGTCTATGCGATGGTCGCCGAGGGTCGGGAGGATGAACTTGTCGAGCAGCATCCGGTACTGCCGACGGGTCGTGGGCCGCAGCTCTCGGCCCTTGGTCTTGCGGTTCTCCAGCCAGAGGTCGGCGTAGGCCCGGAAGGTCGGCGACTCGCGTCGCCTCGCACCACGGCTCGCGACGTCGGGCGCCCAGACCTCCATCTGGATCTCGGCACGTCGGCCGGACAGCCAGGCGATGGCGTCGTCCTTGGCGTCGAAGGTCGTTGAGGCTCGGTGGAGCTGGCCGTCCGGACCGGTGTACCCGGCCCGGTAGTTGCCCGACGGCAGCCGCTCGACCCGGCCGAAACTGCGCCGTGCCCGCTGCTGCGCCCGAGCCATCTTGTGTCCTCCCAGTATCGCCTTTCGTGGAACATGCGAGGAATAGCGCGGTCCATGTCTGTCCTGATGCGTCTTGACGTGTCCCGGACCAAAATGCCCTCTGACCTAGGAGTTTACCGCGAAACTGGACGTCGGTGGAGCAGTCGTGGTAGGCCGCCTCTCAACACTTCAAACCCAGTATCGCCCACCAGAAGTCCAGCATCGCTGTGATCTAGGTGGCCGCTTCGGTCGCCCGGCAACATCCCCTATCGGCGCACCGCCGGGACGAGGACGTCCTCGACGAATCCGGCCGCATCGATCTCGACGTTGTCGTGACCTTCGCGAGTGTTCTGGGTGGTGGAGAAGACGAGGTCCAGATCCGGGATCACGTAGATGAACTGGCCTCCCCAGCCCCACGCGACGTACGTGTCATATCCGGCGATCTCAAGGGTCCACCACCCCCCGGAGTAGCCGAACCCGTCAGCACCCTTCGGCGTCCGCTCGGTGAAGGCGTCGGCCACCGTCCTCGCCGGGATCACCCGGTCCCCCTTCCATCGGCCCCTTTGGGCGAAGAGCAGACCGAACTTGGCCAGCTCGCGTGGAGTCAGATAGAGGTTGTATCCGCCGGATGAGACCCCCATCGGGTCGCGGCCCCAGTGCTCGGCGGTGATGCCGATCTTCAAGAACAACTCGCGCTGGGCGAACGCGCACGTCGACATGCCGGTGGCGGCCTGGAGAACCCCCGAGACGACATGGGTGTTGCCGGTGCTGTAGTTGAAACGCTTGCCTGGCCGATGCTCGAGGCGCCGCGCGAGGATCGCCGCGATCCAGTCGTCGGTCTTCTCGATCCGGTACTCGGTGGAGTCCTCTGTCCACGCCAGACCCGACCTCATGGCCAGCAACTGCCGGACGGTGATGGCCTTGGTGGCCGCCGTTCGCCCCTTGAATTGGACGGGAAGATGGCGGGCTGCTGCTGTGTCGAGACTCCTCAGGTGTCCCTTGCGGACCGCGATGCCGGCGAGCGCGTGGATCATCGGCTTGGAAGCGGAGTGGATGTTGTTGGACGCGAACTGTCCACCACCGTTGCCGTAGCGCTCGAGCACCATGACGCCGTTTCTTATGACGATGACCGACAGCAGCGAGTCGTTGGCGAAGAGACGCTTCACCTTCCGTCGGAGGACGGGGCCATCCAGCCCCTGTGCCCGGGGCGAGGAGAATTTCCAGTCGGAGGTGTCGTCACGCTTCTCGACATAGGTCGGGTTGCTCTCGTAGAAACCCGTGTCGTCGCGCTGCCAGATGGCGTCGCAGTCCGGCTGCGCCACATCGTCTCTGGCCGACTCGCGTCCCGCTGGCACCGTCGGCGCGATCGAACCGATGACCGCGGCAGCAACCGCTCCAGCCGCAACGCATCGACGCAGAGTGCTCCCCGACGCAGAGGCGGATAGCACCGACATCACGCCACGATCCTAAGGAGCGAAGCAGCCCATCGGCGCTCGAAGCCACCAAACGGAGGCGTTTGTCCGGAGCGGGCACGGGCAAACCTTGCACTGCCGACGACAACTGAGGAGCACCATCATGGAGAACCCCCAGCCCGAGGGCCTGTCCGCCGACGAGCTCGCTGCCGAGACCGCGACTGCGCTGCCGGACAAGGAGGTCGTCTCGATCCTCGACCTCAACGTCGACCTCGACCTCGCGATCGACGCGGCCGCGCCGATCGACCTGGCGGTCGCTGCGAACGCCAACGCCGCCGCCCCGATCGACGCCGCGGTGGGCGCCAACATCCTCTCGGAGGGCTCGACCGCACAGGCGCTGTCCGATCAGGGCGTGATGATCAACCAGGACATCACCGCCGACGCGAATGCCGAAGCGACGCAGGACAGCGTGATCGACCAGGGCAGTGCTAGCGGCGACACCGAAGCCGCTGGCGAGGCCGCAGCGACTCAGGGCGCGACGGACTCCGCTGCGGCGACCGGCCTCACCGACGATGTCGGTGGCACCCTGGACGGCGTGACGGACACCGTCGGAGGGGTGACCGATGGCGTCGGCGGCGTGACCGACGGTGTAGGCGGGACTCTCGACGGTGTGACCGACGGCGTGGGTGCGGGGGTCGGAGGACTCGGCGACTTCGCCGACGGCAACCTGCTCAACGTCAACGTGGACCTCGACGCCGAGGCCGGCCTCGCGGCGCCGATCAACGGTGCGGTCGCCGCCAATGCCAACGTGGCGGCTCCGATCGACGCGGCGGTGGCGGCGAACATCGGGTCGGTCGACAGCGAGGCCGTTGCGGTCGCCCAGCAGGACGCGATCATCAACCAGGGCATCACTGGCGAGGCAACAGCCACTTCCGACCAGACCTCCGACATCTCCCAGCCTGACGCACCGCAACCGTGACCGGAGCGGGCACGCCCCTGGTGACTGGCGGACCCAGCACCGGGGGCGCGGTCGCCCCGGCCCGCGTGAGCGGGACCGTCCTCATCGGCGAGATGGAGGGCTCCGGATATCGCACACCGCCTGCTCTGGCTCGCCGAGCCGACGGGCAGACGATCCAGCTCACGCCACTGCTGTATGCCACTTTGGCTGCACTCGACGGCCGGCGTTCGTACGCCGATATCGCTCGCGTCGTCAGCGGAGCCACGGGCAAACCCGTCTCCGAGGAGAACGCTCGCGATCTGGTCGACAAGCTGCGCCCCCTCGGCCTCGCCGTCAACGAGGACGGCTCTGAGCCACCTCTCCCCCGCAGCAACCCGCTACTCGGTCTGCGCTTCAAAGTCGCCGTCACCGACGAGGAGAAGACCCGCCGGCTCACCGCACCGTTCGCCGCTCTCTTCAACGTCGGCGTCGTACTCCCGGTCATGCTGACGTTCGTCTGGATCTGTTGGTGGGTGCTCTTCGACAAGGGACTCGCCTCGGCCACCCATGAAGCCTTTGCACGCCCTGGGCTGCTACTCGGCGTACTCGCCGTCACGGTGCTTTCCGCGGGTTTCCACGAGTTCGGCCACGCCGCCGCCGCCCGCCGCGGCGGCGCCACGCCCGGAGTGATGGGCGCCGGCCTCTACCTCGTCTGGCCGGCCTTCTATACCGACGTCACAGACTCCTACCGCCTCGGCAGAGCGGGGCGTCTGCGCACCGACCTCGGCGGCCTGTACTTCAACGCGATCGTCGCCGTGGTCACGGTGGGTCTCTGGTTCTTGATCCGGTACGACGCACTGCTGCTACTCGTCGCCACGCAGATCCTGCACATGCTCCGACAGCTGTTGCCGTTCGTGCGGTTCGACGGCTACCACGTGCTCGCCGATCTCACCGGCGTACCCGATCTCTTCCAGCGCATCGGTCCGACGCTGCGCAGTCTGGTCCCGGGCCGTCCGGCCGACCCGCGGGCACGGGATCTCAAGCCGTGGGCGCGCGCGGTCGTCACCATCTGGGTGCTGACGGTCGTGCCTGCGCTGCTCGGCGTGCTGGTGCTGGTCGTGCTGACCCTGCCTCGCCTGGTCGGCACCGCGTGGGCCGGCGCCCAGAGCCAGTACGGCCAACTGACAGCCGCCATGAGCGAGGGCGACATCGTCGGTGTCGTGACACGCGCACTCGGAGTCGTCATCGTCGTCCTATCGATCGCCGCGATCGCCTATCTGCTCGTTCGGCTCGTGCGCCAGGTGGGCGGCGCGGTCTGGCGTGCCACGGACAACAGTCCCGTACGCCGTGGCCTCGCCGCGCTCATTGCGCTGACACTGATGGCCGGGGTGGCTTTCGCTTGGTGGCCCGACGAGGAACGCTATCGACCGATCCAACCCTACGAGGACGGCACGCTGACCGGTCTTCTCCCGGTGTCCTACTCGCCCAGCGAGGTGCAGGTCGGTAGCCGGGGTGCCGGCACCGTGATGTGGCCTTCGGATGTCGCGCTGCCCACCAGGGAGCGCCCGCAGCTCGCCGCAGTGCTCGTGCCCAACGACGAGACCGCCGCAGGCCAAGCCGTGGCACCAGGCGCGGCAGACGCCGACGACGCTGCCGAAGGCCTGCAAGAAAGTGATGTCGCTCAAGCGACGCCGGGGACCTGGATCTTCCCGTTCGACGAGCCGCCGGCACCCGACGAAGGCGACACCCAGGCGTTGGCGGTGAACACCACCGACGACACCGCGACGTACTCGGTGGCGTTCGCGTTGGTGTGGGCCGAGGGCGACGAGCCGGTGGAGACCACCAACGAGGCCTACGCCCTGGCCAGCTGCAAGAACTGCGCGGCGGTCGCTGTCGCCTTCCAGGTCGTCCTGGTGGTGGGCGAAGCCGACGTCGCTCCGCAGAACATCGCGGTCTCGGTCAACTACGACTGCACCAGCTGCCTCACCTACTCCCTGGCCGTCCAGCTCTTCGTCACCCTCGACAAGGCGCTCGGAGAGGACGCGACGGCAAGGCTGGAGCGCCTGTGGGAGGAGATCGCGGCGTACGGCGCCACCATCGGGCAGGTGCCGCTCGACGAGATCCAGGACCGGCTCACCGACTACCAAGAGCAGATCCTCGCCATCGTGGAGGAGGACCAGGGTTCTCTGACCGAGCCGAGCACGACACCGACCACCTCGCCCTCGCCGTCAGGCACCACGACTTCGTCGCTATCGCCGTCCGCTTCCTCGGAAGCCACGCCGAGTACGTCGATCCAATCTCCGTCAGGAGGCTCGACGCCGACAACTGCTCAGCCGTACCCTTCGGCCACGAGTCCGAGTCCGACTCCCTCCCTCACCAAGTCGACGGCTCCGCCACAGTCCGCAAGTCCGTCTCCAACCGCGCCCAACACCTCGACGTCCCTCACGACTCCCCGCAGCACATCCGCGACGCCTACCCCGGCCGGGTGAGACCGATTGCGACGGGGCTGATGAAGGCACGCTTCGCTAGCGTGGCAAGACCCAGAGAACACAAACCCGAGGAGCCGGCATGGATCTGTTCGAGATCGACGACACGGAGCGAATGAGCCGTGAGGACGCAGCGGCGCGACTGCACGCCCTCGCCGACGCGCTCGCCCGCAACAACTCGGTCGAGTTCGTGCGTGACGGGCGCCGCGTCACCGTACGAGTTCCCGACGAGGTCGAATTGAAGATCGAGGTGGAGATCGGGGACGAGAACGAGTTGGAGATCGAACTCACCTGGTGAGCGGGCGACGCCGATAGGGGCCGCCCGGTCACTCTTCTGAGCTGGCTTCCTCTCCGTGCGTGCCGGGACGCGGCGCCCAGGGCAGCTCCTGGGACGGGCGTACGACGATGAGCTTGTCGCCGCGGGCGAGCTGGGTCACCACGGGGTCGAAGTAGCGGTGCACCTTGTTGTCGCGCACGACGGCGAGCACTTGGTCGGGCAGCTGTGAAGGCTGCTTGCCGACCTCGGGGACCAACAGCTCGCGCTCGGCGACCTCGAGGCCTTCGCCGTAGGTGAGCAGGTCCTCGAAGACCGACCCCAGCGCCGGGCTGACCGCGGACAGCCCGAGGAGCCGCCCCACCGCTTCGGACGAAGTCACCACGGCGTCGGCGCCGCTCTGCCGGACGAGCTCCACGTTGTCGCCCTCGCGCGCAGCGGCCACGATGTACGCCGTGGGGTTGAGCTGGCGGGCATTGAGCACCGACAACACCGTGGAGTCGTCCCGGTCGGTGGTGATGATGATCTGCCTAGCGTTCTGCGCTCCGGCCCGGCGAAGGATGTCCCGTCGGGTGGCATCTCCGACGACCACGGTGAGACCGCGGCTGTTGGCTTCCTGAACCGCTGCGGTGTGTGGATCGACGACGACGATCTTCTCCTTGGGCCACCCGTTGCCGACGAGGGTGTCGATCGCGTTGCGGCCCTTGGTGCCGTAGCCGACCACGACGAGGTGCTGGTCCATCTGCTTCCTCCAACGCGCCACGCGGAACATCTCTCGACCCTGGCTGGCGAGAACCTCGACCGTCGTACCGATCAGCACCACCAAGAAGGCGACACGCAACGGAGTGACGACCAAAGCGTTGACCAGCCGCGCCGATTGCGAGACCGGCGTGATGTCGCCGTACCCGGTCGTGCTCAGTGTGACGGTCGTGTAGTAGATCGCGTCGACGAGGCTGAGCTCGCCGTCGTAGCTGTCTCGATACCCCTTGCGGTCGATGTAGACGATCAGCACCGTCATCACCAGCAAGCCCAGCGCGATGAGCACCCGCTTGCCCAGCGCCCACCACGGCGAGGTCGCCGGCCGGGGGAACGCGACCGTCCCGAGCGCGAGGTCGTCGGGATCCTGGGCGGGCACGATCCGAATCTACGGCCTGACCTGCCCTGAGGACGGGATCATCGGACCACGTCGCCGTAGATGAACACCGCCGACTCGTCCTCGTCCCCCTCGGAAGTCATTGTCACGAAGCGGAACATGTCTCCTTCACGCGGCGCAGGGGCGCCCTGCACATGACGCCAGGTGCCGCAAACCTGGCCGTCAACTGCGCCCGCGACCTCGGCGACCGCCTCACCTTCGAGACACAGCTCGTCGGTGGCGCGGTCGAAGCTGACCACCTGCGCCGTGGTGCGGGCGGTGGTGTCGGGCCCGGCGACGACACCGATCAGGTAGCCGCCCAGCAGACACAAGCCCCCGCCGGCCAAGGCGATCGGCGTCGGCATGTTGATGTTCCCCATCGGGGCAACCGCTCCTCAGGTCGAGTCTCGGCCGCGCGGGTCCGGCCGTCCGCGACACAGCATGCCAGCCCCCGTCTCGACGACCCCCGCTGTCCTCGACACGGTCAGCGCGGTCGACGTTCGCCGAGCACCACGGTCGGCTCGATGTCGTCGGGCTGGTCCGGCATCTCGCCCACGTCCTCGAATCCCCCGCCCTCGAATCCCGCGTCATCGGTGCGGCGCAGTTGTCGTGCTCGACGTCGGAGTCGGCGCACGAGCTCGACGCGGGCGCGGGCCGGCTCGGTCTCGGGCCACAGCTGGTCGAAGCTGGCGTTGAGCGCCGCACCGATGAGCACGGCGATGGACAGGATGTAGAGCCAGATCAGTACGGCGATCGGAGCAGCCAGCGGGCCGTAGATCGACGTCGAGTCGGCCGCGGTCTGGGTGAGCACCCACCGCAACACGCCCGACCCCGCAATCCAGATCAACAGGGTCAGCGCAGCGCCGGGCAGGTTGTATCGCCACGAGGTCCGTGCGGGCACCGACACGTGGTAGAGCGTGGCCAGCAGGGAGATGCACAGCAGGACCACCACCGGCCAGTAGAGCCGGATAAGGACGTCCAGTCCCGGTGGCAGGAGCTGGTCGACGAGGGTCGGTCCCAGCACGACCAGGGGGATCGCCACCATGCCACCGGCCAGCCCCGCGACGTACAACGAGAAGGAGAGAGCACGCGTCCGAACGATGCCGCGGTGTCCACCGAGGCCGTACATGATCGTCACGGTGTCGACGAAGACGTTCAGCGCCCGCGAACCTGACCACAGGGCGAGCACGAACCCGATCGAGATCACGTCGAAGCGAGGGGCGCCCAGGACGTCGTCGATGGTCGGGACGATGATCTCCACGACCGCCTCGTCGGTGAAGGCTTGCCCGGCGAGCTCGATGATGCGGGCACGGAAGTCCTCGACGCGCTGGTCGGTGAAGGTGCGCACGAAGAACCCGATGGAGCCGGTGAGCCCGAAGATCAGCGGTGGCAGCGAGAGCAGCGCGAAGAACGCCGCCTCGGCCGCGAGCCCGGTCACCCGGTTGCGGAAGCAGCTGGCCACCGTGGAGACGACCAGCCGCCAAGCATCGTCGAGGAGTCGAGAACGACGGCTGCCCCCCGTTGTCGACGCTCCGCCGGCAGCCATGCGACTACCGTAGGGCCATGGCAGTCGACAACCGGGTAGCGACGAACCAAGCACCTCCACTGGAGGGGCACGACGTGGTGGCGGGTGACCCTGCGCTGGTCGAAGCCGTGACGCGGCACGGCTCCGCGGAGGTCGTCGCCGGGCTGCGCGAGCTGGGCCTGCTGGCGGGCAGCGCGGAGGCGCGCGAGCACGGACTCCTCGCCAACCGTTTCGAGCCCGAGCTGACGACGTTCGACCGCTACGGCAACCGGATCGATGAGGTGCGCTTCCACCCGTCCTACCACTGGCTGATGGAGCGCGGGATCGGCTTCGGTCTCGGCGCGACGCCCTGGACCTCCGACGACCCGCATCCGCACGTACGCCGCGCGGCCGGGTTCATCGCGTGGTCGCAGGTCGAGCAGGGACACGGTTGCCCCATCTCGATGACGTACGCCGCCGTGCCGGCTCTGCGCGCCGACGACGCGCTCGCCAAGGAGTGGACGCCCAAGCTGGCCTCGACGTCGTACGACTTGGGTGTGCGGTCGGCCGAGGACAAGGCCGGTGTGCTCGCCGGCATGGGCATGACGGAGAAGCAGGGCGGCTCGGATGTCCGCACCAACGTCACCGAGGCCCGTCCGACCGCCGTCGACGGCGAATACGAGCTGCACGGACACAAGTGGTTCACCTCCGCGCCGATGAACGATGTGTTCCTCGTGCTGGCGCAGGCTCCTGACGGCCTCACCTGCTTCCTCGTGCCGCGGGTGCTGCCCGACGGCACCCGCAACCAGATGGACGTGATGCGGCTCAAGGACAAGCTCGGCAACCGTTCCAACGCCTCCTCGGAGCTGGAGTTCCGCGGCACCTGGGCGCAGCGTCTGGGTGACGAGGGTCGCGGCGTCCGCACGATCATCGAGATGGTGGCCGCCACCAGACTGGACTGCGTGCTTGGCTCGACGGGACTGATGCGCAAGGCCCTGGCCGAGGCTGCTTGGCACGTAACGCACCGCTCCGCTTTCGGTGGGCGGCTGGTCGACAAGCCGCTGATGCAGAACGTCATCGCCGACCTCGCCGTCGAGTCCGAGGCTGCCGTGGCCTTGGCGATCCGCCTCGCCGCCGCGGTGGACCGCAGCGAGGACCCGCACGAGGCAGCGCTGCGTCGCATCGCGCTGCCCCTGTCGAAGTTCTGGGTGTGCAAGCGCACCCCGACGATGGTCGCCGAGGCGTTGGAGTGCCTGGGCGGCAACGGTTATGTCGAGGACTCCGGCATGCCGCTGCTGTTCCGTGAGTCGCCGCTGAACTCCATCTGGGAAGGGTCGGGCAACGTCAACGCGCTCGATGTCCTGCGGGCACTGGGTCGCGAGCCGGAGAGCCTCGAGGCGTGGATCACCGAGGTCGGCCGCGCTCACGGTGCCGACGCCCGCCTCGACGCAGCCATCCGGCGTACGTTGGAAGGACTGGCCGACCTCGCCGGCCGCGAGGCCGACGCGCGCCGACTCGCCGTCGCGATGGCCACCTGTCTCCAGGGCGCACTGCTGGTCCAGCACGCTCCTGCCGAGGTCGCCGACGCGTTCTGCGCCACCCGGCTCGGCGGCGAGTACGGCGGCACGCTCGGCACCCTGCCCCACGGGATCGACCTGGGCGCCATCGTCGAGCGCGCCACGCCTGTCGTACTCGGTGGTTGAGGAACGCCCGGAGCGCTAGCGAAGGGCGTGTCTCGAAACCACTCCCTGACCGCGTGCGGTGGTTTCGAGACGCCTCACATAGCGGTTCGGCTCCTCAACCACCAGGATCACGGTGGTTGAGGAACGCCCAGTA
>JBHWSH010000417.1:0-6065 GCA_043427135.1 Marmoricola sp. | reverse complement strand
TCGTTGTGGATCGCGTTGAGCAGTCGCTCGTAGGCGATCCAGAGCAGAGCCATGCCCGGGGCTTCGTAGATGCCGCGTGACTTCGCCTCGATGATGCGGTTCTCGATCTGGTCCGACATGCCCAACCCGTGCCGCCCGCCGATGGCGTTGGCCTCGTGCACCAGCGCGACCGGGTCGGTGAACTCGCGTCCGTCGATCGCCACCGGGCGCCCGCGGTGGAAGCGGATCGTGACGTCCTCGGACTCGATGGCCACTGCAGGATCCCAGAAGCGCACCCCCATGATCGGCTGCACCGTCTCGAGGGAGACGTCGAGATGCTCGAGGGTCTTTGCCTCGTGGGTCGCGCCCCAGATGTTGGCGTCGGTGGAGTAGGCCTTCTCCTGACTGTCCCGGTAGGGCAGGTCACGCTCGCGCAGCCACTGGCTCATCTCGTTGCGTCCGCCCAGCTCGGTCACGAAGTCGGCGTCCAGCCACGGCTTGTAGATCCGCAGTGCGGGGTTGGCCAACAAGCCGTAGCGGTAGAAGCGTTCGATGTCGTTGCCTTTGAAAGTCGACCCGTCGCCCCAGATGTCGACGCCGTCCTCGTGCATGGCTCGCACGAGCATGGTGCCGGTGACTGCACGCCCCAGCGGTGTGGTGTTGAAGTAGGTCCGGCCTCCCGAACGGATGTGGAAGGCGCCGCAGGCGAGCGCCGCCAGACCCTCCTCCACCAGCTGCGGCTTGCAGTCGATCGCACGTGCGATCTCGGCGCCGTACTGCATGGCACGTCCGGGTACGCCGGAGACGTCCGGCTCGTCGTACTGGCCGAGGTCGGCGGTGTAGGTGCAGGGCACCGCCCCCTTCTCGCGCATCCAGGCGACCGCGACAGAGGTGTCGAGGCCACCGGAGAAGGCGATGCCGACGCGCTCGCCGACAGGGAGGGAGGTGAGGACCTTGCTCAACGGTGTCTTCTTTCGGGTTCGGCCGAAGCGGCTCGGCTGGTGCGGGTGACTGGTCAGTCGTGAGGGCGGCCGTCGGCCAGCGCGGTGAACCGGCGCGCCACCCGATCGCCCGCTGCGGTGTCGAGGGCGATCAGCAGGACGGTGTCGTCGCCGGCGATCGTGCCCAGGACGTCGTGCATCTCGGTCTTGTCCGCGGCCGAGGCCAGCAACGGCGCTGCCCCGGGCCAGGTGCGGAGTACGACGAGGTTGCCGGTCGACTGGGCGGAGACGAGGAGCTCGTTGCAGAGCCGCGCCAGCTTCGCTTCGGAGGCGCTCGTCTCGGCCGCGGGCCGGGGCGTGCGGTCCCCGCCCTCGGCGGGAACGGCGTACACCAGAGTGCCGTCGGGCGTGCGGACCTTCACCGCGTCGAGCTCGAGAAGGTCGCGAGACAGCGTGGCCTGGGTGACGTGCAACCCGGCTTGGGCCAGCAGCTCTCCCAGCTCGGTCTGGGACCGCACCTGGTGGCGGGTCAGCAGCTCGACGATCCGGTGCTGGCGGGCGCTCTTGGTCACGGGCCGGGCCGCGCCTGCCTCGGCGGAGTCGGGTCGCATCACGCCTCGATCTCGACCGCGTAGGCGTCGGCGAGGATCCGCGGCCACGCCACCAGGAAGTCCCGCGCCTGGTCGACGGTCAGGATGAGCGGTGGCGCCAGCCTGATGCGATCCAGGGTGCAGTCGTTGACGATGAACCCGTGCTGCTGGGCCGTCCGCGCCACCAGCGCTGCCCGCGGTTGGTCGAGATCGACACCGACGAGAAGGCCTGCCGCCCTGACCTCGGTCACGTGCTCGTGTCGCAATCCGTCTCGCAACAGGGCGCTGACGTCGGCGACGTGCGCGAGCAGGCTCTCGTCCTCGATCACGCGCAGGACTGCGAGGGCGGCGGCGGCAGCTACCGGGTTGCCGCCGAAGGTGGTGCCGTGGTTGCCGGGGGCGAGCAGGCCACCCGCTTCCCCGAGACCGATGCACGCGCCGATCGGGATGCCGCCGCCCAGCCCCTTCGCCAGGGTCACGATGTCGGGCACCACGTCCGAGGTGGCGTGGGCGAACCACGCACCGGTCCGTCCGATGCCGGTCTGCACCTCGTCGAGCCACAGCAGGGCACCGTGCTCGGCGGTGATCCGCCGGGCCTCCGTGAGGTACGCCGGCGGCGGCACCACCACGCCCGCCTCACCCTGGACCGGCTCGAGGACGACCGCCGCCGTCTCGGCGGTCACCGCGGCTTCGAGGGCAGCCACGTCGCCGTACGGCACGAAGTCGACGTGACCGGGCAGCGGCTCGAACGGCTCGCGGTACGCCGCCTTGCTGGTGAGCGCGAGCGCACCCATCGAGCGGCCGTGGAACGATCCCTCCGCGGCGACCAGTCGTGTGCGCCCGGTGCGGCGGGTCATCTTGAACGCCGCCTCGTTGGCCTCGGTGCCGGAGTTGGTGAAGAACACGCGTCCGTCGTGCCCGAGGAGCTCGAGCAACCTTTCGGCAAGCCGGACCTGCGGTTCGGTGGTGAAGAAGTTGGAGACGTGACCGAGGGTCTGCAGCTGCTCGGTCACCGCGGAGACCAGGGCGGGGTGGCCGTGACCCAGGGCGTTGACCGCGATGCCGCCGAGGAGGTCGAGATAGCGGTTGCCCGCCTCGTCCCAGACGTAAGGTCCGTCGCCGCGGGTCAGCGCGAGCCGCGGGGGCCCGAAGGTGTTCATCACCGCGTCGGCGTACCGCTCGGTCAGGCCGGTCATGCCGCACCTCCGGCGGGGACGTCGGGCTTGTCGCTCGTGTGGTACTTCGCGGTGCGGATCTTGGTGGGTACGCCGGGCAGCACCTGGGTGCCGACGCCCTCGTCGGTGAAGACCTCCAGGAGCACGGCGTGCAGCTCACGGCCGTCGATGACCGTCGCGCGCGGGACGCCGTTCTGCACCGCAGACAGGCAGGCACCCATCTTGGGCACCATCCCGCTGGCCAGGGTGGGCATCAGCTCGGCCAGCGCCTCGGGGCTGATCTCCCCAATGACGTCGTCGCTGTCGGGCCAGTCGCGGTAGAGGCCCTCGACGTCGGTCAGGATCAGCAACTTCTCCGCGCCGAGTGCGACCGCGAGGGCGGCCGCGGCGGTGTCGGCGTTGACGTTGTGCACCAGGCCGTCGCTGTCGGGAGCCACCGAGGAGATCACGGGGATCCGCCCCGCCTCGACGAGGTCCTGGACGGCCTCCGGACGCACGTGGGTGACCTCGCCGACCAGCCCGAGGTCGACCTCCACCCCGTCGACGGTGGTGTGGGTGCGGGTGGCGACGAAGAGCCCGCCGTCCTCCCCCGACAACCCCACGGCGAGGGGCCCGTACTGGTTGAGCAGTCCGACCAGCTCGCGCTGCACCTGTCCGACGAGCACCATCCGGACCACGTCCATGGCCTCCTCTGTGGTGACGCGTAGACCGCCGCGGAACTCGGAGTCGATGCCGAGTCGGTCGAGCATCGAGGAGATCTGCGGACCGCCGCCGTGGACGACGACCGGCTTGAAGCCGGCGTAGCGCAGGAACACGATGTCCTCGGCGAAGGCGCGCTTGAGGGTGTCGTCGGTCATCGCGTTGCCGCCGTACTTCACCACGATCGTCTTGCCGTGGTACTTCATCAGCCAGGGCAGCGCCTCGGCGAGCGTCGCCGCCTTGCCGGTCGCGCGCTTCCAGCGGTCCAGGGTGTCGTCGAGGGACCGGGGCGTCTCGTGCTGTTCCTCTTGCTGGGCCATCGTCGTCCTCAGCTGCTGTAGGCGGAGTTCTCGTGCACGTAGGCGTGCGTGAGGTCGTTGGTCCACACCGTCGCGGTCGCCTCGCCCGCCTTGAGGTCGACGGTGACCGTGACCTCACGGCCGGAGAGGTCGACCCGGTCGGGCGGCTCGTGCGGCGCGGATCCGCGGCACACCCACACGTCGTTCATGGCCACGTCGAGGTCGGCGGGGTCGAAGGCCGCCTGCGTCGTGCCGACGCTGGCCAGCACGCGCCCCCAGTTGGGGTCCTTGCCGAACACCGCCGCCTTGAACAGGTTGCTGCGCGCGATGCTGCGGCCGACCTCGACGGCGTCGTCCTCGTTGCGCGCATTGACCACGGTGATGGCGATCTCGTGGTCGGCGCCCTCGGCATCCGCCAGCAGCTGACGCGCAAGGTCGAGGCAGACTTCTGTGACCGCGGCGGCGAGCTCCTGCGCGCTCGGTTGCACGCCGCTGGCACCGCTGGCCATCAGGGTCACGGTGTCGTTGGTCGACATGCAACCGTCGGAGTCAAGACGGTCGAAAGAGACCCGCGTCGCGGCCCGCAGCGCCTCGTCGCACGTGGCGGCGTCGGCGACGGCGTCGGTGGTCAGCACCACCAGCATCGTGGCAAGTTGAGGCGCGAGCATGCCCGCGCCCTTGGCCATTCCGCCGACCGACCAGCCATCGCGTGCGAAGATGCTTTGCTTGGACACCGTGTCGGTGGTCATGATCGCCTCGGCCGCGTCGACTCCCCCGGTCTCCGACAGTGCGTCGTGCGCCGCGTCGACGCCGTCGAGCATGTGCTGGCGGTAGTTGACCAGGCCGATCAATCCGGTGGAGCAGACCACGACGTCGCCGGCCCCGATCCGGAGATGCCCTGCGACCTGCTCGGCCACCGCATGGGTGGTCTGGAATCCCTCGGCGCCGGTGTAGCAGTTGGCACCGCCGGAGTTGAGCACGACCGCCCGGACGATGCCGTCCTTGACGACCTGCTCGCTCCACAGCACCGGGTTGGCCTTGCACCGGTTGGTGGTGAAGACGGAGGCGGAGTCGTGGCGAGGGCCGTCGTTGACCACCAGCGCCAGGTCTTTGCCGCCCTTGGTCTTGAGGCCGGCCTCGACGCCGGAGGCGCGGAAGCCCCGGGGATGGGTGACGCTCACCGCTCGTC
The DNA here is from genome assembly GCA_043427135.1 of Marmoricola sp. GTDB lineage: Bacteria > Actinomycetota > Actinomycetes > Propionibacteriales > Nocardioidaceae > Marmoricola_A. The sequence continues at coordinate 1,193 of JBHWSH010000417.1, read as the reverse complement.
CCTGTCTTGCCCGATGGTGCTGTCGACGAGCTCGTACCCGGCCGCCTGCCACGCCTCCGCGGCGCGCTGGGCGTCCTCGCGGGGCACCAGGATCCAGTCGGTGTCGAAGGTCGCGATGGTGAACACCGGGATCTTGGCGGCCGCGAGGGGGCCCAAGAGGCCGTGTAGGACGCCGGTGAGCGCGAGATCGAGGGTGCCTGCCACCGAGAACGCGGTGTACGGCTCGGAGGGGCGGGTCTTCTTCGGTACGCCGGCGGCCGCGCAGACCAGCGAGGTCTCCGTCGAGGTGGCGGTGACGGAGAACAGCGTCGCCGAGGTGGCCCACTTCGGGATCTCCGCGCCCGGCCCGAGGCGTACGACGACGAGCGCCTCGGGGTGCCGGACCAATGTGAGCGCGTCGCTCATGGTGCTACTCCGATCGTGGAGAGGCCGGTCGCCTCGGGGATCCCGACAGCGAGGTTCATGCACTGGACAGCGGCGCCCGCGGTGCCCTTGGCCAGGTTGTCGACGGCGCCGATGACGACGAGGCGACGAGCGTGGTCGTCCACCGCGACCTGCAGGTGGACGGCGTTGGACCCCAGCACGGACTGGGTCTGGGGCCACTGACCCTCGGGTAGGACGTGCACGAACGGCTCCTCGGCGTACGCCTCGGTGTAGACGGCGCGAGCCCGTGCGACATCGAGCGGCTCCGCCAGCGGCGCGCTGCAGGTGGCGAGGATGCCGCGGCTCATCGGGACCAGCAGCGGCGTGAAGCTGACCGCGACCGGGTCGTCGGTCAGCGCCTGCAGGTTCTGCACGATCTCGGGGGTGTGCCGGTGGACTCCGCCGACGCCGTACGCCGTGGCGTTGCCCATGATCTCGCTGCCGAGCAGGTGCGGCTTGAGCGACTTGCCGGCGCCGCTGGTGCCGCTTGCCGCCACGACGACCAGTCCGTCGGGCTCGACGATCCCGGCGGCCACGGCCGGGGCCAGCGCGAGGGTCGAGACGGTCGGATAGCAGCCGGGCACTGCGATCCGGCGAGCACCGGTCAGGGCGGCACGGTTGCCGCCCACCTCGGGAAGTCCATAGGGCCAGGACCCCGCGTGAGGCCCGCCGTAGAACCGCTCCCACTGCTCGGCGTCGCCGAGGCGGAAGTCCGCTCCGCAGTCGATGACCACGCACTCGGAGCCCAGGTGCTCGGCGAGCTCGAGAGA
>JBHWSH010000416.1:0-19615 GCA_043427135.1 Marmoricola sp. | reverse complement strand
GTGTGGTCACTCCACCGGGATCGCGGGCTCTTGGCCCTCGACCAGGCTGGGCCCGGGCAGAGAGTTCAGCTGCTGCAGGTCGTACACCGCCTCGCGGATCTTGCCGGGCTCGGCGTACTCCGCAGCGATGAACCACAAGGTCTCGCCCTCGCTGACGACATGGGTGCGTGTCTCCACCGGGACCCCGGCCTCTCCGCTGGCCATGGACCCGCTGCTGAAGACCGTCAACGCGAGGGTGATCGCGGCCAGGAGGAGCACTGTGACAAACAACCGTCCACGCCGAGTGAGTCGGATCGGAGCCGACTGCCGGATCGAGTCGCTCTGGGCAACGGCGAGGGGTCGGGGTCCGGCACTGGCGATGGCGCTCATCTGAATCTCCTGGGGGGAAGCACGGGCGAACCCGCGGGACCTGCGTTTGCTGTCGGATCCAGAGCTATCGGCTGCCACCGACAGAATCGGAAGAGACCGCCCGGGATCCGCTCGAACTGACGTTCGTTCGAACACATGTGCGACGTTAGAGCATGTGTTCGAACGAATCAACACCTGCGCGGCCGCGTTTTGCGCCGCTCCGCAGCCCGCCACCGAGGTGGTCGCGCGACACGCCGCGTTCGAACACATGTTTGATGACGCCGCGGAAGCGCACTAGCGTGGGAGAACACCCGCATCGAGCAGAGAGGTCCTCGCATGACCACGACACGAGACGACGACACGGCTGGCTCGGTGCGCGAGCTGCCTGACGGACCTCCTGACGCTCAGGGGCTCACTCCGCGGCAGCAACGCATCTTGACGGTCATCCACGAGTCGATCGAGTCCCGGGGCTACCCCCCGAGCATGCGCGAGATCGGCGAGCTCGTCGGGCTCACCAGCTCCTCGTCGGTGTCCCATCAACTCCGCACACTGGAGGAGAAGGGCTACATCCGACGCGATCCGCACCGTCCTCGTGCGCTGTCGGTGTCCAGCCCCGGGGAGCTCGACGCCACCGGCAGCGGCGATGCACAGCCGACGCCTGCGTTCGTTCCCGTGCTGGGCCGGATCGCGGCCGGCGGCCCCATCCTGGCCGAGGAGCGCATCGAGTCGGTGTTCCCGTTGCCCAAGGAGCTCGTCGGCGAAGGCACGCTGTTCCTCCTGGAAGTGGTCGGCGACTCGATGGTCGACGCGGCGATCTGCTCCGGCGACTACGTCGTCGTACGCCAGCAGCCGACCGCCGAAAACGGCGAGATCGTGGCAGCGATGATCGACGGCGAAGCGACCGTGAAGACCTTCCAGCGCAAGGACGGCAAGGTCTGGCTGCTCCCCCACAACGACTCGTTTGAGCCCATCGACGGCACCCACGCCACCATCCTGGGCAAGGTGACCACCGTCCTGCGGCGGCTCTGAGGTCGGCCCCGGCGAGGTCCGCAACACCCTTCGGCAACGACCTCGCCAGACTGGAGGCGGCCCTACACTGAGGCTTCACTTCCCGACTCCGCTGAGGAACTCTGTGCGTCTCCCTGTCCTCGCCACGTGGGCCTCCGCGGTGGCCCTCGTCGCTGCTTCGCTCCCCCTCGCCTCGGCCACGGCCGACCCGGTCGACGCCTCACCGAGCTCTGCGCCGGCCGCACAACCCGCTCCCGAGGAACTGCACGACCATGACGAGGCAGCCGTCGCTGATGCGACCGCTCCGTCGGCGACGCAACTGCTGGCTGAGGCGCGCGCGCTCTTCGAGCCGGTCCCCGCCGGGCGCGCTCCGCGAGCGCGCGCCGCTGCTACCACAGCCGCTCCTCGCGACGCATCGATGACGCTGACGCGGCTGCAGCTGCAGCGCAGCGAGCTGCCGGCGGACCAGCGGGCAGAGGTGAAGCGCCTCACCGCTCGACCGACCGGGTCCGACCACTACTTCAACTACCCGTCGGGCGCGAAGGTCAAGAACACCTGCACCAAGAAAGTGTGTGTGCACTGGCCGCCGACCCAGGCCGCCGGCACCGAAGCCGAGAGGGGCTGGGCCGACAGCAACGCCGACGGAGTGCCCGACCAGGTCGACACGACGATGGCCGTCATGCAGGAGCTGTGGACCCGGATCGTCAGCCGGGGTGGCTACAGCGCACCCAAGAAGGACAAGGGCGCGAAGGCCCGCCCGAAGCAGGGTCCCAACCGCAAGTTCGATGTCTATCTCGCCAATCTCGCCCGGTTCGGTCTCTACGGCTACTGCACGATCGATCCGACTCCGATGAAGAAGGTCAAACGACAGGGTTGGGACCTCCCTGCGTACTGCGTCCTCGACGACGACTTCAACCCGTCCGACTACAACAGCTCCAAGACCGCACTTCAGCTGCTGCGGGTCACGGCCGCCCACGAGTTCTTCCACGCGGTCCAGTTCGCCCACGATGTCAACGAGGACATCTGGCTGATGGAGGGGACGGCGGCGTGGATCGAGGACGAGATCTACGACGACGTCAACGACAACCTGTCCTTCCTCAAGTACAGCCAGGCCGTCGATCGCTTCACCCCGCTCGACTTCGGCCCGCCGACCGACCACGCACGAGGGATGTACGCCTACGGCTCGTGGATCTGGTGGCGCTATCTGTCTGAACGATTCCCCCAGGACAAGGGCAGCGGACTGCCCGTCATCGTGCGCGACGTGTGGCGCAAGGCCGACGCCTCGGCGTCGAACCCCAAGAAGCGCGGCACCTACTCCGTCCGGGCCGTCCAGAAGGTGCTGAAGAAGCGCAAGACCAACGTGACCAAGGTGTACGCCGACTTCGGCGAGGCTCTGCGCCGGCCAAGCGTCGTCTTCGACGAGGGCGCCGGCTATCCCCAGATCCCGCTGATCGCGGCGTGGGAGCTGACTGCTGCGCAGCCGGGCATACCCGAGCAAGTGGCGAAGATGCCGCACCTGACCAACTACACCGTCGGATTCCGACCGGGCGCGGGGATCGCGAATGGCTGGAAGCTGAAAGTGAAGGTCGACGGACCCCCGAAGAAGCGTGGTTCGTTCGCCCAGGCGACCATCCACCATGCCGGCGGCGGCCAATCGGTCAAGACCATCAAGCTCGATAAGAAGGGGCGCGGCGCGCGGACTCTGCCGTTCGGCTCCGACGCCGTCACCCGGATCGAGCTCACCCTGACCAACGCAGGCGTGCGCTACAAGTGCAACCGTGGCACCGTCTACGCCTGCGCCGGGAAGTCCAAGGACAACGGGGCCAAGTTCTTCCTGGCTGCTCGGGCTCAGCCGGGCAAGTGAGGTCAGCTGCTCCCGGCCAGGCGACGCAGGGCGCCGAGCACCACAGCGCGGTCGGTGGTGCGCCACATCGGCGGCAGTGAGGCCTGCAGGAACCTGGCGTAGCTCGTGCCCTCCAGACGAGGGTCCAGCACGGCGACGACCCCTTTGTCGGTGCTGGTCCGGATCAGCCGGCCGGAGCCCTGCGCCAACAGCAGCGCCGCGTGGGTGGCTGAGACTGCCATGAAGCCGTTGCGTCCGGTCTTGTCCGCCGAGCGTTGTCGTGCCGACATCAGCGGGTCGTCGGGACGAGGGAACGGGATGCGGTCGATGATGACCAGCTGGCAGGTCTCCCCTGGCAGATCCAGCCCTTGCCACAGGCCCAGCGTGCCGAACAGGCAGGTGTGCGGGTCATCGATGAACTGCTTGGTCAGCTCCGGCAGCTGCGCATCGCCCTGTGCCAGCACGGTCAGGTGTGGCAACCGCTCTCGAACGGCCTCGGCGGCTGCCTCTGCGGCGCGCCTGCTGGAGAACAGCCCCAACGTGCGACCCTCGGCAGCGTCGACCAGGTCCGCGATCTCATCCACCTGCGCCGGCCCCATCCCGTCGCGACCCGGCCGCGGTAGGTGCGCGGCGACGTACAGGATCCCCTGTTTGCCATAGTCGAACGGCGAGCCGACGTCGATCCCCCGCCATGGTTGTCCCTGCGGAGCCTGCTCGTCCGGGCCGTCCTCCGGGTCCGCTCGCGGCGCCTCTGCTGCGACTCGCTCCGAGGGTCTGAGTCCCAACGTGGTGGCGATGGCGTCGAAGTCCCCGCCGAGCTTGAGGGTGGCGCTGGTGAACACCACCGTCTTGTCGGCCAGCAGACGATCGCGGATCGGGCCCCACACCTGCAGCGGCGCGATGCTGAGATGCGGCACGCCGCGACCGCTCTCACGGTCGTTGAGCCAGATGACGTCCTGGTCGGCGTCGGCCGCCATCCGCTCGGCGGTGGCGAAGACCTCCTGCGCCCACCCCTTCGCCTGCGCCGCTCCGGCGTCGTCGGAGTCCTTGGCGAACGCCGATATGGCCGCGCGAGCGCTGTCACGGACCAGCACGAGAGCGTCGCGTACGCCGGTCGGCATGGGTTCCAGGCGACCGACGTCGGTCTCGGCGAGGGCGTCGCGCAAGTCCTCGCCGGCATCGGAAAGGTCGTCGCCCTCGGTGCCGGTCAGGTGTTTGGCAACTCGTCGGGCGGCGCGCTCGACCTGCGCCGGCGACAGCTCATCGGTCGCCGCCTGGGTGACGCGCGCGGCGAGCTCGTGCGCCTCGTCGATCACCACGACGTCGTAGTCGGGGATCATCGGCACGCCCTCGATGGCGTCGATGGCGAGCAGCGAATGGTTGGTGACGATCAGATGGGAGTCCGCGGCACGGGCCTTGGCGCGCTCGGCGAAACACTCCTCGGCGAAGGGACAGCGCGCTGCTCCCAGACATTCGCGATGGCTCACCGAGACCTGTCGCCAGACCCTGTCGGTGTGGCGAGGAGCGGAGTCGCGGTCGCCCGCTCCGCCCGAAGCGGATTCCTCCTCGGCCCACTCGCGTAGGCGCAGGACTTCTGCGCCCATCGAGCCCTCTGGTACGTCGACGAGCACGCCTTGGTCGTCGGGCACGCCTTCACGGATGCGGTGCAGACAGGCGTAGTTGGACCGCCCCTTGAGCACGGCGTAGGAGGGGGTCTGGTGCAGGGAGTGCTTGGACGCCTCGACCAGAGCCGGGATGTCGCGCTCGACGAGCTGGTGCTGCAACGCCAGCGTGGCGGTGGCGACGACCACCCTGTCCTCGTGGAGAAGCGCGGGCACCAGGTAGCCCAGCGACTTGCCGGTGCCGGTGCCGGCCTGCACCAGCAGGTGCACCCCGTCGGCCAAGGCGGCGGCGACGCTTTCCGCCATCTGCACCTGGCCGTCGCGCTGCTGTCCACCCAGCGCATCGACCGCCGCGCTGAGGACCCCGCGGACGGTCGGATGGGTCGGGTCCTCGGGCACGCCAGCACCCTAACCGCCGGCGCCGACGCCACCGACCGTCGTACACAGGCCTGGGTCAGGCCTCCCCAGTTCCGTTGCTCCTTCCCCCGCGGTGTACGCCGCGGGAGGCCGCAACAGCCCTGGGCAAGCTCCCATCCACAGGCACGCGAACTGCCTTCTCTCTCCACAGGAGCTCGCAGGCTCCGCAGCGCAATGGATCACCTGCGCAACGGTGCGCTCATGCGACCAGACCTTGCCGCCTTGTTGGCCGTCCAGCACGGGCTCGTTACCCGCGCTCAGGCGCTCGCCCGCGGCTACACGCCGCAGGAGCTGCGCACCCTGACCAGTCCCCGTGGACGACTGATGGCGGTGCGCCGCGGCGTGTACGTCGAGCGGTCCCTCTGGGAGACGGCTGATGCAGCGCGCCGGTACTCCTGGACCGTCCGGGCTGCGCTGATGACCACGGCCGGGCCCGCCGTCGCCAGCCATGCATCCGCCGCCGCTCTTCTCGGCGTACCGCTGCGTCCGCATTGGTGCGACCTGGTGCACCTGACTCGAACCGGCGTCTATCGCGGCCGCACCGAAAGTGGGATCAAACATCACGTCGCGGAGTTCGAGGAGGACGACGTCGTCGTCCTCGATGGGGCGCCAGTGCTGTCCGAGGCCCGGACGGCCCTCGATATCGGCAGGGAGTTCGGCTTCACCGACGGTGTCGTGGCCTGTGATGCAGCACTGCGGCGCGGAGTCACGCGAGGCCAGTTGGAGGCCCAAGCCGCACGCATCCAGGGTTGGCCGCGATCTAGCCAGGCGCGGGCGGCCGTGGAGATCGCCGACCCTGGTGCCGAGAACGTCGCTGAGACGCTGTTGCGGTTGCTTGTGCTCGAGCTCGGTCTTGGCCGTCCTGAGACACAGTTCGAGGTCGTAGCGGGTGGCCGGCGCGCCTTCGTCGACCTACGGTTGCGACGGCACTTCTTCGAGTTCGACGGTGCCATCAAGTACCGCGCCGAATCGGCAGGCGGCGTGGCGTCGCGGCCCGCGGAAGAGGTTGTCTGGCGGGAGAAGCAGCGCGAGGACTGGTTGCGCGGTCAGGGGTACGGCGTATCCCGGGTCGTCTGGAAGGAGTTGTTCCTCCCGTTCCGGGAGCAGACCAAGACGCGGCTACCGCAAGACGTGCTGCGCTCGGACCGTCTCTACGGCGCCGCCTGAGGCGTCTGCCCCCGGGCTGTTGCTGCTTCCCCAGCGGTGTACGCCGCGGGAAGGCGCAACTGCCCTGGGGAAGGCCGGCTCAGAACTGGACGGTGGGGGGTGCCTGCTGACCCTCGGGGGCCTCGTAGAACTCGCGCTTGGTGACGCCGGCGGCGCCGGCGAAGAACATCCACGGCATCGTCGAGGCCGACGTGTTGAGGGTGGCGACCTTGTCGTTGTAGTACTGCCGGGCGAAGGCCAACTGGCTCTCGGTGTCGGACAGCTCCTGTTGCAGTTGCAGGAAGTTCGCCGACGCCTTGAGCTCCGGGTAGGCCTCGGCAACGGCGAGCACGTTGACGATTGCCTGGTCCAGCCGCCCCTCGGCGGCGGCCTTCTCAGCAACGGTGCCGTCGGCGGCCGCCTTGGCGACGCCGGCCCGCGCGGCAGTGACTTCTTCGAAGACCGCGCTCTCGTGGGCGGCATAGCCCTTGACGGTGTTGACCAGGTTGGGGATCAGGTCCGCCCGCCGGGTCAGCTGCACGTCGATCCCACCCAACGCCTCGTCGACCGCGACGTCTTGGCTGCGCAGCTTGTTGAAGCCGATGACGTACACGGCGACCAGCAGGGCCACCACGACCAGAACGACGATCAGAAAGATCACAAGGGGCTCCTCGCCTCATAGGGTGCAGCAGGGACACTCAACCAGACGGGTCTCGACAAGCTCGACCGCCGCGCCACAAGCCCGACCGCCGCCGTTCACCAGGAACCGCCGCCGCCACCGCCGCCTCCTCCCCCACCTCCGCCTCCGCCGCCACCGGAGGAGCTGCTCTGAGTCGCCTCGTAGGCACTGATCGAGGAGGTGAGTGAGGACTCGAAGGACTCGATGACCGAACCGGGTCCGGCCAGAGCGCCGCTGCCGCCGTACACCCCGACCGGGTACCAGTCCGGGACGGGCGGCTCTGACCCGGTGCTGACCTTGTACTTCTCCGCCCACGCGTCCGCGCAGTCGAACACCACGGCATACGGGATGTAGGCGGTGTAGAGGTCGCGGTCGGCACTGAAGTCGAACCGGTCCTGAGCCGACGGCGTCGCGAGCAGGCGGTAGAACCCGGCCGCTCGCGCCCAAACCTCGCGGCCCGCCGGCGTACGACGCGTGCCCACGCCAGTGCGGAACAGCGGCGCACCGCCGATCACGAAGGCCGCGAAGGGAAGCGCGGAGAGCGTGGCGCCGAACGGCTGCGCAAGCATGCAGATCGCCGCGATGACGATCGCGACACCGACCAGCACGCGACCGAGCCACTCGCCGCCGTGGGTGCGGATGAGACCGCTGCCCGTGCCCCATTGCCTGGCGCGTGACCCCAGCTCGGTTCGGACCTTGTGCAGCAAGGTGCCTGCCTCCACCGAGCCGTCTGCGGTGAAGCGGCTCCCGGGGCGCGTGATTCCCAACGACTCGCCGACCCACTGGGTGATCGGGTCCACGTGCTGCCAGGCCTGCGGATCGGCGCTGCCTTCGATCGTCCAGCTGTCCTCGTCGTGCGGCACCAACCGCGTCAGTCGGCGCTCGGCCTGATGGAGAAGGGTCGCGATCAGGGCGTGCTCGGAGATCGCCTCGGTGGCGATGTGATGGGTCTGGACCGGGCCGAGGCCGTCCGGAGGCGCATACATCACCGGTGCGCCCGGATCGTCCTCGCGTGAGGACCTGGCCCACAGCCGACCCACCACGAGACCGATCGCTGCGAGGACGACGAAGACGAAGACGAGCGGGACGGACCGCCCCAGCACCCCGTCCCAGGAGATCGACCACGGCAATGTCCGGCGCTCGGGCTGTTCGAGGGGCAGCAGCGCGCGCACGGTGACTGGTGTGCGGGGTGGCAGGGCGGCCGTGCGGACGACGAACTCTCCCTCGCCCGTCGACCGGACCCGGCAGTCGTACGCCGTGGCGGCGCCCGCGGCGCACGCGATCTCGTCGGTGTCGGCCGGCAAGCGGACGGAGATCCGGGACTGGTCGATCCGCATCCCCCACCCGCCTGGGATCACGTTCCAGTAGAAGGCCGAGCCGGCGTCGTCCTCCGACCAGCTCGCCGTGCCGATCCGGTCGGAGCCGGCGTCGCTCGGCGACAGGGCGTCGCTGATCGTGTAACGGATCGTGTAGACGTGCGACCCGGGCGCCACGAACTCGTCCGGGTCGCCGATCTTGGCGACCCGGTAGCGGCGGCCGCTCTCCCAGAAGTAGTCGACCGGCACGCTCTCGCCGTCCAGTTGCACGGAGATGTCGCGCGGGACCAGTCGGACCTGCGGGTCGGTCGGGTCGACGACGTCCCAGTAGCGGAAGATGCCGTGCCGACCTTCGGGGAACAGGGTGGTCAGCCGCTCGACGGCCTGCAGCTCGCCGTCCTCATCGACGGTGAGTTCGGCCTCGTAGTCGGTGATGCGTACGGGGTCGGGGGCGACGGCCGCATCGTCGGATCCGATCGCAGCGACGAGCGGCCACAGGAGACCGATCAGGGTCGCGACCACAGCCGCCAACGTCAACCAGCGGCCGCGGCTCGGCTCGAGAGTCGCCATGCCGAGACCCTAGTGGCCTCCTCGTGCCGCGCGGAGCACGCCCGGCACGAGGAGACGACGTGGCGTGGGTCAGCCGATGAGCTTGCCGGACGCCGCGTCGACGTACAGCTCGGTGGTGCTGCCGCCGCTCTTGATCTCGATCTCCCAGCGGACGACGCCGTCTTCACGGTCGAGCTCGACGTCCTCGACCGTGCCGGGCGCCTGGGCCAGGGCGGTCGCGACCGCTTCGGTGATCAGCACCTTCGCGGCACGGACCTTGGCCAGGTCGTCGCCGTCGAGCCGGTCGTCGCGCTCTTGGGAGAGGACCCTGGTGCCGTCGGCGCTGAGCTCGAGTTCGTACTCGACTCCGCCGGCGACGACATCGATGTCGATGTCGTCGTCATCCTCGTCGCGGTCGTAGTCGATGGCGACGCTGCCCTTGACCGCGTCCTCGGCGGTCCGGATGGCGGTGGCGAAGACGGCGTCGGTCTCGGCGGCGTCGTCCGGTGTCGTCGAGTCCTCAGGCGACGCGCTCGGCGTGTCCGACTGTGTCTCCGACGGGGTCTCCGTAGGCGTCTGGGACGTCGGGGTCGTCGCCGCGGTGTTGCCGGTGGCGTCCTCGGAGTCACCGCAGCCGGCCAGCACCAGGGCGGCGACCAGGGACATCGAGACAGGAATGAGTCGCAGTGGCTTGTTCATTCTTCCACCGTAGAAGGCAGGTGTGAACGGGCCCTAAGCCGAGGATGAGACCTGTCTCATGTACGGCGCGAGCTCGCCCGCGAGATCTGCGTTGACCCGGCCGCGTACGACGGTGCCCTCGCCGGTGTGCTCGAGATGGTCGACCTCGCCGCTGGTGTGGATGCGGTTGACCAGGTCGCCCCGGTCGTAAGGCAGCAGCGCCTCGATCTCCACGCCGGGCCGCGGCAGGTCGGCCTCGATCGCAGCCAGGACGTCCTCGACGCCCTCCCCGGTCTTGGCCGACACCGTCACCGAGTGCGGTTCGGCGGCACGCAACCGCGCGAGCACCAGAGGGTCGGCGATGTCGGCCTTGTTGATCACGACCAGCTCCGGCACCTGGTGTGCCTCGATCTCCGCGAACACCTCCCGGACCGCAGCGAGCTGACCCTCGGGGTCCGGGTGGGAGCCGTCGACGACGTGGACGATGAGGTCGGAGTCGGAGACCTCCTCCAAGGTCGACCGGAACGCCTCGACGAGCTGGTGCGGCAGGTGGCGCACGAACCCGACCGTGTCGGACATCGTGTAGACGCGGCCGTCCTTGGTCGTCGTACGCCGTGTGGTCGGGTCGAGCGTGGCGAACAGCGCGTTCTCGACCAGTACGCCAGCGCCGGTGAGCCGGTTGAGCAACGAGGACTTGCCAGCATTGGTGTAACCGGCGATGGCGACCGACGGGATCTCGTGTCGCCGCCGCTCGGAGCGCTTGGTGTCGCGGGTGACCTTCATCTGCTTGAGCTCACGACGCAGCTTGGCGATCTTGGTGTTGATCCGCCGCCGGTCGGTCTCCAACTTGGTCTCACCGGGACCACGGCCACCGATACCGGCGCCGCCGGCGACCCGACCGCCGACCTGGCGCGACAGGTTGCCACCCCAGCCGCGAAGCCGCTGCTTCATGTAGTTCAGCTGAGCGAGCTCGACCTGCGCCTGGCCCTCCTTGGACTTCGCGTGCTGGGCGAAGATGTCGAGGATCAGCGCGGTGCGGTCGACGACCTTGACCTTGACCTTGTCCTCGAGGTTCCTCAGTTGGCTGGGCGCGAGCTCGCCGTCGCAGATGACGGTGTCGGCGCCGGTGTGCTCCACGATCTCGCGCAGGGCTTCGACCTTGCCGCGACCGATGAACGTCGCAGGATCGGGCTTCTGCCGGCGCTGGTAGATCGCCTCCAGGACTTCCGAACCGGCGGTCTCGGCCAGCGCGGCGAGCTCGGCGAGAGAGTTCTCGGCGTCGTCGATGCTGCCCTCGGTCCATACGCCGACGAGCACGACCCGCTCCAGCCGGAGCTGGCGGTACTCGACCTCGGTGATGTCCTCGAGCTCGGTGCGGAGACTGGCGACGCGTTTGAGGGCGTAGCGCTCCTCGAGGTCCCAGTCGCCGGCGGTCTCCTCGGGGTCCTCCGACCAGTCGACGTCGCGGTCCTGGTCGTCGGCGTAGCCGCTCTCCCAGTCGTCGTCCAACGCGACCGCGTCGTCGAGGTCCATGGTCTCGTCATGCTTCTGCGTGCTCATATGCCTCCCAGGGTCGCACGCAAGCACAACGTCAGACGAGCCAATTACCTTCCGCGACCAGCACTGCGGGGCCGCTCATGAGGATGCGGTCCTCGGGCGTCCACTCGATGTGCAGGCGTCCGCCCGGCAGGTCGACGTCGTACGCCGTGCCCGGGCCAAGACCGTCGGCGCGCGCAGCGGCCACCGCGACGGCACACGCACCAGTGCCACAGGAGCGCGTCTCGCCCGAGCCGCGCTCGTGGACGCGCATCGCCAAGTGGCGGGGCCCGCGGCGCACGACGAACTCGACGTTGACGCCGTCGGGATAGGTGTCGGCGTCGTAGGACGGCTCCTCGAGCAGCGTGCCGGCGTCGGCCAGGTCGTCGACGAACGCGACAGCATGGGGGTTGCCCATGCTGACGTGGGTGGCCTCCCAGGATCTGCCTTCCGCGCCCACGCTCGTGGTGCCCAGGAGGCGGGGAGTGCCCATGTCGACGGTGATCAGGTCGCCGACGAAGACGAGGTCCTTGACCCCTGCCCGGGTCGCGATCGACAGCGGGCCGGACACCTCGACGCACTCGTAATGCTGCAGGTAGCGCCCGAGGACGCGGACCCCGTTGCCGCACATCTCCGAGACCGAGCCGTCGGCGTTGTAGTAGTCCATGAACCACTCCGCCTCCCCGCGGGCCTCACCGGCCGCCGGATCGTCGGCGGCCTCGGAGCGTACGACGCGGATGACCCCATCGGCGCCCAAGCCGGCGCGGCGGTCGCACAGTGCTCGGACGAGGTCGCCGGAAGGCGCACCTCGGCGTCCGTCCGCGTCGGGCAGCAGCACGAAGTCGTTCTCGGTGCCGTGGCCCTTCACGAAGCGCAATGTCACACCCAGGAGTTTAGGGACGCGGCTCGCCGGACTATGCACAATTTGTTTGCATAGATAGTGTGCACTCATGCCCGACGCTGTTCGCCTCGACCGTGAGGCGCTCACCACGCTCGCTCATCCTCTGCGCTCCCGGCTGCTGAGCGCGCTGCGCATCGAAGGCCCCGCCACCGCCACCGACCTCGCTAGCCGCCTGGGCACCAACACCGGCGCGACGTCGTACCATCTGCGTCGGCTGGCCGTCGTGGGGCTGGTGGAGGACACCGGCGCGGGCATCGGGCGACGTCGCCTGTGGGCGGCCACCAGCCGATACACGAGCTACGAGCCGAGCGACTTCGCCGACGACCCGGACAGCGCGGCGGCGCTGGAGTGGCTGCAACGACACCACCTCGACCGTGCGGCCGAACAGGTCCAGGCGTGGCTGGACGCGGCGCCCTCATGGCCGGCCGACTGGCGCGACGCCGTCGGGCTCTCCGACGACGTGGTCACGCTCACCGCAACCCAGCTTCAAGCGTTGATGAGCGACGTCGACGCGCTCATCCGTCAGCACCGCGACGACGGGGCTGGCGACCCTGACGCCCGACGGATCGCGGTCCACCTGCTGACCGCCCCGATAGACCCCGAGGACGTGCCGCGATGACGACGACCGTGCTCAACCCGGCCGCTGCGCGACGCGTGTTCCTGATCCTGACCGGCACCCGATGGTTCCCCGTCGGGCTGGTGGTCGGTGTCTTCGTGTTGCTGTTCCTGGACCGCGGACTCACCGCCGGCCAGGCCGTGACCACGATCGGCGTGACCGGGCTCGTCGTGTTCGCCCTCGAGCTCCCCACCAGCGGGTTCGCCGACGTCTTCGGCCGCAAGCCCGTCCTGGTCGTCGCCGGACTCTTCAACATCGCCGCTGCCACGATGATGCTGCTCGCGCAGGGCTTCTGGGGGTTCGTCGTCGCCTCGGCGCTCATGGGTGTGTACCGCGCCCTGGACTCGGGGCCCCTCGAAGCGTGGTACGTCGACACCGTGCACGCCACCGACCCCGAGGCCGAGGTCGACAGCACCATGGCGGCTCACGGCATCGTGACGGGCGTCTGCATGTCGACCGGGGCGCTGCTGTCCGGGCTTCTGGTCTGGTGGCACCCCTGGACCGGACAGTCCGCGCTGGCGCTCCCGTTCCTGCTCTGGGCCGTACTCGGCGTACTCCACCTCGTCGCGATCGTCGTACTCATGCGTGAGCCCGCACCCGATCTCGATGCTCGCGCGCTGGCCCGGGCACGCGAGTCGGTCCGGCAGACACCTGCGGTGATCCGTGACGGGCTCGGTCTGGTGGTCGGCAGCCCCGCCCTGCGCGGGGTCGTCGTCGCCACGGTGTTCATGGCCGTGGCGATGGTGGTCTTCGAGAGCTTCACTCCCGTGCGGCTGGCCGAGCTGCTGGACAGCGAGACCGAGGCGGGCGTGTGGATGGGCCCCGTGGCGGCACTCGGTTGGGCGACGTTCGCCGCGGGATCCGCGGTCTGCGGTCGCTTGAGCAGCAGGTACGGCGCCGCGCGCGTCGCCATCGGCGGCCACGCGCTGACCGCGCTGGGAGCGATCATGCTCGGGCTGGTCGTCGCGCCGGTCGCGCTCGTGGTCGCCTATCTGGTGACCTATGGATTCTTCGGCAGCAGGGCGCCGGTCCACCGTGTGCTGCTCCACCGTGAGGCACAGGCGAGCAACCGAGCGACGGTGCTGTCGATCGACTCGATGGCCGGCTTCGCCACCTACGGCCTGGCCGCTCCGCTCCTGGGCCTGCTCGCCGACAACGTCTCGCTCCCGTTCGCGATGCTGGTCGCCGGCGCTCTCAGCCTGCTGGGCGCGTGGGGCTACCGCGCTTCCCGCCGCGCAGAGGCGAGCCGCCCCTCACGCATCGCCGAGCCGCCCTTCGTGCAGGGCGGAGCCGCCCTCTGCGGCGCGCCAGGGCGAGAACTGTCGGAGCCTCATGTAACCGTAGGGTCATGGACGAGATCACCTTGCTGCACCGCTTCCCGGGCAGTCAGATCGGGTTCTGCCCCGACTGCGTCGGCGACCGCCTGCTGCTTCCGGCCGACCCGTTGACGCTGGAGTTCTGCTGCGCCGACTGCGACGCCGCCGTCCTCTTCGTCGAGCTGGAGAAGCGCCCTCGCGGCCACCTCCTGGCCCGGGCCGGCTGACTGCGTCTCAGCCGATCGCCGCCAGCGACTGCTCGAGGCGATCGGGTGCGTCCCAGGCGACCCAGCGGACCCGAGGGTCCTTGCGGAACCACGAGTCCTGCCGCCTCGCGAAGCGTCGGGTTCCCCGTGCGGTCTCGGCGAGCGCCTCTGCCTCCGAACACTCCCCCGCCAGGTGCGCCAGCACTTGCTGATAACCCAGCGCGCGACTGGCGGTCACCCCCGCGCGCAGCCCCTGCGCCTCTAGTCGGCGCACCTCCTCCACCAGGCCGGCCTCGGCCATCCGGGCCACCCGGGCGTCGATGCGGCTGTCCAGCACCGGCCTCGGGCAGTCCAGAGCGATCTGCACCGTGTGCGGATCGACGTACTCCTGACGTGGCAGGGAGGCGTTGAACGGTCGGCCCGTCAGCTCGATGACCTCGAGGGCGCGGACGATGCGCCGTCCGTTGGTCGGCAGGATCTGCGTGGCGGCGTCGGGGTCACGCTCACGCAAGACGGCATGCAACCGCTCCGCCCCCAGCTCGCTCAGCTGCGCGTCGTACTTCGCTCGCACGTCGGGGTCGGTGCCGGGGAAGTCGAAGCGGTCCAACACCGCACGGGTGTAGAGCGCGGACCCGCCGACCAGGATCGGCACCCGGCCACGTGTCCGGCAATCCGCGATCGTCGAGCGCGCGAGTTGCTGGAACTCCGCGACGGTGGCGGTCTCGGTCACATCCAGGATGTCGAGCAGGTGATGGCGGATGCCCCGCCGGTCCTCGGGCGCGAGCTTGGCCGTGCCGATGTCCATCCCTCGATAGAGCTGCATCGCATCGGTGTTGACGACTTCGCCGCCGAGGCGCTCGGCCAGGTCCAGGGCGAGGTCGCTCTTGCCGACAGCAGTCGGGCCGACCACCGCGACGATCGGCAGCGCACGCTCGGGCATGCGGCGATCCTTCCAGGTGTCGGCAGGCTCGACCGCCGTGGCTGGCTAGGTTGGGCCTCCGCCCGTTCACCAAGGAGCTTTCGTGACGACATCGGAGCAACCCGACCGGTTCCAGGTCGTGCCTGCCGTCTACTTGCTGCTGGTCCGCGGCTCCGGCGACGAGCTCGAAGTACTGCTGCAGCTGCGCGGCGAAGGCACCTCCTACATGCCAGGACACTGGGCGACAGCAGCAGCGGGACATGTGGAACTGGGCGAGTCCGTGTACGCCGCAGCGGCCCGGGAGGCTCGGGAGGAGCTGGGTATCGACGTGGATCCCGCGGACATGGAACCGCTGTGCGCCATGCAGCGCACACTTCCGGGCGTCGCCGACCCGATCGAGCAGCGCGTCGACTACTTCCTGACCACCCGGCGGTGGGCGGGCGAGCCCTCAGTGCAGGAGCCGGACAAGTGCGCGGGGCTCGGTTGGCACCCCCCGACGGCACTGCCCGAGCCGATGGTGCCGCACGAGGCGCACCTCCTCGGACTGGTGGCCCGAGGGTGCGTGCCGCCGGTGGTCACATTCGGTTTTTGACGGTTTGCCGCAGGTGTGCCCGGGCACGGTCGAAGGGAGTACCGCCACCCAGGGAGGGACGAAGCATGAGCACCGAGGACCAGCCGCTGCGCATTCCGCCGGAGCACCCTTCGGCCGAGGGCGGCGTACGCCCGGACGACTCGCTGGCCGACACCTCCGGCCTCAAGGACCCCGACGCCCAAGCCGAGTCCGCCATCGGCTCCAACCCGAACAGCTCCGGCGAGGCCGGCCTGTCGGGTGGCATGGGGGTGAGCAGCGAGCGCACCGGCCCCGAGGGCCACGACCCCCGCATCAAGAACCCCATCGAGGGCACCGGCAGCAAGGGCAGCGCCGTCACGCGCACTGACGGCGGGTTCGACACCTCACCGGCGCCCCGCACCGTGGAGGATGTCCAAGGCGAGGAGCAGGGCTGATGGAAGCAGCGCTCCCCGACATGCCCGAGCCCACCACCGACCCCGATCCCCCGCGTGCTCCCGGGGCCCGGACGCGACGCTCAACGAGTCCGACCCGGGCGCCACGGTGAGCGCGCGCGAGGTGGACGAACCGCTCGCTCCGGAGCCTCCGTTCTCGGCGCAAAAGGACGAGGAAGTGGTCGTGCCCGACGCCATCCAGGAGCCGGAGGAGCCGGACGACGTCCCTGAGGACGCCGACGAGGCTGCCGAGGAGTCGACCGACGAAGAACCACCGGCCTGAGCCTCAACGTCCAGCCGGCACCGTGCAGCCGTCCACCGGCGGAAGCGGAGCCGGCACGCCCATCGACGGCAGCCCCAGGCTGACGGCCGTGCCGGTGGCAGCCACCCCCTGGCGTGCTTCCCAGGCGTCGCCCGATCGCGTGCGTCGTACGGCGAGCACGGGCACGTCGGACACCAGGTGGTGCGGAGCGGCGTAGGTGACCTCGACCTCGACCACGTCGCCGGGACGGATCTCGAGCGACTGGGAAGGCCCGGGCGCGAGGAAGTGGACGAGCCGGTTGTCGCGAGCACGCCCGGTCAGCCGGTGGGTGGCGGCGTCCTTGCGCCCCTCCCCCTCGGAGACCATCAGCTCGACCGTGCGGCCGACGACCTTCGTGTTCTCCGCCCACGCGATGTCGTTGACCAGTGCGACGAGACGCTCGTAGCGCTCCTGCACCACCGCCTTGGGCACCTGATCGGGCAGGGTCGCGGCCGGCGTACCGGGGCGCTTGGAGTACTGGAAGGTGTAAGCGCCGGAGAAGCGCGCCTGCTCGACCACGTGCAGGGTCTGGACGAAGTCCTCCTCGGTCTCGCCGGGGAAGCCCACGATGATGTCGGTGGTGATCGCCGCCTCCGGCATCGCGGCACGGACTCTGTCGATGATGCCGAGGAAGCGGTCCTGCCGATAGGAACGACGCATGTCTCGGAGCACCTTGTCCGACCCGGACTGCAGCGGCATGTGCAGCGACGGCATCACGTTGGGCGTCTGGGCCATCGCCTCGATGACGTCGTCTGTGAAGGCGGCCGGATGCGGGCTGGTGAACCGCACGCGCTCCAGGCCGTCGATCTCGCCGCAGGCTCGCAAGAGCTTGCCGAAGGCTTGGCGGTCGCCGAACTCCACGCCGTAGGAGTTGACGTTCTGCCCGAGCAACGTCACTTCGCTGACGCCGTCGGCGACCAGCGCACGGACCTCGGCGAGGATGTCCCCCGGGCGGCGGTCGCGCTCCTTGCCCCTCAGCGCCGGCACGATGCAGAACGTGCAGGTGTTGTTGCACCCGACGGAGATCGAGACCCATGCGGCGTACGCCGACTCGCGCTTGGTCGGCAGGGTGGACGGGAAGACCTCGAGCGACTCCAGGATCTCGACCTGGGCCTCCTGCTGCACGCGCGCGCGCTCGAGAAGGACCGGCAGTGAGCCGATGTTGTGGGTGCCGAAGACGACGTCGACCCAGGGCGCCTTGCGGGTGATCTCGCCGCGGTCCTTTTGTGCCAGGCACCCACCGACCGCGATCTGCATGCCTGGCCGCTGGGCCTTGACCGGAGCGAGGTGCCCCAAGTTGCCGTAGAGCCGGTTGTCGGCGTTCTCCCGCACCGCGCAGGTGTTGAACACCACCACGTCGGGGTGGCTGCCGGTGTCTGCGGTGAACGGCACGTAGCCGGCGTCCTCGAGAAGCCCTGTCAGCCGCTCGGAGTCGTGCACGTTCATCTGGCACCCGTAGGTGCGGACCTCGTAGGTGCGGGCAGCAGTCATGACGAGACAAGGGTAAGAGCGTGGAGGTTCATCCGAGAACTCGGAGTTGCACCCATGGCCCAGCAGAGTGCCCACCAGACCGTCCGTGACCGCCTCTTCGCCGTCGCCATGGAGAAGGGACTCCGGCAGTCGACCGTGCTGTCCTACGAGCGACTACTGGGCAGGCTCGGCATCTTGGACGACGTCGAGGTCTCGCAAGAGGACGTGCTGAGCCGCCTCTGGACCATCGACAACCCGAACACCCGGCGAGCCGCTGTTATCGCCTTGCGGAGCGTGTTCGGGTGGCGCATCAAGATTCCGCGCGGCGTGCCGCGCCGGTACGACCTGCCTGACGAGGACACGTTGCGACTGGCCCTGATGACGAGCCCGCACGAGGTGCGTGGACTGCTGATGATGTACGCCGGTCTGCGCATCGGAGAGGCGTGCGCGGTAACCATGCAATCGGTGTCCGGCGACCGGCTCACGGTGGATAAGCAGGTTGTCCAACTGCACCGCACCGGGCATCCGACCGTGACGCGCATTGGCCCGGTGAAGACCTCCGAGGCGACGGTCATCATTCCCCACTGGCTGACCGGGCTCACGCTGACACTGCAAGGTACGGAGAAGCCGGACTGTGTCCGTGAGTCCTTGCGTCGGGCCGGTCGGAAGGTCGGTGTCAGCCTGACCCCGCACATGCTCCGCCACTGGTACGCGACGACGATGGTGGAGCGAGGACTGCCACTGCCACTCGTCCAGCAGCAGATGAGGCACAGCGACATCAGCGTGACCCTGCGGACCTATGTCCAGTACCGGGCCGAAGGCTCCATCCACGACACCTTCGGATAAACCATAAGAATGTCGCAGAATGCCCAACACAATAGCGGTCGATAAGCCCGCCAGAATCATCTCTCCGGTTGCTTTATGACGCCTCTGGCGGTATACTTAGAGCATCATCTTGAAGAGTTACCTCTCCTGCCGGAGCATGGAATGTCACCCTAGTTTTCTTCTTTGGATGGGAAGCAAAGAAAGGACCTCCGTCGACCGGCAGCGACGGAGGTCCTTCACTTATCCAAGGAGAAACTAGTATGAACAGATACGAATTCGAGAAGGCTGTCTTCGAGTCCAAGCTGGACGCGCAAGCCAAGCAAGTCCTGCTCTACATGGCCCACCGCAAGAACTGGGAACGAGACACGAAGGCATGGCCAAGCACGTCCACCATCGCCCGCCATACCGGCCTCTCTGAGAGCACGGTCAAGCGCAGAATGGCCGTGCTCCGTGACACCGGTTGGCTTGCACCGACTGGTGGAACTAAGGGACGCGGAGTACGTGTGTACGACCTCCACGTCGGTCACGCTGACCCTGAGGTGGTTCAGCCCGACACAGAGGTAGGTCAGCCCGAGACAGCAGGAGTGTCAGCGGGACCCACAGAAGAAGTACCTGAACAAGTCAAGGAAGATGTCCAAGAAGAAGTAATGACCGGCGCCACGGCGCCGGTAGATGGGAACCCTTCTTCCCCAAAGGAGGAAAGGGAGGGATATGGCCTTTCCTCTTTGCAGGAACCAGAGCCAAGCGCGCTCACTTGGGAGGAAAGGCGTGCAGAACTGGAATACCAGCAGTTCATGGCATGGGAGCGCAGAAATCAGAGGGAACAGCATCGCCAGAAGGAGGCCGCCGCGAGCATGGGGGCTGACTCATGGTGAGGCGTGTGAGGAATTCTGGACCGCCATCGGCACCGAGGAGGC
>JBHWSH010000415.1:0-2691 GCA_043427135.1 Marmoricola sp. | reverse complement strand
GCCAAGGTCCTCGCGGCGGTCGAGGAGGCCGGCTACTCGGCGGTGCGCGTCTGATGAAGGCCGGAGGACGGCTCGCGCTCTACGGGGCCGGGTTGGTGGTGGCGTTCGGCGGGGCCTTCGGCCTCGCCGGCGCCGTCATTCCCGACAGCTTCGTAGCAGCATGGGCAGAAGGAAGTGACGTGAACACACACGGTGAAGGGCACGGCGGCGCTGCGCAGGAAACTGCGGAGCCCGCTCTGAACGGGGTCTCCGCAAGCGCGGACGGCTTCGTGCTCTCCCCGGTCCAGGCTCCCACGGCTGCAGGCGAGGATGGAAAGCTGAGCTTCCAGATCCTCGACGAGTCTGGCGAAGCGGTGACCGAGTACACCACCGCACACGAGAAGGACCTGCATCTGATCGCCGTTCGCACCGATGGTACCGGTTTCCAGCACGTGCACCCCGAACTCGACACGAGCACAGGCACTTGGTCGGTGCCGTGGACCTGGGACGAAGCCGGCACCTACCGCGTGTACGCCGACTTCACACCCGCGGGCGAGGGAGCCGAAGGCATCACCCTGACTCGCGCCGTCGAGGTGGCGGGCGACTTCACCCCCGTCGAGACCGAGGCTCAGATCACCGACGAGGTCGACGGATACACCGTCTCCCTGAACGGCGACCTCACTGCGGGCACCTCAAGCGAGCTCACCATCTCGGTCGAGCGCGACGGGGAGCCGGTGACCACGCTGGAGCCCTACCTGGGCGCGTTCGGTCACCTGGTGGCGCTGCGCGAAGGCGACCTCGCCTACCTGCACGTCCACGCCGAGGGCGACGAGCCCCAGGCCGGGGACACGGCCGGACCCGAGATCGGATTCGCAGCGGAGGCCCCGACCGCCGACCGCTACCTGCTCTACCTGGACTTCCAGGTCGACGGGCAGGTGCACACCGCCGAGTTCGTGATCGACGCCAAGCATGGTGACGGCTCGCAGACAGACGATTCGCATACCGGCGGCCACTGACCCGCAGGGCCTGGCGTCGCACGAGAGATGAAGAGAGAAGGAAGAGGATGAGTACATTAGCGCCCCCCATCGGTGGGCCGGACATCGAGCTGGAGATCGGCGGGATGACCTGCGCCTCCTGTGCGAACCGGATCGAGAAGAAGCTGAACAAGCTCGAGGGCGTCGCGGCCACGGTCAACTACGCCACCGAGAAGGCCAAGGTCACCGTGCCTGCCGGCTACGATCCGGCACTGCTGGTCGCCGAGGTCGAGAAGACCGGCTACACGGCTGCGCTGCCCAAGCCCAAGGGCACCACGGCGAACACGTCGGAGACCGAGGCCGGGGAGGAGGAAGACACTGAGCTCACCTCGCTGCGCCATCGGCTAGTCGGCGCCATTGTGCTCACGGTTCCCGTGATCGCCATGGCCATGATCCCCGCACTGCAGTTCGTATATTGGCAGTGGGCCTCGCTCGCGCTTGCCGCCCCGGTGATCATCTGGGCAGCCTGGCCGTTCCATAAGGCCGCATGGACGAACCTCAAGCACGGCACCGCGACGATGGACACACTCATCTCGATGGGCACCTCGGTCGCACTGCTGTGGTCCGTCTACGCACTATTCTTCGGAACCGCTGGCACACCCGGGATGACGCACCCGTTCGAGTTCACGATCGCTCCCTCGGATGGCGCGGCGAACATCTATCTCGAAGTTGGCGCGGGCGTGACGATGTTTATCCTCGCCGGCCGCTACTTCGAGAAGCGCTCCAAGCGCCAGGCCGGGGCCGCGCTGCGCGCCCTCCTGGAGCTCGGCGCGAAGGAAGTCGCCGTGCTCCGCGACGGCGTTGAGGTGAAGATCCCCACCTCTGACCTCCAGGTCGGCGACGAGTTCATCGTTCGTCCGGGCGAGAAGATCGCCACCGACGGCATCGTGACCTCCGGCTCCTCCGCGGTGGACGCCTCCATGCTCACCGGCGAGTCCGTACCGGTCGAGGTCCGCGAGGGCGACTCGGTCACCGGTGCCACCGTCAACGCGGGCGGCCGCCTTGTCGTGCGGGCGACCCGTGTCGGCTCGGACACGCAGCTTGCGCAGATGGCGAAGCTCGTCGAGGACGCGCAGACTGGCAAGGCCGAGGTGCAGCGTCTGGCCGACAAGATCTCCGGCGTGTTCGTGCCGATCGTCATCGTCGTCGCGTTCATCACCCTCGGCGCCTGGCTGGGAGGCGGATTCCCCGTCGCCGCCGCGTTCACCGCAGCGGTCGCCGTGCTCGTCATCGCGTGCCCCTGCGCGCTCGGGCTCGCGACTCCGACCGCGCTGCTCGTCGGCACCGGCCGCGGGGCGCAGATGGGCATCCTCATCAAGGGCCCGGAGGTGCTGGAGTCCACCCGCAAGGTCGATACCGTCGTGCTCGACAAGACCGGTACCGTCACCAGCGGCAAGATGACCCTTACCGATGTGATCACCGAAGCCGGTGTGGACCGTGCCGAGCTGCTGCGCCTCGCGGGTGCGCTGGAGGACTCCTCGGAGCACCCGATCGCTCAGGCGATCGCCAAGGGCGCCACCCAGGAAGTCGGCCAGCTGCCCACGCCAGAAGACTTCGCCAATGTCGAGGGCAAGGGCGTGCAGGGCATCGTCGAGGGCACCCCGGTCGTCGTCGGACGCGAATCGCTGCTGGCGGATTGGTCGCAGAAGCTCTCTCCGGAGGTCGCACAGGCGAAGGC
>JBHWSH010000414.1:0-6428 GCA_043427135.1 Marmoricola sp. | reverse complement strand
AACTGGGGGCGGCCGCGGCGAGGGCGCGCATGCTGCGCGAGCCGTGGCGACGGACGGTTGCCTCAGACACCCCGACCCGGGGCGCGACTCGGCTGGAGACCTCGTTGCTGAGCAGGCCGCCGTAGCCGCGGGCGAGGTTGCGGGTCTCGACCCGGTCGGCCTCGTCGACCAGGCACAGCAGCAGGTAGCGGTCGGCCGGGCTGATGACCTGGTTCTCGCAGGCCCACGCCAGCAGCTCCAGCAGCTCCTCGGTTGCCGAGGGCTCCTCCTGTTCCGGGCCGGCGTCGGCGAGGATCTCGGGACGGTGGAACAGGGCGCCGGCAACCCTCTCGGTCGGCATCGCGGCCGCGCTCCACGCGCCGGCGTCGCCGTCGGCCAGGTCGCCAGAGGAGAAGGACTCCACCAGGGTGGTGTTCGCCCAGGTGCGGTCGGCCCGGGAGACGTAGAAGAAGTCCCCGACCTCGCGGAGGACACCGACCCGGGTGTTGATCAGGATGTTGGCGGCGACCTTGCGCAGTCGACGCCACTTGAAGGTCCGGACCTCGATCCACAGCTGGGAGGCCACGAGCTCGTCGATCCGCTCGACGGCCGACCACGAGCCGGAGGCGACGGGCTGGCTGTCGCGGAAGACCTCGCGGGGCGGCAGGGTGCTCAGCCAGCCCGCGAGCCGGCACGCGCCGGGCAGCAGGCACTTGGCGAGCGCGGCCGCGGCGGCGATGTCGTCACCGCCGTCGGGGGCCGCCAGCATGGCCAGCGCCAGGAGGACCTCGTCAGAGGCCGCGCTGTCCACCGAGGGCAACCAGGCCCGCAGGTCGTCGAACCTTTCGACGACGTCAAGCCGCGGGTCCGCGGCCACCCAGGCCGGCCACTTCTGGCGCGCCTGGTCGAGCAGTTCGCTGTTGTCGTCGAGGCCGAGCTGGTCTCCCACACTCATCGCACTCGCTCCTTTCGTCCGTGGCTGTGCACGGCAGAAAGGTCGCGAGCGGGCGTCCCCGCATCCGTCCCCCCAAACCCCTGATTTGGAGGGGGGACGCTGAGGGGGGACGCGCGTTTGCGCAGGTCAGACTGCGTCCCCCCGAAAGTTGAAGAAAGTTTCCGGCCGCCCCTTGCGCGCCCCGGTTGTCGAGATGCAGCGAACTTTTCCAAACAGGCTTGATGATCTTTTCAACACTGCGTCACTCGACATTGGTCGTGACGATGAACGCTGCCGAGACTGAGCCGGGGGAGGCCCTCTAGGAGGACGGCGCCGTTTACCGGATCTGCCGATGAGCGTGTGATGCGGCCCCTCTCGAAGAGCCGTGCCGCCGCTTTGGTTAGTTAGCCAACCGGTAGGTATAGTAACGAAGTGATGTCATCCGCCCCGGCTCCAGCGCACCGGCCCTCCATGCGCGACGAGATGGTCGCCAGCACCCTGACGTTGGCGCGCACCGGCGCATCGGTCTCGCTGGGCTCCGCCGCCCGCGCCGCCGGGGTTACCAAGGCGGGGCTGATGTACCACTTCCGGACCAAGCAGGCGTTGATGACAGCGGTCATCGACCATCTGATGGACCAGTACGAGCATGAACTCACCACCCGGCTTCCGACTAGTGACACCACAGCAAGGACGACCGCTGCACGGCTCGGTGCCTACCTCGACTGGGTGTGCGACGGGCACTTCGACCTCGGAGACCTCGTCATGTTCACCGACCCCCGCCTGCGCGAGCCACTGAGCGAACGCTGGAACGAACGCATGGGCGCATGGGTCGACATCGCTGAGACCCTCCCTGCCCACGAACGCGCCCGGTTCCACGCCGTGCGGCTCATCGCCGACGGCATCTGGCTCAACGCCGCCAGCAACGGCATCCCACTGACCGACCAAGACCGCGACGCAGTCCAAGCACTCGCCCACCAACTCCTCAAGGAGAACTCATGACCAAGTGGCTCCTCCTGGCCGCAGCCATCTGCAGCGAAGTCACCGGCTCCCTGTCCCTCAAGGGCGCCCTCAACCACCCCGCGCTCTACGCCGTCGTCGCCGTCGGATACCTCGCCTCATTCACGCTCCTCGCCCTGGTCTTGAAGCAAGGCATGGCCCTCGGCGTCGCCTACGGCATCTGGGGTGCGCTCGGCGTCGCCCTCACCGCCGTCATGTCCGCCCTCATCTTCGACGAAGCGCTCACCGCCCTCATGGGCCTGGGCATCGCCCTCATCATCGCGGGCGTCCTCACCGTCGAACTCGGCTCCCAAGCCGCGCACAAGAACGCTCACACGAAGGAGTCCATCTGATGCAGTGGCTGTTCCTCATCGGAGCCATCGTCTTCGAGGTCTTCGGGGCCATCTCTCTGCGCATGGCCGCCACTGGGCAACGCGCCTACTACGGCGCCGTCGCCGTCGGCTACCTCTTCGCCTTCGGCTTCCTCACCCTCACCCTCAACGAAGGCCTCGGCCTCGGCGTCGCCTACGGCATCTGGGCAGCCTCCGGCGTCGCCCTCACCGCAGTCGCATCCAAGATCCTGTTCAAGGAACCCCTCACCCCGATCATGCTCGGCGGCATCGCCCTCATCATCGGCGGCGTGCTCATGGTCGAACTGGGCGCCACCCACTAGGACCGCCTTACCCGACTACCGTCCGCGGCGCTTTAGGCAACGTCCGGATCTGCCGCGAACCGTGCGTTGTCAGCGGGTCTCGGCGAGACTCCCCGTCATGGACTTCGATCACGAGTCGGCCCTGCGTCTGGGTGGTTGGGACCCTCGCTACGCGGTGGTGCTGGCGACGTCTGCTCGCGATGGCGTCGCTGCGGCTCTCGTTGACACGAACGGCGACGGTGCCGATGTTGACCTCGATCAGTACGAGCAGGCAGCGGACGGGCGCTGGGTCGAGGTGGCCAGTAGCAACTGTGACGACACGGGGGCGTTCGCGACGGGTTTCATGGCAGTTGCATGGGGGCGGGCAACTCCGCGAGCCATGGTCACGGTTGAGTTTCAGGCCGCCAGGCACACAGTCGAATGCACCGATCAGGGCTGGTGGAGGGACTGCTGCACGGATAGGTGACATCTGATCTGTGGCGCTGTGAGGCGCTGCTGGAAGGATGTGCACCGTGCCCAAGCCCTATCCCAAGGAGTTCCGCGACGACGTCGTGAACGTCGCTCGCAACCGTGAGCCGGGGCAGACGATCAAGCAGATCGCTGCCGACTTCGGCATCGCTGAGTCGTGCCTGCGCAACTGGCTGCAGCAGGCTGATGTGGAGGACGGTCTCAAGCCCGGCACCACCGCCGCGGACAACGCCGAGCTGCGTGAGGCCAAGAAGCGGATCCGGCTGCTGGAACAGGAGAACGAGGTCCTGCGGCGTGCCGCGGCGTACCTGTCGCAGGCGAACCTGCCGGGAAAATGATGTACCCGCTCGTCCGCGAGCTGGCCGCCGACGGGATCCCCGTGACGGTGACGTGCCGGGTGCTCGACCTTGCCCGCCAGCCCTACTACCGCTGGCTCGACAACCCGGTCACCGACGCCGAGCTGGCCGAGGCGTACCTGGCCAACGCCCTGTTCGACGCCCACCGCGACGACCCCGAGTTCGGCTACCGCTACCTCGCCGACGAGGCACGCGACGCCGGCCACAAGGCGTGCGACCGGACGATGTGGCGGGTCTGCTCGCGCAACGGCTGGTGGAGCGCGTTCGGCAAGAAGCGCGGGAAGAACGGCAAGAAGCCCGGCCCGCCGGTCCACGACGACCTCGTGCAACGCGACTTCACCGCCGACGCCCCCAACCAGCTGTGGCTGGCCGACATCACCGAACACTGGACCGGCGAGGGCAAGCTCTACCTGTGTGCGATCAAGGACGTGTTCTCCAACCGGATCGTGGGCTACTCCATCAGCGACCGGATGAAGTCACGCCTGGCCGTGGACGCCCTCAACAGCGCCGTCGCCCGGCGTGGTGAGGTCGCCGGCTGCATCCTGCACACCGACCGGGGATCGCAGTTCCGGTCCAGGAAGTTCGTCCGCGCCCTGCACCACCACGACATGGTCGGGTCGATGGGCAAGGTCGGCGCCGCCGGCGACAACGCCGCCATGGAGTCGTTCTTCGCGCTGCTGCAGAAGAACGTCCTCGACCGCCGCGCGTGGACCAGCCGCCAGGAGCTGCGGATCGCGATCGTGACCTGGATCGAGAGGACCTACCACCGACGCCGCAGGCAAGCAGCCCTCGGCCGATTGACCCCCATCGAGTACGAGACCATCATGACCACACCTGCCACTCAGGCGGCCTGACCCAACCTGTCACCCGTTCCTACAGCAGTCCCGATCTCCGCGTCTTTGGGCAGAGACGGGATATTGAGTCGCTGACCGGCAGCGGGGTCACCTACGCTGGTGGGCATGTTGTTCCACGGCACTGCTTCGCTGCGTCTGCGCAGCCGCTAACAGCGGCGGGCACCCTCCACAGGTTGTTGCTCCCGCACCCGGTGATCACGGCCGGGCGGCTCTTTCAGCGTGCCCGGCTCCGCAACAAGGGGCCTGACCCCGGTTCTTGGACACGCTGAATCCAGCATCTGCTGCTGGGGAAGCGAGATGATCTGAGAACCATGGCCAGGAAGAACTACTCCGAGGAGTTCCGTCGTCAGGCCGTCGACTTGTACGAGTCCACGCCGGGGGCCACGGTCCGCGGCATCGCTGAGGACCTGGGCATCGTGCGAGGCACGCTGCGCCACTGGCTCGAGGCGTACGGGACGGGCAAGAAGACGGCTGCCGACGGGACGCTGACCTCCAGCCCGCTGCAGTCCAAGCCACAGTCGACGACCCCGTCCGGGTCGATCGATGAGACGTCTGAGCAGAAGATCGCCCGGCTCGAAGCCGAGAACGCGAAGCTGCGAGCAGAGACGACGAAGCTGACCACCGAGCGAGAGATCCTCCAGCGGGCGGCCAAGTATTTCGCCGGGGAGACGCGCTGGTGAGTCGCTTCCAGTTCGTCGCCGACAACTCCGCCACCTACCCGGTGAAGCGACTGTGCGAGCTCGTCGAGGTGACGCGCTCATCGTTCTACGCCTGGCAAGCGGGCGCCCCAGCCCGTGAGCAGCGGGCGGCTGCGGACGCCGAACTCGAGGCACGGATCCGTGAGGTCCATCAGGCCGACAACACCGTCGGCGCACCGAGGATCACCGCCGAGCTCAACGACGGCGTTCCGACCGAGGAGCGGGTCAACCACAAGCGCGTCGCGCGGGTGATGCGCACCGCCGGGATCGCCGGGTACGTCAAGAAGAGACGCGTCAAGACGACCGTGCCCGAGCCGTCAGATCAGAAGGTGCCCGACCTGCTCAAGCGGGACTTCACCGCTGATGCGCCGAACCGTCGCTACGTCGGCGACATCACCTACCTGCCGCTGGCCGAGGCCGCTGGGGGCGCGAACCTGTACCTGGCCACCGTGATCGACTGCTACAGCCGTCGCCTCGTCGGATGGGCGATCGCGGACCACATGCGTACCGAGCTCGTTGAAGACGCGCTCAAGGCCGCCGCCGCGACCAGAGGATCGCTCGCCGGGGCGATCTTCCACAGCGACCACGGATCGGTCTACACCTCCAAGGACTACGCCAGGCTCTGCGCCGACCTCGGCGTCACCCAGTCGATGGGCGCCGTCGGCTCCTCGGCCGACAACGCGCTCGCGGAGTCGTTCAACGCCACGCTGAAGCGCGAGGTCCTCCAAGACGCGAAGACCTGGCCCGACGAGCTGACCTGCCGCCGGCAGGTCTTCAGGTGGCTGACCCGCTACAACACCAAGCGACGCCACTCCTGGTGCCGCCACACCTCGCCCATCGCCTACGAGACGGCCGGCGCCACCGCTACGCTGCAATCCGTTGCGTAATCACACCCCGTGTCCAAGATCCGGGGGTAGGGCCCCAACCACGGAGCAAACAGTGCCTACCTATCGAGGTGGCCGTCATGAGCACGGCCAGAACTTCCTGACTGACCCATCCACCATTGCCACGATCACACGGCTCGTGGCTGCCACCGAGGGCCCGATCATCGAGATCGGCCCCGGTGACGGAGCACTCACCACCCCGCTGGCCCAGCTCGGGCGACCGGTGACAGCCGTCGAGATCGACACCAGGCTCGCCCAACGCTCGACCCAACGACTCCCGTCGCACGTGGAGGTCGTCGCCGACGACTTCCTGACCTACCGGCTTCCAACATCTGCGCATGTGCTCGTCGGCAACCTGCCGTTTCACCAGACCACGGCCATACTGCGCCGCATCCTGCACTCCCCGGCATGGACCGATGCAATCGTGCTCGTGCAATGGGAAGTCGCGCGGCGCAGAGCGGGCGTCGGCGGTGCCACGATGATGACGGCGCAATGGGCGCCTTGGTTCGAGTTCACGCTGCACAGTCGTGTTCCCGCTCGCGCGTTCACCCCGCGTCCGGGAGTCGACGGCGGAATCCTCACCATCCACCGTCGCGAACATCCGCTG
>JBHWSH010000413.1:0-3888 GCA_043427135.1 Marmoricola sp. | reverse complement strand
CGACAGGCTCGACCGCCGGAAAAGGCTCGACCGCCGGAAAAGGCCCGACAGGCTCGACCGCCGGAAAAGGCTCGACCGCGGACGTCACCCGCCGGCGTTGCCGGTCGGGCTCGGGGACGGCGGCGGCGAGGACGGCGGGGGGGTGGGGTCGATCGGGGGCTCCGACGGCTCCGGCGTAGGTTCCGGCTCCGGCTCCTCGGTCGGCTCCGGCTCCTGCGTCGGCTCGGGCTCCTCGGTCGGCTCCGGCTCCTGCGTCTGCTTGCCGCCGTTGCCGTTGCCGGGTCGGGAGGTCGGCTGAGCGGGCGGGGGTGCCGGGGTGTTGGTCGGCAGCGGCTCGTGACCCTCGACGGTCTGCTCGAGCTCGGCCGGCGGCGGGAACTCCACGACCTCCTCGCCCTCCATCGCCCGCGACATCACCGCCGCCCACGTCTTGGCGGGATACTCGCCACCGAAGAACGGCACCAGGAAGTCGTTGAGCGGCGCGTTGCCGTTGCCTCGCACGTACATCACCGCCGTCGACAGCTGCGGCGTGTAGCCGACGAACCACGACGACCGCACGTTGCCGTCGTCGTCGGTCGCGGTGCCGGTCTTGGCCGCGATCGGGCGGCCGATGACGTTGGCGTTGGTGCCGGTGCCGACCTCGGCGACCTGCTGGAGGGCGTACGACGTGTCGCGCGCGACGTCGCGAGAGATCGCCTGGCGCTCGTCGGTCGTGCGCGTATAGAGCTCCTCGTCGTCGGCGCTGGTGACCCGGTCGACCACCCACCAGTCCTTGGCGACGCCATCGGCAGCGATGGTGCCGTAGGCGTTGGCCATGTCGATCACGCTCACCGTGGCAGAGCCCAGCACGATGCTCAACGTGTCGTCCAGGCCAGGCGACTTCTCCGAGATCCCCATCTCCACCGCGGTCTCACGCACCGCGGAAGCGCCGCCGTCGAGGCTGTGCGCCATCTCGACGTACGCCGTGTTGACCGAGTCCTCGGTGGCGGCCAGGAGCGAGATGGCGCTGCCGTAGCTGCGGCCGCCGCCCTCGCCCTGGTTCGTGAACTCGGTGTCGCCCACCTCAAGCGGGCTGTTGCCGTTGAATCGCGACTGCAGGGAGTAGCCGTACTCCAATGCCGCTGCGAGCGCGAACGGCTTGAAGGTCGACCCGGGTGCACCGCCGGCCTTGGCCCAGTTGATCTCGCTCTCGAGGTAGTCCTGGCCGGCGAAGAAGCCGCGCAGCGCCCCGGTCTCCGGCTCCACCGAGGCCACCGCCGCGTGCAGGCCCTTGAGGCCGGGTGAGACCTCGTCGACACCAGCGGCCGCGGCGTCCATCGCCTTGCGGGTGAAGGAGGTGGTGACCCGCAGGCCGCCGGAGTAGATGTCCTCCTGGGTGAAGCCGTTGGCGACCAGCTCGTCGCGGACCAGCTTGAGCATGTGGCCTCGCTGACCGCCGTTCTGGCTGGACTGCGGCCGCTCGGGGAACTTGGGCAGCTTGTAGGTCCCCGGCTTCTCCGCCGCCTCCGACGGCAGGGTGCCCATCTCGTCCATGCCGTCGATGACGTAGTTGTACCGCGCGCGCAGCGCCTTGCGGGCCTTCTTGCCGTCGGCGGGGTCGTAGTTGTTGGGCGAGTTGATGATCGCCGCGAGCGCGGCGCCCTGGCTCACGTTGAGCTTGCTCGCCGGGATACCGAAGTAGGCGCGGGCCGCAGCCTCGACGCCGTACGCCCCTCGACCGAAGTAGATCGTGTTGAGGTAGCCCTGCAGGATCTCGTCCTTGGACATCTGCCGGTGGATCTTGACCGACAGGATCGCCTCCTTCGCCTTGCGCGTGAAGGTGCGGTCGGAGGTCAGGTAGAGGATCTTGACGTACTGCTGGGTGATCGTGGAGGCGCCCTGGGTGTCACCGCCCTGAGCGTTGTTGAACGCCGCGCGGACGATGCCCTTGGGGTCGATGCCGCTGTTGGTCCAGAAGCTGCGGTCCTCGGCGGCGATGACCGCGTCCTCGACGTGGTCGGGGACGTCGGCGATGGAGACGTTGGTGCGGTCCTGCTCGGCGAACTTGCCGATCACGGTCTTGCCGTCGGAGTAGTAGACGTAGGTGGTCTGCGCGCGGAACCCGGCGTTGGGCTCGGGGATGTCCATCCGGGCGTAGGCGTAGACAAAGGCCACCAGCGCGAGCACGACGGCACCTACGCCTGCCAGGACGAGGCGCTTGAACCACAGCCGCCAGCCCGTCGACCACTTGCCGGGGGGTCGCCCCTTCTTGCCGCCGCCCCCGGACGACTTCGCCTTGCGGGCGGAACCCTGGGGTCGCGGCTGTCTGCGCTGTCCACTCACAAGCGTCGAGGGTACGCCGTGCAGCCGCACGCAGTGCCTCGGTCCGGCGAATTCAGGCATGTGACGCGCCCCGCGTAGGAGTCCTGCCGATATATCGCTACGATACGTTGGTTCGATACCCGACACCGGCAAGGCAGGCAGCAGGTTGACCAGACGTGGGGAGACCCTCGAGCTCGCAGTCCTCGGACTGCTGCACGAGAATCCCATGCACGGTTATGAGCTGCGCAAGCAGCTCAACCTGGTCCTCGGCTGGGGCCGGGTGCTGTCCTACGGCTCGCTCTACCCCGCGCTGAAGAAGATGTTGCGGGCCGGCTGGATCAGCGAGCACATGGCAGGCCCGGAAGCGGCGGGCGCCATGGCGAGCGGCACCAAGGGCAGCGTCGGACGTCGTCAGCGCATCGTCTACGAGCTCACCCCCGCAGGCGACGAGCGCTTCACGAAGCTGATGTCGGACGTCGGGCCCGCGAGCTGGGAGGACGACAACTTCGGGGTCCGCTTCGCGTTCTTCGGTCGCACCGACCGTGAGATCAGGCTCCGCATCCTGGAGGGCCGCCGTGCCCGCCTGGAAGAACGCCTCGACCAGTTCCAGCGCGACTTCCGGACCTCCAAGGCCGCGCAGACGTCCAACAGCTACGCGTTGGAGCTGCAACGCCACGGCCTGGAATCCGTGGAGCGGGAGGTTGGGTGGCTGTCCGACCTGATCGCCGCCGAGCGCAGTGGCTCGACCCCCACCCGCCGCAACAGACCGACGACAACTTGACCGCCGACAACACCAGTAGTGAGAAGGAGAGCCCCATGGGTTCCGTACGTGTCGCCATCGTGGGCGTGGGCAACTGCGCCACGTCCCTGATCCAGGGCGTTGAGTACTACAAGAACGCCGACCCCGACACCACCGTCCCGGGGCTCATGCACGTCAAGTTCGGCGAGTACCACGTCTCCGACGTGCAGTTCGTCGCCGCGTTCGACGTCGACGCCAAGAAGGTCGGCTTCGACCTCTCCGACGCGATCAACAACTCCGAGAACAACACCATCCGCATCTGCGACGTGCCGCCCACCGGAGTGACCGTGCAGCGCGGTCCCACGCTCGACGGTCTCGGCAAGTACTACCGGGAGACCATCGAGGAGTCCGAGGAGGAGGCCGTCGACGTAGTCCAGGTCCTCAAGGACACCCAGACCGACGTCCTAGTGTCCTACCTCCCGGTGGGCTCCGAGGAGGCCGACAAGTTCTACGCGCAGTGCGCGATCGACGCCGGCGTGGGCTTCGTCAACGCCCTGCCCGTCTTCATCGCCTCCGACCCCGAGTGGGCGGCCAAGTTCGAGACCGCCGGCGTGCCGATCGTCGGCGACGACATCAAGTCCCAGGTCGGCGCCACCATCACCCACCGCGTGATGGCCAAGCTGTTCGAGGACCGCGGCGTGATCCTCGACCGCACCTACCAGCTCAACGTCGGCGGCAACATGGACTTCAAGAACATGCTCGAGCGCGACCGCCTCGAGTCCAAGAAGGTCTCCAAGACCCAGGCCGTCACTTCCAACCTCAACGGGCCGCTGGCTGGCAAGATCAAC
>JBHWSH010000412.1:0-26574 GCA_043427135.1 Marmoricola sp. | reverse complement strand
CTACTCCCATGGGCGAGGTGGCGCGAAGCCATCCCGGCGCGCACGGGGGTTTCGAGACGTCGCTAACGCTCCTCCTCAACCAACAAGATCCCTTTGGTGGTTGAGGAGCCGAGCCCCCAGGGCGAGGCGTCTCGAAACCACCTCCCGCGCACTGGGGTTTCGAGACGTCGCTAACGCTCCTCCTCAACCAACAAGATCGCCGTGCGCTGGGGCATGCTGTCCCTATGACGCAGATCACCCAAGAACGCCGGCTCGTCACCGAGATCCCCGGGCCGCGATCCCGTGAGCTGCACGCCCGCAAAACGGCTGCCGTCTCCGGCGGCGTGGGCGTCGGGCTGCCGGCGTACGTCGAGCGCGCCGGCGGCGGCATCCTGGTCGACGTCGACGGCAACCACCTGATCGACTTCGGCTCGGGGATCGCAGTGACCAGCGTGGGCAACGCCGCACCGGCCGTCGTACGCCGCGTGCAGGAGCAAGTCGCCGACTTCACCCACACCTGCTTCATGGTCACGCCCTACGAGGAGTACATCGCGGTCTGCGAGAAGCTCGCCGAGCTGACCCCCGGCGACCACGAGAAGCGCAGCGCGCTGTTCAACTCCGGCGCCGAAGCGGTCGAGAACGCCGTCAAGGTCGCCCGCACGTTCACCGGCCGGCAGGCGGTGGTGGCCTTCGACCACGGCTACCACGGCCGGACCAACCTGACGATGGCGCTGACGGCGAAGAACATGCCCTACAAGCATGGCTTCGGGCCGTTCGCCGGCGAGATCCACCGGGCCCCGATGGCCTACCCGCTGCGCTGGCCGGGGGCATCCGACAAGACGACCGAGGACATCGCCGCCGAGGCGTACGACGCGTTCGTCGACCTGGTGCACACCCAGGTCGGGGAGACCAACACCGCCGCGGTGATCATCGAGCCGATCCAGGGCGAGGGCGGGTTCATCGTGCCGCCCGCGGGCTGGCTGCGGTCGGTCGCGGAGTACTGCCGCGAGCACGGCATCCTGCTGATCGCCGACGAGATCCAGACCGGCTTCTGCCGCACCGGCGACTGGTTCGCCTGCGACCACGAGGGCGTCGTACCCGACCTCATCACCACCGCGAAGGGCATCGCCGGTGGCATGCCGCTCGCCGGCGTCACCGGCCGGGCCGAGGTGATGGACTCCGTGCACGCCGGCGGGCTCGGCGGGACGTACGGCGGCAACCCGGTTGCCTGCGCCGCCGCCCTGGGGGCGATGGAGACAATGGCCACCGACGACCTGTGCGGCCGGGCGCGCGAGATCGAGGCGCTGTTCCGGGGACGGCTCGAGGTGCTGCGCGACAAGCATCCGGTGATCGCCGACATCCGCGGACGCGGCGCGATGCTCGCGATCGAGCTGACGAAGGGTCCCGGCGACCTGACCCCCGATCCGGTCGCCACCGCGGCGATCAACTCGTGGTGCCACAGCCAAGGACTGGTGACGCTGACGGCCGGCACGTTCGGCAACGTGTTCCGGTTCCTGCCGCCGCTGGTGGCCCCCGACCAGCTCCTCCACGAGGGGCTGGACATCGTCGAAGCGGCGTTCGCGCACGTGATCGGAGAAGGAGCAGCATGACCGGCGACCGCGAGCAGCGAGCCCTCGACGCAGTCCCCCGCGGGCTCTACATCGCGGGCGAGTGGCGCGACGCCGCCGGCGGCCGCACCCTCGACGTGGAGGATCCCGCGACCGGTCAGGCGCTGGCCCCGGTGGCCGACGCGTCGGTCGAGGATGGGCGGGCAGCGCTCGACACGTCCGTCGCCGCGCAGGCCGACTGGGCGCAGACCGCGCCGCGCGAGCGCGCCGAGCTGTTGCGATCGGCGTACGACCTGTTGATCGAGCGCGCCGACGACTTCGCCCTGCTGATGACGCTCGAGATGGGCAAGCCGCTGGCGCAGTCGAAGGGCGAGGTGACGTACGGCGCGGAGTTCTTCCGCTGGTTCTCCGAGGAGGTTGTGCGGATCGCCGGCCGCTGGTCGACCTCGCCCGACGGCAACACCCGGCTGATGACGATGAAGCAGCCGGTCGGGCCGACGCTGATGATCACGCCGTGGAACTTCCCGCTCGCGATGGGAACCCGCAAGATCGGGCCGGCGATCGCGGCCGGCTGCACGATGGTCGTCAAGCCCGCGCAGCAGACGCCGCTGACGATGCTGGCGCTGGCCGACCTACTGCACGAGGTCGGGCTGCCCGCCGGCGTACTCAACGTCGTGACGACCTCCACGACCAGCAAGGTGATGGAGCCCCTCATCGCCGACCCACGGCTGCGCAAGTTGACCTTCACCGGCTCGACGCCGGTCGGCCAGGCGTTGGTGCGGCAGTCGGCCGACAACCTGCTGCGAGTGTCGATGGAGCTCGGCGGCAACGCACCGTTCCTGGTGTTCGACGACGCCGACCTCGACAAGGCCGTCGACGGCGCGATGCTCGCCAAGATGCGCAACATGGGCGAGGCCTGCACCGCTGCCAACCGTTTCCTGGTGCACGAGGACGTCGCCGAGGAGTTCGGCCGCCGGTTCGCCGAGCGGATGGCGGCCGAGGTCGTGGGTCGAGGCACCAAGGACGGCGTCACCGTCGGCCCGCTCATCGACCGCAAGGCGCAGGACACGGTCAGCGCGCTCGTCGACGACGCCACCGCCAAGGGCGCCACCGTCCTCACCGGCGGGTCCACGATCGGGGACGCCGGCTACTTCTACGCGCCGACCGTGCTGGTCGACGTACCTCATGACGCCGACCTGGTGCAGGAGGAGATCTTCGGACCCGTCGCGCCGATCACGACGTTCGCAGAGGACGACCACGCGCTGCACATGGCCAACAACACGCAGTACGGCCTGGTCGCCTACGCCTTCACCTCCGACCTGTCCCGCGCGATCCGGGTCAGCGAGGGACTGGAGTTCGGCATGGTCGGCATCAACCAGGGCATCGTGTCCAACCCGGCCGCGCCATTCGGCGGCGTCAAGCACTCCGGCTTCGGGCGCGAGGGCGGGCCGGAGGGCATCGAGGAGTACCTCAGCGTGAAGTACGTCGGCCTGGCCCTCTGAGTTCGGCGGGGTCCCGACCCTTCGGGACGGTCGCTAGCGGTTCTCCTCAGGGCAGGCAGGCTCGACCGGCGGGCTGGGTCTCGGGGGGTCTGTTGTGGGTAGGTCGAGGGCATGACGTCCGCACCGCTGCCGCTGATCACGGCCGACGACCTCGACCTGCCGCAAGTCAGCGCCGAGTCCGCCCTTCTCGGCCTCGGGGTGCTGGTGGTCGGCTGGATCATCGCTCGACTCCTACGGTGGGTCGCCCGATGGTGGCTGAGCAACCGCGGCCGCTCACCGAGCGCCAGCGAGATGTTCGCGCTGCTGTTGCAGTGGCTGCTGATGATCCTCGTCTTCGCAGCTGCGGTGACCGTGGTGTTCCCGAGCGTCAGGCCGGTCAACGCCCTGGGCGGCATCGGCGTACTCTCCATCGCTTCCGGCATCGCCTTCCAGACCGTGCTGGGCAACATGTTCGCCGGGATCGTGATGCTGGCCCGCGACGTCTTCCGGGTCGACGACCAGATCGCGGTCGGCGAGACCGCCGGCACGGTGACCGAGATCGACCTGACCAGCACCAAGGTCCGCACCTTCGACGGGCGCCTGGTGCACATCCCCAACTCCGTCCTGCACTCGGAGATCGTCACCGTGCAGACCGGCTACGAGCAGGTGCGCAACACCATCGCAGTCGACATCGACGACGCCGCGGATCTCGAGCTTGCGGTGCAGGTGGCCGAGCGGGCGATGGCGTCGGCGCCCGACGTACTCCGTGATCCCCCACCCCAAGCTCTGCTGCAGGAGATCGGCTCCGCGACCGTGCGGATGGACCTGCGCTTCTGGTCCGGGGCACGGCAGATGGACACGCGCCGCGCCCAGCACGAGGTGATCGGCGCCGTCCTGCAGGCACTGCGCGACGCGGGCGTCAAGACCGGCTTCGACGTCCTCGTGGTCGATGCGGCGCCCCAGTTGCTGGATGCCCTGAAGGACTCTCCCGAGCGGTCAGCGTGAGCGGCCGACGCCGAGTCCCTCGAGGACCGTCTCTCCACCGGTGAGCACGCCGCCGACCACGCCGTCCTGGCCGTCGGCACCCGGCGGCGTCGCATGGGGATCGTCGGTGAGTCGCACCTCGCGGCAGCCGTAGTCGTCGACGACGACCCCGGTCAGGTCGCCGTCGTGGCTGAGCACGACCATCCACCGCGAACTGAGGTCCATGGTGCACATCCGCTCGGGGTCAGCGGGCACGAGCTCGTCGAGGGCGGAGCGGAGACCGTCAAGGTCCGCGACCGGCTGGGGCTTGCCTGCGCGCTTCCACTCCAGCGTGGTGCCGCCGTCAGGCGTGGTTTCGCCGTCGACGGGGTCGTACCGGCATGTCCAGGCCTTGTGGGCGTCGCGGAAGGTCGGCGCCCGCTCGGCCTCCTCCTCGATGCCGAAGCCGTGACCGGACGGGTCCTCGGCGACCGGCAGCCTCTTCGGGCAAGGACGCCCGCCGGCTTCGGAGAGCTCGTCGGGTTGTACGACGGCGACGTCGCCTTTCGGCGGGCTCGCCCAGGGCAGCTGGCAACCCGTGAGTGCGAGGACCGCAGTCCCCAGCGCGGCGAGGATCACGGTGCGGTTCGAGTACGTCGGCATGATCGTTCGACGTTCGAGTAGCCGTTCTGGTTCCAGGCTGTCTCGACTTCGTTGCTGCCCAGGGTCGGATCATGCAGGAAAGCACCCCGACCGGCCCGACGGCGTGCCTTTCTGCATGATCTGTCGCGGGTGATGCAGTCGGTCGTGTCGCTGGGGTGTCACGCGACGGCGGTGGGG
Source organism: Marmoricola sp. (assembly GCA_043427135.1). Classification (GTDB taxonomy): domain Bacteria; phylum Actinomycetota; class Actinomycetes; order Propionibacteriales; family Nocardioidaceae; genus Marmoricola_A. The sequence goes on along the minus strand of JBHWSH010000412.1, from coordinate 21,743 downwards.
AACAGTGGCCGCATGAAGGTCTCCGGACGGGGCGATGCCGCACGCCCTGGACAAGTCGCGCGCTACGCGGCGCTCGTCCGGCTGCTGATGCGGCACGGCCGCTCCGACCTCGTATCGGGAGCCGGGCTCGACGAGTACGCCGTCGACGACGCCGTGGTCTCCGGTGACGTCGGGCAGGCAGAGGCGTTAGCCGCCGATCTGGAGGCGATGGGTCCGACGTACATCAAGCTCGGGCAGCTGCTCTCCACCCGCTTCGACCTGCTGCCCACGGCGTACACCGAAGCCCTCACCCGCCTGCAGGACACCGTCGAGCCGTTCTCGTTCGAGCAGGTCAAGGAGATCATCGAGGCGGAGTTCGGCGTCGGGATCCGTCATCTGTTCGCCGACTTCGAGGAGAAGCCGCTGGCCGCCGCCTCGCTCGGCCAGGTGCACCGCGCGACGCTGCCCAGCGGCCGCGAGGTCGTGGTCAAGATCCAGCGTCCCGACGTCCGCGAGATGGTCCGCGACGACATGACCGTGCTGACCAAGCTCGCGACGCTCGCCGACTCCAAGACCGCGATCGGGCGACGCTACGGGTTCTCCCAGCTGCTGCGGCAGTTCCAGCGCTCGCTCGCCGACGAGCTCGACTACCGCCGCGAGGCCCGCAACCTGCTGCGCATGCGCGACCTGACCGCCTCCTACGACCTGCTCGTCGTCCCCGAGCCCGTCCTCGACCACTCCACGTCGCGCGTGCTCACGATGGAGCGCATCGAGGGCACCAAGGTCACTGACGTCGGGCCGCTCGGGTTGATGGACTACGACACCAGCGCGATCGCCGACCAGCTCTTCCAGGCCTACCTGCGGATGATCCTCGACGACGGCTTCCTGCATGCCGACCCGCACCCGGGCAACCTGATGCTGACCCACGACGGCCGCCTCGCGCTGCTCGACCTCGGCATGGTCGCGATGATCCCGCCGCGGCTTCAGGAGAGCGTCGTCAAGCTGCTGGTCGCGATCGGCGAAGGCAACGGCGAGGAGGCCGCGCTCGTCCTGGCCGATCTGGGCCACCCGCTGGAGGGGTACGACGCCGCGGCGTTCCGCGACGACGTCACCCACCTGGTCTCCTCCGCGGTCAATGCCGGTCCCGACCTGCAGGCCGGCCGGGTGCTCGTGGAGCTGACCCGGATCAGCGGCGTGCACGGACTGCGGCCACCGGCCGAGATGTCGATGATCGGCAAGGCGCTGCTCAACCTCGACCAGGCCACGATGCACCTCGACCCGAGCTTCGCGCCGGCTGAAGTCATCCGCGACAACATCCAGCGGGTGATGGCCAGCGGGTTGAAGAGCAGCGCAGGCGGCATCATGGCGGCAGCCCTGGAGGCCAAGGAGTTCACCACTCAACTGCCCCGGCGGGCCAACCGCATCCTCGACACGTTGGCCGAGGGCGAGTTCCACGTGCGGGTCGACGCCATCGACGAGGAGCGGCTGCTCACCGTCATGCAGAAGGTCGCGAACCGGCTCGTGCTCGGCATCATCATCGCCGCGACCATCCTCGGCGCGGCCCTGCTCATGAGGGTGCCCAGCGACTCCACGATCTTCGGCTACCCGGCGATCGCGATCGTCTGCTTCCTCGTCGCCGTCCTCGGCGGCATCGCACTGTCGGTGTGGATCGTCATCAGCGATCGCCGCCTCAAGCGCAGCGCCCGCAGCTCGAGTCCCGCTAACTCGTCCTGACCCCTTGAGGTCCCACGGGCCCCGGGGGCATGATGGGGAGCGGTCACCACCCTTCGGGACGGTCTACTACTCGAGGACTCCGGCCCCGAAACGGGCCTCGTCTGCCACGCGGCGACCGTGCTCCCACCCGGCCGGGTCGTAGCCGCCGCGGACGCCGAAGGTGCCGAGCTCGCCGTACCTCTCCTTGATGAAATCCTCGACCGCGTCCTCGCGTGCGCGCAGCGCCGGTAGGAAGGCGGTGGATCCCTCCTGAGTCCGCACCTCGTCGAAGACGGCCTCGTTGGCTCGCTCGAGACGCTCGGCGATGCGGTCGGTGAAGGCGCGGTAGAACGAGGTGCGGTAGGACTGGCTGCGCACCCGCGTCCCCGGCCGGGCATGACGGCTCGCCTCGGCCAGGGCGTGTTGGGACTGCACCAGCAGCGAGGTGAACAGCATCTCCACTCCGCGCAGGTCTCCCGCGTGACCGACCACCGAGGAGATCCCGAGGTTGCCGATCGAGATCGCCCGGCACCGGCTCGCGCGCGCTACGACCGCGAGCAGCAGCGCCTTCGCGTCGGCGTACGGCGCGTCGACCGGCACCCGGATCATCCTCGGGACGTCGCCGGGATCGGGTCGGTCCACCATCGCTTGGTCGACGGCATGACGCGTCATCAGTGCCTGCGCCTTGGCCGACAACGCGGCCGCCTCGTCCTCGAACTCGGTGGCCTCCGCCTTGGTCAGGAGCTTCCTGATCCGGCGCAGCACCGGATCTGAGTCGCCGTCGGAGGCAGCAGGTGCATAGAAGTCGGCCTTCGGATCGGCACCGGGCGGCGGGATGAGTACGTCGAGCGCCGGCACGTGGCTGATGCCGACGAGCGCCGCAGCGACCTCTCGATAGGCCGAGGACCGATCGAGACCCTCGCGTTGCGCCCATCCCGACAGCCAGCCGTCCCGGGTCGAGACGTCGCGCTGGCCGAACTCGTCGAACTGCTGCGTCCAGCGGGGGTCCTCGCGCTGGCCCGCCCGGCGATCGCGATCGGCGAGAATCGCCAACTCGACCATGCGCGCTGTCGCCGGGGAGCACGCGCGGCGCGCCTGGCGGCGTACCTCCAGCGGCTGCCAGCCGTTCTTCCAGAGCGTCTCGAGCTGCTCATAGAGCAGGGTTTCACCGACGCGGTCCGCAATGTCTGCCGGCAGGCGCGCAAGGGCGTCGGCGTCCTTGCGCAGGTCGAAGCCGACCTTGCCCATCTGGTCGATCAGTGACCACCAGCGCACCGCTGCGATGGCTTGGTGATCGGGCGCGGAGCGAGAAGATCCGCCGCCTGGGGTGCCGAAAGGCGAGCTCGAGCCAGGCTGGGGCCGCCTGGTGCGTGCTTTGGCCTTGGCCGCGCGGCGGGCCTTGTTGTTCTTGCCCATTCAGGACTCCTACGTCTGCCGCTGGCGGTCAAGGCTGGATGAGCTCTGCACGAGACGTTGCTCGGGCGAGGCGGGCATCGGTGGTGACGAGGGGGACGTCGAGCTGATCGGCCAGCGCGACGTAGAGCGCGTCGGCGACCCGAAGATTCGCGCGCAGATCCCATGCCGCCAGCAGCAGATCCGGCAAGGCGTGCCGCACGATCGGCGCGCGGGTCAAGTCGGACAGCGCCTTGCCGACCTGGTCGGACGTCAGTCGATCGCCGCGATACAGGCGACCCAGGGCGGACAAGCACTCGGCTTCGAGGTGATCGGGCGCGTGCATGGCGACTCCCCTGAGTCTGCGGTGCATGAACTCTGCAGCCGGCCGTTTCGCCACGAGATCGACCGCGGCCGAGGCATCGAGGACGACAACCCGGGCGTCGCGGTCAGGCACCGAGCTCGTCCCGCGCCTCGTCCAGCGCTTGCAGGACCTCCACATGGGTCACTTGAGAGTCCGGGATGCCAACCTGGTCCAGCCAGATGTCGGTGGCATGCCGTTGAAGCGCCTCGCTCAGCGCCTGCTGGGTCAGCGCGGACACGTTGAGCCCCGCCTCGCGTGCCGCCTTGGCGAGGTCGTCGGGGACATAGACGTTGAGACGAGCCATACACACAAGGTACACACTCCTGACGATCGGCTGCGGACAGCCAACGGCAACGCGGAACCACTCGCAAGGCGCCATCACCGCCCTGTGGAGAAGTGCGCGCCACGGGGTCAGTGGCGGCGTACCCAGGGGGTGTAGGTGTGCTTGTCCGGCACCCAGTCGACCTCGGCCTTCTCACCGGCGCGGACCTGCTTCACCCGGGCCGCGACCCGCACCTTCGCCGGGTCGCCGAGACAGGCGCCGTGCACCCGCACCACGATCGGGTCGTCGGAGAACGCGTCGGCCTTGGCGCTGAGCCGCTTGCACTTCTGGCGCTTGCCGTCGTCGTTCCACCGGTCGACCCCCTCGAGCAGCATCACGTCGGAGTTGGCCGCGACCCGGATCCGGTACTCGGGTCCGCGGTTGCGCGGCTTGGTGTCGAGCCAGTACGTCGCCTCGACCGCTGCGTCGTCCGGCAGGCCTTCGTGCTCGAGCACGATGCGGAGGCGATCCTTGTACGCCGTGCGCATCGCCGTCACCTCGACGCCGTCGGGGTTATCGGCCGCGTCCTCGACGGTGAGGACTTCGGCCGTCGCTGCTGGTGCGGCCAGGGCGAGGAGCAGGGGTGCTGCCAGAGCAGCGGCAGTCGTGGAGGGGCGCATGCGGTCTCCCGGTGGAGGGCGGGTTCCGGTCGAGGTCGAGCCTGCCATATCGGAAGGTGGCGGTTTCGAGACGTCGCTAGCGCTCCTCCTCAACCACCACCAGCCTGCGTCGCTAGCGCTCCTCCTCAACCACCAACGATGCGAACGTAGGCTCGGAGGATGGCCTTCGAGCAGCTCGGCACTCCCGAGTCCCCCACCTTCGGACTCGACACCTTCGGCGACGTCGCGGCACGACCGGACGGTTCACCGGGCTCCCATGCAGAGGAGCTGCGGCACATCGTCGCGCAGGCCGAGCTCGCCGACCAGGTCGGCGTGGACTACATTGGCGTCGGCGAGCACCATCGGGCCGACTTCGCGGTGTCCGCGCCCGAGATCCTGCTGGCCGCGATCGCCGCGCGGACCACCCGGCTGCGAGTCGGCACCGGTGTCACCGTGCTCAGCTCCGACGACCCGATCCGCGTGTTCCAGCGGTTCGCCACCCTCGACGCGCTCTCGGAAGGTCGGGCCGAGGTGCAGCTCGGACGCGGATCGTTCACCGAGTCGTTCCCGTTGTTCGGCTACTCGCTCGAGGACTACGAGCGGCTCTTCAGCGAGAAGCTCGACCTCTTCGTGCGCCTGCTGGACGAGGAGCCCGTCACCTGGTCGGGCAGCGTCCGTCCGCCGCTGAACGATCAGTCGGTGTTCCCCCGCAGCCACACTGGCCGGATCCCGGCGTGGGTCGGGGTGGGCGGCACGCCACAGTCGGTGGTGCGCGCCGCGGCGTACGGCCTGCCGGTGTTGTTCGCCGTCATCGGTGGATCGCCGGCGCAGTTCGCACCCCTGGTCGAGCTCTACCACCGCGCGCTCGCCGAGGCCGGTCACGCGACGCTCCCGGTCGGCATGCACAGCCCCGGACACGTCGCCGCCACCGACGAGCAGGCCCGCGACGAGCACTTCCCGCATCACCAGGAGGTCTTCGGTCGGATCGGCCGCGAACGCGGGTGGGGCAGCCCGATGACCCGGCTGCAGTACGACGCGATGGCCTCCCGCGAGGGCGCGCTGTTCGTCGGGTCGCCGGAGACGGTCGCGCAGAAGATCGCCTGGGCCGTGCGCACGCTCGGCCTGTCGCGCTTCCAGCTCAAGTACGCCGTCGGCGGCCTTCCCCACGAGCAGCGGATGGAGTCGATCCGGCTCTACGGCACCGAGGTCATCCCGCGGGTGCGGGAGCTGCTGGCGGGCTGATCGGCTGGCGCACGGTGGTTTCGAGACGGCCTCCGCAAGCTCCGGCCTCCTCAACCACCAAGAATCAGCGGAAGGTGCGCGCCGCCCACACCGACTTGCCGGCGCCTGTTGCGCGACTGCCCCAGCTGTCGGCGAGCACCGAGATGATCTGCAGCCCACGGCCGCTCTCGTCGTCGTCCTCGGCACGTCGGCGCCGGGGACGGAACGCGCCGCGGTCCTGCACCTCCAGCACGAGCTCGTTGCGACTGCGACGCAGTCGCAGGTCGATCGGCGGACGGCCGTGCACGAGGGCGTTGGTGACCAGCTCGCTGGCCATCAACATCATCTCGTCGACGACCTCGGCGTCCATGCCCCACGCCCGTAGTTGCTCCTGGACCACCCGACGCCCGGCGGCCACCACGGGCTCCGCGGTCAGGTGGCGGCTGATCGCGGCCTCGTAGGGATCACTGTCCACCCGCGCCAGGAGCAGGGCGACGTCGTCGTCGTCGGTGCCCTCGGGCACCAGCTCCTGCACCAGTACGGCGGGAAGGTCGGCCACCGGTGTGGTGGCGTGCTGGACGAGGAGGTCGCCGAGGTGGTCGATGCAGTCGCCGAGGTCGCGGTCGCGCCGCTCGACCAGCCCGTCGGTGTAGAGGGCGAGGATCGTCTCCCGATGCAACTGCACCCGCGAGGTCGGCCCGAAGTAGCCCGCGCCCAGCGGCGGCCCTCCGGCTTCGAGCAGCTGAGGCTCCTCGCCAGCCTTGACGAGGACGGGCGGCACGTGGCCGGCATTGGCGTAGCGCAACACTTGGTCGGTGGAGTCGAACACGGCGTACACGCAGGTGACGATGTTGTCGCCCTCGAGGTCCTGGACGATGCCGTCGAGATGCTCGAGCACCTCGCCCGGCGGCAGCTCGAGCTTGGCCAGCGCACGCACGGCCGCCCGCAGCTGGCCCATCAGCGACGCGGCGGTGACACCGCGTCCCATCACGTCGCCGATGACCATCGCGGTGCGGCCGGCGCCGAGGTCGATCACGTCGTACCAGTCCCCGCCGACCTGCGTGCCCTCGACGCCGGGACGGTAGTAGGTGGCGACATCGAGATGCTCGAGGTCGAAGGTGCGCCGCGGCAACAGGCTGCGCTGCAGCTCGTCGGCGATCGCGTGCTCGCGCGCTGCCGCCTCCTCGCGTGCGGCGATCTCGGCCAGGGCACGCTCGGCCTCCCGCTGCTCGGTGATGTCCTGCATCGAACCGCGCAGCCGACCCTGGCCGTCCTGCCCCAGCACCCGTTCGGCGCGTACGGCGACCAGCCGCTCCGTGCCATCGGGCAGCACCACTCTGGCTTCGTAACCGATGACCTCCCCGTTGGACGCCGCCCGCACGAGGTCCAACACGTGTTCGCGGTCCTCGGGACGCACGATGAGGCCGACCAGCTCATCGAGGGAGAGGTTGGCGATCTCGATCGCGCTGCGGCCGACCAGCCCGAGAAAACCTTCGCTCGCGCGCACGGTCCGGTCGTCGAGGTCGACCTCCCAGCTGCCGACCCGCGCGAGCCGCTGCGCCTGGTCGAGGAGCTGGCTGCTGCGTTCGAGTGCCTCGCGCACCCGCCGGTTGCGGTCGAGCTCGAGGTTGACCCGCACTCGGGCGAGCAGCTCGCGAGCGGAGAACGGCTTGACGAGGTAGTCGTCCGCTCCGGCCTCGAGGCCCTCGACGGTGCCTTCCTCGCCGGCGCGCGCGGAGAGCATCACCACCGGGACGTGCATGGTCGCCGGATCGCCGTGCAAGCGCTCGAGCAGGCCGAAGCCGTCCAGCCTCGGCATCATCACGTCGGTCAGCACCATGTCGGGCACGGCGGCACGGACGAGCTCGAGCGCGTGGATCCCGTCGACCGCGGTGCGCACGTCGTAGGCCTCGGTCAGCAGACCGGCGATGTAGTCGCGCATGTCGGCGTTGTCGTCGACGACGAGGATCGAGGGTCGGATGCCGACGCTGGACGAGGCAGGAGCCGCCTCGTGAGCGTGGTCCTCGTCCTGCCAGCGCTCGGTCTCCTCCACCAGCTCGTGCGCATCACGCGCGAGGTCGTGGTCGGCGTCGTGGACGGGACTGACCTGCTCAGCCGGCAGGTGCGCGTGACCGAGCGGCACTCGCACGGTCATCGTGGTGCCCTCGCCGTGCACGGACTCGGCCTCGACGGTGCCGCCGTGCAGGGCGACCAGCTCCGACACCAGCGCCAGGCCGATCCCGGACCCCTCGTGGGAGCGGGAGACGGCGTCGGGCACCCGGTGGAAACGCTCGAACAACCGCGGGATCTGGTCGTCGGGCACCCCGATGCCGGTGTCGCGCACGCGCAGCACGGCCAGCCCGTCCTCCTGCGTCAGGCCGACCTCGACGTGCCCGCGCAGGGTGTATTTCACGGCGTTGGAGACGAGGTTGAGGACGATCTTGGCCCAGTGGTCCTGGTCGACGTACGCCGTGACGCCCTCGCCGGTGGAGACGCGCAGCCCCAGCCCCGCCCGCTTGGCCGCGGAGTCGAACATCGCCGCAAGGTCGGCGGTGTAGCGCGACAGGTCCACCGGCTCGAACTGCGAGATCACCCGGCCGGACTCGAGCTGGGAGAAGTCGAGCAGGCTGTTGACCAGCTTGAGCAGCCGCTTGGCGTTGCGTTGCACCACTACGAGCCGCTCGCGCTGCTTGCCGGGCAGCGGCGCCGCCTGGTCCGCGAGCGCGTCCTCGACAGGCCCGAGGAGCAGGGTGAGCGGCGTACGGAACTCGTGGCTGACGTTGGTGAAGAAGTCGGTCTTGGCGCGGTCGAGCTGCGCCAGGCTCTCGGCGCGCTGTCGCTCGAACTCGAAGGCGCGGGCGTCGGTGATCGCAGCGGTGAGCTGCCCGGCGACCAGGTGCACGAATCCCCAGAAGTGATCGTCGAGCCGTCGATAGCGGTTGAGGCCGGCGACGAGGAACCCGTAGGGAAGAGGCTGGGCGGGCTGGGTCAACGGGACGAGCGCGGCGGTGAGCGGAGGCTCCGACCACTGACCGGTCGGGAGCCCGGCGATGTCGGAGAGGTCCGCCGTCAAGGTCTCCCGCCCGGCGAGCCGCTCGACCGGGCACAGGCCGTCCGCCCCGGCCTCGATCAACTCCGGGAAGGCCGGATGCGGCTGGGAGAAACCGGCCGTGCCCGCCAGGCGCGCCGTGCCCTCCGCGTCCTCGAAGAGGTAGATGGCCGTGAACGGCAACGCCCACCGGTTGCCCGACAGTGCCTCGCACGCCGTCGCCAGCACCTCGGCCTCGGTGCTCTCGCCCCTCGCAGCGCCGAGCTCCTGCAGGGTGTGGATGCGTCGCATCTCGATGACTTTGTCGGTGACTTCGCTGACGACGCACAGCATCCCGGTCACGACGCCGTCGTCGTCGAACAGCGGGCTGTAGGAGAAGGTGTGGTAGGTCTCCTCGACGTAGCCGCTGCGCTCCAGGAGCAGCTGCAGCGACTCGTCCCAGGTCGCCTCGCCGTGGTCGAGCACGCGGCGTACGCGCGGCTCGATGTCGTCCCAGATCTCCGACCAGACCTCGTACGCCGGACGGCCCAGAGCCCAGGGATACTTCGAGCCCAGCGTGTCCTGGCGATAGGCGTCGTTGCAGAAGAAGGTCAGCTCCGGGCCCCACGCCATCCACATGGCGAAGCGGGAGTGCAGCAGGATGCGGACGGCGCTGCGCAGGCTCTGCGGCCAGTCGTCGGGGTCGCCGAGCGGCGTCGCGGACCAGTCGACCGCGAGCAGGTCCTGGCCGACCTGCCCGCCGTGCTCCAGCGACCGCCGCATCTCACCGTCCCTTCCCACGCGTGTCCGGCAACGATCCGGCTCGGTGGCGCAGGGAGCAGGTTATCCAACCGGGACGACGTGGGTGCCCGCCGAGCCGCGCACGATGTCGGCGATGTCGTCGAGCGAACCGATGACCGCTCTGCGGCCGGTCGCCTCGACGAACTCGCATGCGGCCTCCACCTTGGGGCCCATCGACCCGGCGGCGAAGTCGTGCTCGCGCAGCTGCGCGGGGGTGGCGGTGTCGAGCCGCTTCTGGTCGGGTGTCCCCCAACCGGTGTAGACACCGTCGACGTCGGTGGCGATGACCAGCAGGTCGGCGTCCAGCTCGCGTGCGAGCAGGCCGGAGGCGAGGTCCTTGTCGACGACCGCCTCGACCCCCACGAGCCTGTCGTTCGCGTCGTACGCCGTGGGGATGCCGCCGCCGCCGGCGCAGATCACGATCGTGCCCGCCTCGAGCAGCTGACGGATGGGCCTGATCTCGAAGATCCGCCGCGGGCGGGGGCTGGCCACGACCCGGCGGAACTTGTCGCCGTCGGGGGCGATCGTCCAGCCGCCGGCCTCGGCCAGCTGCTCGGCCGTCTCGCGGTCGTAGACCGGCCCGATCGGCTTGGTGGGCGCTTCGAACGCGGGGTCCGCGTGGTCCACCTCGATCATCGTCAGCACCGTCGCGAGGGAGGTCTCGGCCGGCACGAGATTGCCGAGCTCCTGCTCGATGACGTAGCCGATCATCGCCTCGGTCTGCGCGCCCAGGATGTCCAGCGGATAAGGCGGCACGTCGGCGTACGCCGCGGCCTGCAGCGCGAGCAGGCCGACCTGCGGGCCGTTGCCGTGGGCGATGACGACCTCGTGTCCGTCGGTGACCTCGGCGATGCGTTCGCACGCCGTCCTGATGTTGGCGCGCTGGTTCTCCGCGGTCATGGCCTGGCCGCGGCGCAGCAGCGCGTTGCCGCCCAGGGCGATCACGATGCGCATGGTGTCCTCTTCTCTCCTGGGTCCTCCGGCCGGGGGTCGCGCTCAGCCGAGCGACGCGACCAGGATCGCCTTGATCGTGTGCATCCGGTTCTCGGCCTGCTCGAAGGCCAGGTTGACGGGGGACTCGAAGACGTCCTCGGTGACCTCGATGCCGTCGGCGAGCTGCGGGTACTGCTCGGCGATGTTCTTCCCCACGGTGGTCTCGGAGTTGTGGAAGGCCGGCAGGCAGTGCATGAACCGCGCGCGCGGGTTGCCCGTGGCCGTCATCAGGTCGCTGTTCACCTGGAAGGGCAGCAGCTTGTCGATGCGCTCGCCCCACGCTTCGACCGGCTCACCCATCGACACCCAGACGTCGGTGTGGACGAAGTCGACCCCGTCGACGGCCGCCTTCGGGTCGTCGGTGATCGTGACCCGGGCGCCGGACTCCTCGGCGAACCCCTGGCACAGCTCGACGTGCTCGGGAGTCGGCCACAGCTCGCGGGGCGCGCCGATCCGCACGTCCATGCCGAGCTTGGCGCCGACCAGCAGCAGCGAGTTGGCGACGTTGTTGCGGCCGTCGCCGAGGAACGCGAAGGAGATCCGGTGCAGCGGCTTGTCGGAGTTCTCCTGCATCGTCAGCAGGTCGGCGAGCATCTGCGTCGGGTGGAAGTCGTCGGTGAGCCCGTTGAACACCGGCACGCCGGCGTACTCCGCGAGGATCTCGACGTTGCGGTGTTCGGCGCCTCGGTACTCGATCGCGTCGTACATCCGCCCCAGCACGCGCGCGGTGTCCTTCATCGACTCCTTGTGCCCGATCTGCGAGGACGACGGGTCGATGTAGGTCACGTGCGCGCCCTGGTCGTACGCCGCCACCTCGAACGCGCACCGGGTCCGGGTCGAGGTCTTCTCGAAGATCAGCGCGATGTTCTTGCCGCGCAGCACCTGCTGCTCGGTGCGGGCGTACTTGGCCCGCTTCAGCTCCTTCGCCAGATCGAGCAGGTGGTGCAGGTCCCGCGCGCTGTGGTGCACCAAGCTGAGGACGTGGCGGTTGCGGTTGTTGTACGGCATGGTTCCTCGGGGCTCCTCGGTCGACGGGCTCGATACAGATGCCGGGGTCAGTACACCGGATCACGCAGGATCGGGCACGTCATGCATCGCCCGCCACCCCGGCCCCGGCCGAGCTCGCCGGCGGGGAAGGTGATCACCTCGATGCCAGCCTTGCGCAGCAGGGTGTTGGTGAACGTGTTGCGGTCGTAGGCCATCACGACACCGGGCTCCAGCGCGACCACGTTGTTGCCGTCGTCCCACTGCTCGCGCTCGGCGCTGAACACGTCACCACCCGTGGCGACGACCCGGAAGTCCACGCCCAGGGCAGCCCCGATCGTCTCGACGAAGCTCTTGTCCTCGCGGCGCACGTCGAGACCCGACGGCGATCCGGGATCGGGTCGCAGGGTGAACGGCACGATCGAGTCCACCACCGGCAAGAACGCGGTGACGACGTCGGCGTCGCAGAACGTGAAGACCGTGTCGAGGTGCATCGCCGCCCGGGTGCGTGGGAGCAGTGCGACGATGACCTGCTCGGCTGCCTCGGCGTCGAACAGCGACTTGGCGAGCAGGCTGATCGCCTGATGCGAGGTCCGCTCACCCATCCCGATCACGACCACGCCCTTGCCGACCGGCATGACGTCGCCGCCCTCGAGGGTGGCGAAGCCGTGCTCGGTCTCCCTGCCGTCCGGGTCGCCCAGCCACACGTCGTACTCCGCATCCGCGAACGCCGGGTGGAAGCGGTAGATCGCCGTGGTCAGCAGCGTCTCCTGGCGTCGGGCCGCCCAGTACATCGGGTTCAGCGTGACCCCGGAGAAGACCCAGGAGGTGTTGTCCCGGGCGAACTGCGTGTTGGGCAGCGGGGGCAGCACGAACGCAGGCTTGTCGTACGCCGCGCGCAGCGCCGACACGAACGGTCCACCGAGGTCGTCGGGGATGTCGTGGTAGGTCACCCCGCCGACGAGGTACTCCGCGAGCCGTTCCGCCGGCAGGTCCTCCAGCCAGGCCCGGACCTCGTGCCGCAGACCGGGGCCGACCAGCCGGTCGGTGATCTTGCGGTCCAGCAACCACTCGCGTGATTCCGGCTTGGCCACGACGTCGCCGAGCAACCGGTGGTAGTCGAGCACCTCGACGCCGCGATCACGCATCTTGTCGACGAACTCGAAGTGGTCCCGTTGTGCTCGGTCCACCCAGATGACGTCGTCGAAGAGCAGCTCGTCGCAGGTGTCGGGGGTGAGTCGCAGGTGGGCGAGGCCCGGCGAGCAGACCAGCACTCGCCGGAGCCTGCCGACCTCGGACCACACGCCTACACGGGGGGCGGTCTGGGTTTCCATGTCAGATCCTGTACCTCTCCTCAGACCGTCACGAAGCCCTGGACGAAGCCGACGATCGCGACCACCGAGGTGATGGCGACGACGCCCACGAGGACCTTCTCGACGGCGGTGAATATGACCTGCTCGGTCTCCTTGCGCGCCCACACGAACAGTGCGGTCCCGACCAGGTAGAACAGCGCGGCGACGAGCACGTACTGCCAGCCGCCCGCGTAGACCAGCCACACGGCGTACGCCAGGGCGATGCCGCCGACGACGAGGTCGCGGGTGCGTCCCTCACCGTGCTCGTAGCTCTCGCCCCGTACGGCGAGCAGCACCTGGTAGGCCGCCGACCACAGGTAGGGCAGCAGGATCAGCGACGTGGCCAGATAGATCAGCTGCGTGTAGGTGCTGGAGTTGAACAGCGTCCATACGAGCATGAGCTGCACGCAGATGTTGGTCAGCCACAGCGCGCTCGCCGGCGCACCGTGAGCGTTCTCTCGGCCCAGAGCCTTGGGCAGCACGCTCTGCTGGGCCGGCAGCCGCAGGATCTCCACGCTGAGCAGCACCCAGGCGATCAGCGCGCCGAGGACCGAGACGATGAGGCCGAGGGAGATGAAGGAGGCACCCCACGCGCCGACCTCGTGCTCGAGCAGCGCTGCCATCGACGGGTCGGACAGGCCGGCGATCTCAGGCTGGGCCATCAGACCGTAGGAGAGCAGGTTGACCGCTAGCAACAGCGCGAGCACGGTGAGGAAGCCGATGACGGTGGCCCGTCCGACGTCCTTGCGGCTCTCCGCCTTCTGCGAGAAGACCGCGGCGCCCTCGATGCCGATGAACACCCAGACCGTCACCAGCATCATGTTCTTGACCTGGTCGAGCGTGCTGCCGAGACCGGCCCCGTCGATGAGGGTGGTCTGACCCCAGAAGTCGGCGGTGAAGGCACCGGCCTTGAAGCCGACCGCGGCGATCGCGATGAAGGTCAGGATCGGTACGACCTTGGCGACGGTGACGATCACGTTCACCATCGCCGCACCCTGGACTCCCTTGAGGGCGAGCGCGTGCACGGTCCACAGCACGACCGAGGCGGTGCCGATGGCCAGCAGCGTGTTGCCGTCACCGAAGCCCGGGAAGAACGTGCCGAGCGTCGCAGCCAGCAGCACGAGGTAGCCGACGTTGCCGACCCAGGCGCTGACCCAGTAGCCCCACGCCGAGGTGAAGCCGAGGTAGTCGCCGAACCCGGCGCGGGCGTAGCCGTAGACGCCACCGTCGACGTCGGGCTTGCGCCGCGCAAGCGTCTGGAAGGTGAAGGCGAGCATCAGCATGCCGACGCCGGTGACCCCCCAGCCGATGAGCAGGGGTCCGGCCGCGGCGCTGACGGCCATCTGGGAGGGCAGGGCGAAGATGCCGCTGCCGATCATCGAGCCGACGACGAGGGCGGTCAGCGCGGCGAGACCGAGCCCGCCTCGCGCGACGCCCGCGCCTTGGCCTGCGGGTCCCGAGCCCTCGGCGTACTTGTTCGTGGAAGCGGTGGGGGTGGATTCCCGCCGCGTCGTGAGCTCGGACATGGCGCCTCCTGAGGGATGACGGCCGGACCGGAAGTCCGGTCGCTTGCGACGCTACTCGCAGGTAACCCTCGTGGCTGTTCCGCCGGTCACGCCCCAGGTGTTCCTCCGGTCACCTCCGCCGTCTGCCGTGGCGCAGCACGGTGAGGAGTCCCTGCGCTAGGTGCGTGCGGTACGCCGGGTCGTCGTACATTGCGACCTCGTGGCCCAGGGCGGTGTACCAGCAGCGGCCGTCACCGACGCGGTGCGTCCACGCCATCGGGTGGTCGCCCATGCGCCCGGAGACCGGGTTGGACTCGCTGGGCAACCCGGGGATGCCGAGGCCACCCAATGGCGGCAGGTGTGAGGTGTTGGGGTCGGGGAAATAGGTCGACTCGTCGATGCTGAGCAGGACGCGGGCCTGGCCGCGGGGGTTGGCGGTGAAGGAGTAGAACTCCTCGAACGTGATCTGCCAGCGCTCCGGCAGGTGCCGGGTCGACCGGTGGCGGGCATCGTCGCGGACGATGACACCGGGTTGCTGCAGCGGGTGCGAGAGGAAACGAGCGCCGGCGAGAAGCCTTGTGTAGAAGGGCCAGTCGTATTCGGTGTCCGCGGCGGAGTGCACCCCTGCCCAGCCGGCACCGTCGAGGACGTGGCGACGCAGCGCCGTACGCCCACGGTCGTCGAGGACGTTGCCGGTGGTGTTGAGGAACAACACCGCGTCGAAGCGCCGCAGCGTCTTGGTCCGGAACACCTTGTGGTCCTCGGTCGCCTCGACGGTGAACCCATGCTCGGCGCCGAGTGCGGTCACGGTGGCGACGCCGGTCTCGATCGAGGTGTGCCGGAAGCCGGTCGTGCGGGAGAAGACCAGCAGGCGCAAGGGATTCCGCAACGCGGCGGCGGCTGAGGCGGTCAACCCCGCGCTTGTCAGGGCGGTCGTCGCGAGCGCGGCGGCCGCGCCGGTCAGGACGGTCCGGCGGGAGGGGCAGGTCTCGCACATGGTCAGTCCTCCTGAGCGCCGTTGCCGAGGTCGCGGGCGATCCGCAGGGCGTTGGCCATGATCGTGAGGGTCGGATTGAAGCCTGGGAAGGTCGGGAACGTCGATGCGTCGGCGACGTACACGTTGTCGACCTCGTGCAGCCGTCCCGACGGTGCGCACACCGAGGTGCGTGGGTCGCGGCCCATCCGGGCGGTGCCGGCGAGGTGCGCGGTGTAGGTGATGCCGTCGGTCATCACCGGATAGGGCAGTACGGCGGCGGCGACCGCGCCGGGTGCCAGCGCGTGCACGGCCTCGAGGCGAGCGCCGAGCAGGATCGCGGCGGCCTTCTCGTGCAGGTGCGGCGAGTAGGTGATGCGGGCGGCAGGCCGGCCGAGGAAGTCGCGGACGGTGGGGTCGAGGTCGACCCGGTTGGCGGCCTGCGGCAGGTCCTGATGCACCAGCTGCGAGCCGGCGACGCGGGAGTGCAGCAGCCCGGCCTTCATCACCTGCTTGAGGAGTGCGCCGTGGCCGACCATGCCTGCGACCATCAGGGCCGCGCCCGCGGGGTGGAGCCCCGAGCCGAGCTGGACGATGCCGCCGACGATGTAGGGCAGGCCGGCCGCGCGCACCTCCGGTCCGGTGAACGGGCCGACGAGGTCGTCCATCTGCAGTGTCGTGGACTGGGCGCGCAGGGCCTTGATGTCCTCGGCGTAGACCGACGCGCCCTGGGTGAAGTTGTGGAACATCATGTTGCGGCCGAGCTGGTCGGAGCCGTTGCCGAGTCAGCGAGGGTGCTTGCCGTTGGCCGACAGCAGCAGCAGGCGCGCGGTGTTGATCGGGCTGCCTGCCACCACGACGGTCGAGGCGCGCAGCCGGTGCTCGCGGCCGCGCACGTCGGTCCAGTGCACGGCACGGGCGCGCCGGCCGTCGGTTGTGGTCTCGATGCGGTGCACGTAGGCGCGGTCGATAACCCTCACTCGGCCGGTGCGCACTGCTGGGTTGAGCCACGACACGAGCGCGTCGCCGCGGGCGTTGATCGCGCAGCCGAACCCCGAGCACATCCCGCAGGAGTTGCAGGCCGGCCGCCCGTCGTACTCCTCGGAGTTGACCGCCGCCGGATAGGGGTACGCCGTGTAGCCGAGCGCCGCTGCCCCCTTGCCGAGCAGCGACGCCGCGTTGCCGGTGGGGCCGGGCGGCATCACGAACTGGCGGGTGCGCGGCGACTGCTCGAGCGTCCGCGCCGGGATGGCGTCGCGGTCGCCCTGCACGCCCAGGCGGCGCTCGACGATGTCGTAGTACGGCGCGAGGTCGTCGTAGCTGATCGGCCAGTCGGCGACCTGCGCGCCGTCGATCGGGCCCATGTCGGAGAGCAGTGTGAAGTCCTGCTTCCAGAACCGCGGCACCTTGGCGTTGTAGTGCAGGCTCGTGCCGCCGACCGCCGCGCCCAGCTGACCGAGGGCGCCCTGCGCGGTGCGCTCGACCCCGTCGGCTGCCTCGGTCTGGTTGCGGGTCGTGTAGGGCTCCAGCAGCGGGTCGGGGAAGCCGAACTGACGCATGCCCTTGATCTCGTCGCCGCCGTACGTCGTGCCGAGCTTGCCGCTGGGGCGGCGGCCGAAGCCGGGGCGCAGGTTGCGGCCGCGTTCGAGCACGGTGACGTCCCAGCCCTGGCGGGCGAGCTCCCAAGCGACGACGCTTCCGGCCGCGCCCGAGCCGATGACGACGGCCTCGCGGTCGGTGCGGGTCATCGGTTCGCCTTCCTTGCTTGGGCGATGAGCTCCGCCGTCGTACGCCGCATCCGGTCGAGCTGGGCGGCCACGTCGTCGGAGGCGCCGGTCAGCCGCCGGACCTCGGACCGCAGCCCGGAGTAGCTGTCCTGGGAGCGGGCGAGCGTCCCGTGCACCTGCTCGGTGCTCGCCATCGCGGCCAGCGGCAGCACCCCGAGACCGAGCAGGTCGGTGACGACGTCGAGCGGACCTGTGGACTCCGGGTCGGTGACCTCCTCGTCGGTCCAGCCGCGCGGCTGGACGTCACCCTCGAAGCCGGTCTGGGTCCACCCGACGATGTCGCGATTGCCGCCGTACTCCGGCGCGCCGTACATCAGCTGGAGGGTGTGGACGACGGCGAGGTCGAGTAGGGCGGCCACTCGCGGGTCGCTGGACGACTGCAGGGCGAGGTCGCGCGCGGGGCCCGGCAGGTCAGCGAACCTCGGCTCGCCCACTTTCGTCCGGGCCAGCGCGGCGAGCCCCTCGCGGTAGACCTGCTGGTAGCCGGGGACGGGGCCGTTGCGCTCCAGTCGGCGTCGACCGCGGGACCCTTCGATCCGCAACCGCCAGGCCAGGCGCTCGTAGCGGTCCAGTGGCAGGAACTCCGCGAAGTGGTTCGTCTTCGAGCCGGCCCGGTCCGAGAACGGTCCGCCGGCGTAGATCCGTGGCGGAGACACGGTGAACGCGCCGAGGAGCGCGTCGATCGCCTCCGCACAACCCGCCGACACCGCCCCCGGTGCGGTGTCGGCAGGTACGACGCGGTCGACGACGGCCCGCAGCGTCGCGAGCTCCGCCTCGCTGAGGAATCGCGCCTCGCCGTCCGTGCCGCCTTGGCCGCTGGCGCCGCCCTTGCCGGTGGGCACCGCCACGGCCGGGCCGTGCGGACCCGCAGCGAAGACCGCAACACCGGTCGCCAGCCCGGCGACCGCCGTACGACGGGTGAGGCGGATGTCTTGGACCACGCAGCCTCAACGCGGCCGGGCGACGTGGGTTACGTCACAACGCTCAGCACCGCGAGTAGGTCTAACTTTGGAATCAGGACCGCGTTCTCCATCGATCGAAGGAGGCGTGCGATGAACTCGACCCTGATCCGCAGGGAGTCCCGAGTCGACTCCCCACTTCTCTCCTCCCAGGCGCGCCGGTGGCCGCCGGGACTCACGGTCGCAGCAGGCGCCTTCTTCGCCTGCATGAGCGGCATCCACATCGGCTTCGTCGGCGCGGACCCCCAGTTGTATGCATGGTTCGGCGAAGAAGCCTCATGGAGGTGGGTGCAGGACGCCTGGGCCGACGTCTTCATGGCCCAACCGGTGATCTGGGGGCTCGTCGCCGCCGCGCTCGAGATCTGCCTGGCCACCCTGCTGCTGCTCGGTGGTCGCCCGGCCAAGACCGGCTGGGTGGGCGTCATCGCGTTCCAGTTCGCACTGGTGCTGTTCGGCTGGGACTGGCTGGTCTGGAGCGTGCCCGCCGCGGTCGTGCTGTTCCTGGGGGCGCGGGCGAGCTGGTCGCAGCTGTGATCGGGCGCGGTGCTCAGCCGGCGACGGAAGTGCGGACGAGCGTGCCGCAGTTGTACTCGCCGGGACTGAGCTGCTTCCATGTGCCGCCGTTGAGCTGCACCAGGCGTGAGCACTTGTAGGTGCCCTTGCCGCCGACGTCCATCGGCGTGTGAAGCCCGTTGGCGGTCCACTGCCGCTCGGTCTTCACGCCCTGGATGAGGGACGCGCGATCCAACCTGCCGCCGAGCTCGATGGAGGTCTCCACGAAGAGCCGCGCCGCCGACCAGGCGAAGAGCCCGAACGACGTCGGCTGCGCGCTCGGCTTCACCTGCTTGAGCCAGGAGAGGTAGAGCGCGAGCTCCTTGTTGCGCGAGGCCTGGTCGAAGGGGACGTGCGCGATCGGGATGGTCACGCCGTCGACGACGCTGCCGCCCTGCTTGACGAAGTCGGAGGTGTACTGCGTCTGGCTCATGTAGAACACGTCGGGCTTGAACTGCTGCTGCGCCATGGTGTCGGCCAACCGGACCGCCTGCTGCGTTCCGCCCACGAAGTAGACGAACGTGATGTCCTTCTCCTTCATCTGCTGCACGTAGGGGCCGTAGTTGAACTCCGCGGTGTCGATGCCGGTGAGCATCTCGACCCCGAAGCCGACCTTGGCAGCGGTCTCGGAGTAGCTCTTCGCCAGGGCCGGCGAGCCACCGATGTTGAGGTAAACGAAGGCGGCCCTCTTGATGGCCTGCGGCTTGATCTTCTTGATCATGTCGAAGTTGGCGGTCGAGACGACGCCGACCTCGACCGACTGCGACGGGAAGGAGACCGGTGAGTTGCTGCGGTCGTCGGTCAGTGCCACTGCCCGCAGATCGGGCAGGCCGCAGTCGGTGGCGACCTTCGCGCCGCCCGAATCGAAGACGGACACCGACCCGACAGAGGCGAACGCCTGCTCGCAGGCCGTCGCATAGGCCGACTGGTCGCCGGCGCCGCTGGACTTGCTGTCGAGACCGAGCATCTTGAGCTTGCGGCCGCAGATGTCGGACGTGGCATTGAAATAGGCGATGTACGCCGCGGTGCCGTCCTGGGCGGACTGGAACAGACCTGGGATCGGGCCGGTGAGGTCCGAGGCGTTGGCCAGGACGATCTCCTTGTCGGTGACGCCCGTCTGGTTCTTGAACCCGTCGCAGGACGCCGCCTTGGCGCCGCCGGTCGGCGCGTTGCCGCCGCTGCCGCTGGGAGCCTCGCCACCCGACGTACCTCCGTCGGCGGAGCCTGATCCGCCCCCGGTGCCGGCGTCTGTCGCAGCGCTGCCGTCATCACCGCTCGAGCCCGCTACGGCACCGGGCTCGCCGGGTGCGCCGCCGACCAGTCCGTCGTCGCCCGTGGTCACACCGTCGACGGTGCCCACACCGCCGCCACCGGCACCGCCGCCGTTGACTGCCGCGAAGGTCGCGGGGTCGACCGAAGAGCCGCACGACGCGAGGAGCACGGCGGCAAGGGCGGTGGAGGCGGCGAGCCCCCGTCGGCGCAGATTCATGACGCCTCAACGAACCGCGTGCGACCGCGTTACGTCGTGGGTGCTTCAGCCGTGCTTGCCGGAGAGGACGGCAGTCGCCTCCGCGACGCGCAACTCGGCAAGTGGTCCGGTGATGGTGACCGTGTCGCCGATCTCCTGCCACGCGCCTCCGCCCACCCGGAAACGAGCGGCGTACTCCACCGCGACCTGCGGGCGCACCGTCACGTGCGCATCGAGGTAGCGGTGGGTGATGTCCTTGCTCGGGTACGGCGCACCCGGCTCGCGGGTGGTCAGCCGGGTGCCGTCGCCGAAGTCCCAGTGGTACGCCGCCGGAGTCGCCACCACCTCCACCGCCTGCCCCAGGATCGTCAACGTCCGGCGCACCTCGGACGAGTCGGCGAAGAAGATCGTGTCGAGGTTGACCAGCGTCTTGGACTCCGGCTGCGTCTGCACCGCCAGCGCGGGCAGCCCCACGCGGCGTAGTGCCTCCAGCACCAGCCCCGGAGTCACCTGCGGCTGTTCTGCCTCCGGCTCGTCCACCGCGCAGCGCTGCGCCAAGAGGCTCCAAGAGCCACCTGGCTCGCGTCCCCAAAGGAGCCAGACTCGCTCCGTCCGGTCCGCACAGGCGAAAGCGCGTTGACAGTCGGCGTCCTGCACCGGATCTTCAGGACCCGACGCACAGGCGGAAACCCAGCGGTATTCGACGTGGCTCGGTGAAGCTACGGCGCTGGGGCCTTCCGCCCCGGACGAAGTTGGCCCTTGCGTCGCGCAGACCGTGCCGACGGAGATGAAGTCCGTGCCAGCCTGCCCCGTAGAAGAGCAAGGGGACTTCGCCACAGCGGGCGGGATCGTCACAAGGCCCAAGAGGGCGAAGGTCAGCGCGACTAACCGAGTCACCCCTCGCTCCCGGTGAGGTCTCGTACTTCGAAATCCGATCCGTTCTTCGCCAGGTTGAAAATGAAGAACATTCGGCCACCGTCGTACTGGCGCCACTTTGCTCCGCGACGCAAACGAACCTGCGAAGGCGGAACGTCGACCACTGCCTGGACTTGGGTCATGTCCGGAAGAACGTTGGCAACGTAGACGTCGTAGACGTCCCACCGCTGGTCAATGAACTCGCCGCCCCTCTCGGCCACTTTGTCGATCGACCCGATCGCGCCTTGGCACCCGGCACACTCGTCAGCCGTGAGCGGCTCCAGCCCTGACGTGTCGAGAGCCTCTGCGCTGTAGTTCAAGGTGTCGATCCAGTGCCGGACGAACGCAACGGCAGCTTTGCGGCCGGTGCCACGGGCCTCGTCGGGCATGGGCGGTGGCCCCGCCGGCTCGGTCGGCGTCGCGGAAGCGGTCGCCTCTGGGCTCGTCGAGTCGAGCGGAGCGGGCGCGATCGGTTCCTTGGAAGAGCACGCCACGAGCGCAGACAGCGCCACAACGGCGACTGCGACGCGGCGTACGGCCATCGACTTCCCCCGTCGAGCGTGTGGCATGGGCGCGCGTGAATCTATCGGCTGGGCAGTGCTGGAGGGAACCTCTCGCGGTCGGCCTGTGGATACAGCGCCCTCGCGGTCGAGCCCCTATTGGCGTCGGTGGGTCTTCTTGGTGATCCGGATCCGGTTGTTGGCCACGATCGTGGTCTCGTAGCCGGGATGGTGGACCAGGGTGTGGTGTCGGGCGCACAGCAGCCGTCCGGTGTCGACGTTGGTCTCGCCGTGGTCGCCCCAGGGGATGTCGTGGTGGGCGTGACACCAGCCGGC
>JBHWSH010000411.1:0-11286 GCA_043427135.1 Marmoricola sp. | reverse complement strand
GAACTACCGGGTCAGTCCCCCGTCGACCGGCACCATGATCCCGGTGAGGTACGACGCGGCCGGGGACAGCAAGAACGTCGCCACCCTGCCGAACTCCGCCGCTTCGCCGTACCGCCCGAGCGGGATGGTGCCGAGCTGCCGTCGGCGTGCGTCCTCGGCGTCTCCGGTGGCGTCGTCGAGCTGACGCACCCGCTCGGTGTCGATGCGCCCCGGCAGCAGCCCGTTGACGCGCACTCCCGCGCCGCCCACCTCGTCGGCCAGGTTCTTGACGAGCATGGCCAGGCCCGGCCTCAGCCCGTTGGAGACGGCGAGACCGCTGACGGGCGACTTGACCGACGTGGACAGCACGGCGGCGATCGCACCACCGTCGCCCTGCTCCACCAGCTGTCGAGCGACCGCGCGCATCATGCGCACGCCACCGAGGAAGACCGACTCGAACTCTGCCCGCCACGCGTCGTCATCGACGTCCATGACGGCGCCGGGCGGCGGCCCGCCGACCGAGACCAGTGCGCCGTCCAGACGTCCGTACGCCGTCCGCGCGCGCTCGACGAGGAGCCCCGGGGTGTCGGGGTCCGCCAGGTCTGCGGCCACCGTCTCCACCGCGCCGCTGCCGAGCTCGGTGCGTGCCTTGTCCAGGCTCTCGCCGCTGCGCGCGGCGAGCACCACTCGGGCGCCGTCCGCGATCAGCTCGCGGGCCGTGGCGAAGCCGAGTCCGCGCGACCCTCCGGTGACGACGAAGACCTTGTCTCGTAGGCCGAGGTCCATGTGGTTGCTCCCCTCTCAGGGTCCAGTTGTCAGCTCCCCGCCGACGCCACGTCGGCGAACTGCGTGCGGTACAGGTCGGCGTACGTGCCGCCGGCAGCCAGGAGCTCCTCGTGGGTGCCGCGCTGGACGATGCGGCCGTCCTCCACGACGAGGATCTGGTCGGCGTTGCGGATCGTGGAGAGGCGGTGGGCGATAACGATGGAGGTGCGACCTTGCAGGGCGTTGTCGAGCGCCTGTTGCACGGCCTGCTCGGACTCGGAGTCGAGGTGAGCCGTGGCCTCGTCGAGTACGACGATGGGTGGGGCCTTGAGCAGCAGGCGTGCGATCGCCAGTCGCTGACGTTCGCCGCCGGAGAGGCGGTAACCCCGATCACCGACGACGGTGTCGAGGCCATCGGGCAGCGACGCCACCAGGTCGCGGATCCGGGCGCTGTCCAGGGCGCGCCACAGGTCCGCGTCGTCGGCATCGGGGCGCGCGTAGAGCAGGTTGGCCCGAATCGTGTCGTGGAACATGTAGGCGTCCTGGGTGACGTAGCCGATGACGTCCTCCAGGGAGTCGAGCGTGACGTCCCGGACGTCGTACCCCCCGACGCGCACGGTCCCCGACCCGACGTCGTACAGCCGGGCCACGAGGTGGGTGATCGTGGACTTGCCCGCCCCGGACGGTCCGACCAGCGCCACCATCTGCCCGGCCTCCGCGGTGAAGCTGACGCCCTTGAGGACCTCGCCGCTCTGGCCTTGCTCGGCGCGGGCGACGGTCTCGAGGCTTGCGAGGGAGACCTCGTCGGCGCGCGGGTAGCGGAACCGGACGACGTCGAACTCCACCGCGCCGGCCGTGCGCGGCAGCTGCACCGCATCGGGCTTCTCCGCGACGGTCGCGGGCAGGTCGAGCACCTCGAAGACCCGCTCGAAGCTGACCAGCGCGGTCATCACGTCGATGCGGACGTTCGACAGCCCTTGTAAGGGACCCAGGAGTCGCAGCAGCAGCGTGGCGAGGGCGAGCAGAGTGCCGAGCGTCAGGGTGTCCTGGACGACGAGGTAGCCGCCCACGCCGTACACGAGCGCGGTGGCGAGCGCGGGGACGAGCATCAGCGTGGCCATGAAGACACGCGTGACCAGGGCGATCCGGACACCGAGGTCGCGGACCACCTCGGCGCGTTGCGCGAAGAGACGGTCCTCCTCCTCGCGGCGGCCGAAGAGCTTGAGCAGCATGGCGCCGCCGACGTTGAACCGCTCGGTCATCGCGTTGGCGAGAGCTGCGTTGCCGTCCATCTGGTCGCGGGTCATCCGCGAGAGCCGGTTGCCGACCCACCGCGAGGCCGCGAAGAGCAGCGGGAAGAGCGCGAGGGTCAGCAGGGTGACCTGCCAGCTCAGCGCCAGCATCGCGCCGCCGACCACAACCACTCCGATGCTGTTGGAGACCGTGCTGGCCAGCGTCGAGGTGAATGCTCTCTGGGCACCGATCACGTCGTTGTTGAGTCGGCTGACCAGCGCACCCGTCTGCGTCCGGGTGAAGAAGGCCAGCGACAGGCGCTGCACGTGGGCGAAGACGGTCGTGCGCAGGTCGAAGATGAGCCGCTCGCCGATGCGGGCCGAGAGGTAGCCGTTGGCCACCGCCAAGCAGGCGACGACGACCGCGACGAGGGCCATGCCGCCGGCGAGCCATCCGATGAGCTCGAGGTCGCCGGGGATGATGCCGTCGTCGACGATGCGCTGCACGAGCAGGGGCGGGACGATGACCAGACCTGCGTCCACGACGGTCAGGGCCAGGAAGAACGCGATCATCCGCCGCTGTGGGCGGGCAAAGGCCAGGACGCGCCGCAGGGTCTCCCGGCCGAGCTTGGCGTCCGCCACGCTGCGGTCCGTGCGCATGTTGCGCATCATCGGACCCATCCCCATGGACATCAGCGTGCCCTCCCTGCTGCGTGGCTGCCGGTCAGCCTATGCACAGACCGGGCAAGGGAGATGGTCAAGCGAGTGCCACCAGGTCGGCGTACTCGTCGCTCCACAGGTCCTCGACACCGTCGGGCAGGATCAGTACCCGGTCGGGCTCGAGGGCCGTCACGGCCCCCTCGTCGTGGGTGACGAGGATGATCGCGCCCTCGTAGTCGCGGATCGCGGCCAGCACCTCTTCGCGGGAGGCGGGATCGAGGTTGTTGGTCGGTTCGTCGAGCAGCAGCACGTTGGCGCTGGAGACGACGAGGGACGCGAGGGCGAGCCTGGTCTTCTCGCCGCCGGAGAGGACGCCGGCCGGCTTCATCGCGTCGTCGCCGCTGAAGAGGAACGACCCCAGGACGCTGCGGGCCTCGGTGTCGGTGAGCTGCGGGGCGTTGGAGCGCAGGTTCTCCAGGACGGTGCGGTCGACGTCGAGGGTCTCGTGCTCCTGGGCGTAGTAACCCAGCTTCGCGCCGTACCCGGGAACGACCTCCCCGGTGTCGGGCTTGTCGACGCCGGCCAGGATGCGCAGCAAGGTGGTCTTACCGGCGCCGTTCAGCCCGAGGATGACCACGCGGCTGCCCCGGTCGATGGCGAGGTCGACATCGGTGAAGACCTCGAGTGAGCCGTAGCTCTTGGAGAGCTCGGCAGCCGTCAACGGAGTCTTGCCGCAGGGCGCCGGCTTGGGGAACGCGATCCGGGCGACCCGGTCGGACTGTCGCTCCCCCTCCAGTCCGGCCATGAGTCTCTCGGCGCGCTTGAGCATCGACTGCGCGGCCTGGGCCTTGGTCGCCTTGGCGCGCATCTTGTTGGCCTGGTCCATGAGCGTGGTCGCCTTGCGCTCGGCGTTGGCGCGCTCGCGCTTGCGGCGTCGCTCGTCGATCTCGCGCTGCTCCAGGTACGCCGACCAGCCCATGTTGTAGACGTCGACCTCGGCCCGGTTGGCGTCGAGGTGCAGCACCTTGTTCACGCAGGCGTCCAGCAGCGCCACGTCGTGGCTGATCACGATCAGCCCGCCCTTGTGAGTGCGCAGGAACTCCCGCAGCCACACGATGGAGTCGGCGTCGAGGTGGTTGGTC
This sequence comes from Marmoricola sp., assembly GCA_043427135.1. GTDB lineage: Bacteria > Actinomycetota > Actinomycetes > Propionibacteriales > Nocardioidaceae > Marmoricola_A. Next base: position 7,508 of record JBHWSH010000411.1, on the reverse strand, counting down.
GGCTCGTCGAGAAGTAGCGTCTCTGCTCCGGAGAACAGGATGCGGGCCAGCTCGACGCGGCGGCGCTGCCCACCGGACAGCGTGCCGAGCGGCTGAGCGAGGATCCGGTCCTCGATGTTGAGGCTGGCCGCGATCTGCCGCGCCTCCGCTTCCGCGGCGTACCCGCCACCGGCGTGCAGCTCGGCGTCGGCGCGCTCGTAGCGACGCATCCCGCGCGCCTGCACGTCGGCGTCGGTCGAGCTCATCTCCGTCTCGGCCGCCCGCATCCGCCGCAGGGCGTCGTCCAGGCCGCGGGCCGACAGGATCCGGTCCAGGGCGATGACCTCCGGATCGGACGTGCGCGGGTCCTGCGGCAGGTAGCCCACCTCGCCGGTTCGCGTCACGGTGCCGCCGGCCGGCTGCGACTCCCCGGCCAGGATGCGGGTCATCGTCGTCTTGCCCGCGCCGTTGCGACCGACCAGGCCCACCTTGTCGCCGGCAGCGACCCGGAAGCTGACGTCGGCCATGAGCAGGCGCGCGCCGGCGCGCACCTCGAGGTCGTGCACGGTGATCATCGGGAGGGACGTCGTCCTGACGGAGAGGGAACGGGGCGGCGGTGGACGGCCGCACGCCGGTCCTGGACACCGCCCTCCAGACTACCCGCCACCCTTCGGTGGTTGAGGTGCGAGCGCCGCGACTCCAAACCCGGTCCGGCAGGGTGCCACGACGTTTGTCCGGGTGTGTCCGGGGAACGGTCCAGCCACCGTGTGTGCGGTCTGGTTCCGCGCTGCTCAGGAGGTATGCATGCGTTTCAACCCCAGGGCGCGGCTGGACCGCAGCCAGGTGCAGGTACGCCGCGGCGGTGGCGGATCGCGGGGCGGCCGGGGCGGCGGCATGGGTCTGCCGATCCCGATGGGCACCGGGGGCAAGGTCGGCGGCGGCATCGGCGGCATCATCGTCCTCATCCTGGTGTTGGTCCTCAGCGGTGGCCTCGGCGGTTTCGGCGGCGGCAGCGGGTCGGGCGGGGGCTTCACGCCGCGCTCCGCGACCGGAGCGGTCAGCACCAGCGAGCTCGACGAGTGCCAGACCGGCGAGGACGCCAACCGCAATCCCGACTGCGCCCGCCTCGCGGTGGTCAACTCGATCCAGTCCTTTTGGCGCGAGGCGCTGCCGCAGCAGGCGAACCGTGACTACGTCATGACCGACACGGTCATGTTCAGCGGCGGCGTCGACACCGGGTGCGGCCAGGCATCCTCGGCCACCGGCCCGTTCTACTGCCCCGCTCGCGACGACATGCAGGTCTACCTCGATGTCACGTTCTTCGAGGAGATGCTCGAAGGGCAGCTCGGTGCACAGGGTGGCGACTTCGCGGAGGCCTACGTGCTCGCCCACGAGTACGGCCACCACATCGAGAACCTGCTCGGCTACCTCGGCCGGGCTCGCACCCAGCAGGGTCCGCAGAGCGACGCGGTCCGCATCGAGCTGATGGCCGACTGCCTGGCCGGCATGTGGGCGAACCACGCGACCACCGCCGAGGACGAGAACGGCGAGGTGCTGATCCTCGAGTTGTCCGAGGAGGACATCCGCGAAGCGATCGACGCTGCGCAGGCGGTCGGCGACGACAAGATCCAGCAGCGCGGCTCCGGTCGGGTCAACCCCGAGCAGTGGACCCACGGTTCGGCTGCGGCGCGTCAGATGTGGTTCATGAACGGTTACCAGGACGGCTCGCTGCGCGGTTGCGACACCTTCGCCACCGACGAGCTCTACCCCTGACCGCCTACCGCGGCACGACGGTTACCGAGCACCGCAGACCGGGCGCCCGAGCGATCCTGGCGTCGGCGGTGACGAGGGAGCACTCCAACGCTTCGGCCAAAGCGACGTAGCCAGCGTCGTATGCGGAGAGGTTGGCCCGCAGCTCCCAGATCCTGTCGAGAAGACCATGCACGGCGTACCGGGCAAGTCCGAGTCGACGCCACGCGTCCATTGCACCTGGTCGAAGGTGAGCATCTGCCGGGCCGGCCCCGCATTCAGCAACGCGGCGAGCGCCGCCGATGCATCGAGCACGATCACCTGGCCTCGCGTTCGTGATCCAGTCCGCGGAGGATGGCAGCCACCTCCACGCCGAGGTCGGGAAGAGCGGCAAGCAGAGCCGGATGGTCGGCTCGGCGGGAGACGGCGGTGAGCTCTCGCACGGCGACCGAGCTCACCGACGTGCCGTCCCGGTCGGCGAGGCGTTGCAGTCGCTGCACGACCTCGTCCGGCACATTCCGGAGATACAAGGTCTTCATGTCGCACAACGCTAGCAAAGTGCAACACTCCGGCTGCGGTGTTTACACCCACCCTTCGAGGCTCAAGAGGCGTTGGAAATGGTGATCTCGGCGGCGTGGGCATCGGCGATGGCCTTGCGCAGCACCTCGGCGTTCGGGTCCGAGACCGGCAGCCAGCGCGGCACCCGGGCAACGTCCCTCAGCCGGGGATCATCGAGGACGGCGTCGACAGCAGCCCGGTCCCCACCGCAGACCAGGGCGTCGACTCCGCCGAACTGCTCGATCAGGATCCGGTGCGCATGGTCGGCGGCCGCGTCGAAGGCGGCCCGGGCCTGGTTGCCGCGCCTTCGGGCGTAGCGCTGCTGGCTCCAGCCGCCAGCCTTGGTCTGCCCCTGCACGTGCCGGCGTCCCACCTTGGTGTACGCCGGGTCAGGTCGGGTCCCTGCCGCGACGGCGAACCCACCCCGGCGTACGAGCAGGACACCCCATCGGACCTCGGCGGTGCACGAGTCGGCGAACGCGGCCGGGTCGGCAGGACCGTCGTAGGCCCGCGACCAGGGCAGCGACGCGGCTGCAACCGCACCGTCCTCGGCGACGGTGCGGAGCCGGCCGTCGCTGACGGAGAGCTCGAACGCCCCGTGCCGGGCGCCGAAGTTCTCGAACCAGCGCACGATGCGCGCCGCGGGGACCAGCACGGTCCGCGGCCCGCCGGGGTCGGTCACACGTTGAAGCCGAGGGCGCGCAGCATCTCGCGGCCGTCGTCGGTGATCTTGTCCGGACCCCACGGCGGCATCCAGTTGATCACCACGTCCTGGGCGATCCCCTCCAGTGCCTGATGGGTCTGGTCCTGGATGACGTCGGTCAGCGGGCAGGCCGCGGAGGTAAGCGTCATGTCGAGCACGACGTTCTTCTGCTCGTCGATGTTGACGCCGTAGAGCAGGCCGAGGTCGACGACGTTGATGCCCAGCTCGGGGTCCACGACGTCCTTCATGGCCTCCTCGACGTCCTCCTCGGTCAGCGTGGCGGTGCCGCCGCTGAGGTCGACCTCGGGCAGGTCGTCGTACTTTCCTGTTGTCTCGCTCATCCCTCGTCCTCCTTCGTCATGGCAGTCACGACCCGGCTCGTCGCGTCTTTCCAAGCCATCCACCCCAGCAGCGCGCACTTGACGCGCGCGGGGAACTTCGCGACACCGGCGAACGCGATGCCGTCCTCGAGCACGTCCTCGTCGGGTTCGACGGAGCCGCGCCCCTGCATGAGCTCCTGGAAGCTCTCGTGGATCTCCAGCGCCTCGCCGACGGTCTTGCCGATGAGCAGCTCGGTCAGCACGCTGACCGACGCCTGGCTGATCGAGCAGCCCTCGGCGTTGTACGACACGTCGCCGACCACGGCTTCGGTGCCCGATCCGGCCAGGTGCACCCGCAGCGTCACCTCGTCGCCGCAGGTCGGGTTGACGTGGTGCACCTCGGCCTCGAAGGGCTCGCGCAGTCCGGCGTTCTGCGGGTTCTTGTAGTGGTCCAGGATGATCTCCTGGTACATCGCGTCGAGGTCGCTCATCGCTCAGTCCACCTTGAAGTACTTCTTGGTGTACTCCAACCCCTCGATGAACGCGTCGATCTCCGCAGGCGTCGTGTAGAGGTACGACGACACGCGGGCACTGGCTTGTACGCCGAAGCGCTGATGGGCGGGCTTGGCGCAATGGTGCCCGGCTCGCACCGCGATGCCGCGACTGTCGAGCAGCTGGCTGATGTCGTGCGGGTGCAGGCCCTCGACCTCGAAGCTGACCGCGCCGCCGCGGTCGTGTGCCGATGCGGGGCCGAGGATGCTCACGCCCTTGACCGAGGTCAACCGCTCCAACAGGTAGCCGGTGATGGCCTCCTCGTGGCGGCGGATGTTGTCCAACCCGACGTGGCCGAGATAGTCCACGGCTGCACCGAGCCCGACCGCCTCGGCGATCGGCGGGGTGCCGGCCTCGAAGCGGCTGGGGATGTCGGCGTACGTCGACTTCTCCATGGTGACGGTGCGGATCATCTCTCCGCCGCCCATGAAGGGCGGCAGCTGCTCCAGCACCTCGCGGCGTCCCCACAGCACCCCGATCCCGGTCGGTCCGACGACCTTGTGCCCGGTGAACGCGAGCAGGTCCGCTCCGCTGGCGGTCACGTCGACCGGCATCTGCGGCGCCGCCTGGGAGGCATCGACGACCACGAGCGCCCCGACCGCGTGCGCCTTGTCGGCGATCTCGCGGACCGGGTTGATCGTGCCGAGCATGTTGGAGACCCACGTCAGCGAGACGACCTTGGTGCGCTCGTTGATCAGCTCGTCGATGTTCGACAGGTCCAGCCTGCCGTCGTCGGTCAGACCGAACCAACGCAGCGTCGCACCGGTCCGCTCGCACAGCAGCTGCCACGGCACGATGTTGGAGTGGTGCTCCATCTCGGTGATGACGACCTCGTCACCGGGACCCACCTGGTAGGGGCCCGCCCACGCCATCGTGGCGGCGGGCAGATTGAGTGCCTCGCTGGCGTTCTTGGTGAAGACGACCTCGTCACGCGACGGCGCGTTGAGAAACGCCGCGACCTTGTCCCGTGCTCCCTCGAACGCCTCGGTCGCCTCCGCACCCAGCTGGTGTACGGCGCGGGCGACGTTGGCGTTGTGCCGCTCGAGATGGTCGACCATCGTGTCGATCACCACCTGCGGCTTCTGCGAGGTGTTGGCGCTGTCGAGGTAGACCAGCGGCTGTCCGTCCGCGAGCGTCCGCTGCAGGATCGGAAAATCCTGGCGGATCAGCTCGAGGTCCTCCAGGAGACCCGGGAGGCGGACGGTCATCTCAGGCACCAGCTCCGACGTACGACGTGTAGCCCTCGGCCTCGAGCTTGTCGGCGAGCTCCGGGCCGCCCTCTTCGGCGATCCGGCCGTCGACGAACACGTGCACGAAGTCCGGCTTGATGTAGCGCAGGATCCGCGTGTAGTGCGTGATCAGCAGGACGCCCTTGTCGCCATTCTCCTTGAAGCGGTTGACACCCTCGGAGACGACCTTCAGCGCGTCGATGTCGAGACCGGAGTCGGTCTCGTCGAGGATCGCGACCTTCGGGTCGAGCAGCTCGAGCTGCACGATCTCGTGACGCTTCTTCTCACCACCGGAGAAGCCCTCGTTGACACCGCGCTGAGCCATCGCGGTGTCCATCTGGACGCGGCCCATGGCGGTGTTGACGTCCTTGATCCACGTGCGCAGCTTGGGGGCTTCGCCGTCGATGGCGGTCTTGGCGGTGCGCAGGAAGTTCGACACCGAGACGCCGGGCACCTCGACGGGGTACTGCATGGCGAGGAACAGCCCGGCGCGTGCACGCTCGTCGACGGTCATGTCGAGGACGTCGACTCCGTCGAGCAGCACCTCGCCGCCGGTGATCTCGTACTTGGGGTGGCCGGCGACCGAGTAGGCCAGGGTGGATTTGCCCGACCCGTTGGGACCCATGATCGCGTGGGTCTCCCCCGCGCCGATCGTGAGCGTGACGCCCTTGAGGATCTCCTTGGGGCCGTTCTCGGTGTCGACGCTGACGTGCAGGTCGCGGATCTCCAGCTTGCTCATGTCTTCTCTCTTCTCGTCTGCTCGTCAGTTGCGCTGTCTGGGGTGCTGGTCAGGGCGATGGGGTTGTCGACGTCGACCAGGACGTCGTCGCCGTCTATGCGGACCGGGTAGACCGGGACCGGCTCGAAGGCCGGCAGGCTGGTCGGGCGGCCGGTGCGGAGGTCGAACTGCGAACCGTGCAGGAAGCACTCGATGAGGCAGCCCTCGACCTCGCCGTCGGACAGGGGCACCGACTGGTGGGAGCACTCGTCGCGGATCGCGAAGACCTCGTCACCGGCTCGTACGACGGCCACCTCGGTGCCCGCCAACGACACGGCGAGCGCCTGACCGGCTGGCAGATCGGCCAGCGCGCAGGCGCGCTGGAAGCTCACTCGATCGCTCCCATCACGTTCTTGGCGAGCTCGGCCTCGACCGTGGCCAGCAGGTGGTCCTCGATCTCCGCGACGCCGATCTTGCGGATGATCTCGTTGAAGAACCCGTGCACGACCAGCCGCCGCGCCTCGGCTGCGGGAATGCCCCGGGCCTGCAGGTAGAACAGCTGCTGGTCGTCGAACCGTCCGGTCGTGGACGCGTGTCCCGCGCCCTCGATCTCGCCGGTCTCGATCTCGAGGTTCGGCACCGAGTCGGCCCGCGCACCGTCGGTGAGGATCAGGTTGCGGTTGGACTCGTAGGTCTCGATGCCCTCGGCCACCTTGCGGATCAGGACGTCGCCGACCCACACCGCGTGTGCGCCGTTGCCCTGCAGCGCGCCCTTGTAGTCCACGTTGCTCCGCGTGCGCGGGGCGTTGTGGTCGACGAACAGCCGGTGCTCGAGGTGCTGGCCGGCGTCGGCGAAGTAGAGGCCGAGCATCTCCGCGTCGCCGCCGGGACCGGCGTACTCCAGCGAGGAGTTGATCCGGACCAGGTCGCCGCCGATGGAGACCACCCCCTGCTTGTACGTCGCATCACGGCCCACGCGGGCGTGCACATGCGCCAGGTGGACGGCGTCGTCGTCCCAGTCCTGGATGCTCACCAGGTTGAGGGAAGCGCCGTCGCCGAGGTCGACCTCGACGTTGCCCGCGCGCACCGCAGAGCCGCGGTAGTGCAGCACGATCGTGGCCTTGGCGTGGGCGCCGACCTTGAGGTGCAGGTGGGTGAACTCCGCAGCGTCGGCTCCGCCGCCGGTGATGTCGACCCGGACGGGCCGGTCGAGCTCGGCATCTGCGGGCACCTCGAGGACGTGCGCCTGGTCGAAGGAGTTCCACGCCTGCGCCGCGACCCGGTCGTTCGGCGCATAGACCGAACCCAGACGCGGGTCGTCACGGCCGACGGTCGTCACGGTGACCTGATCGGGGGCGTCGACATCGATCGCGCTGGCGGCGCCGGCGGTGAACGAGCCGTCGTGCAGGCCGCGCAGCCGCTTCAACGGCGTGAAGCGCCACACCTCCTCGCGGCCGGTCGGGACCGGGTGGTCGGCGAGGTCGAAGGAGCCCTCCGGGTGAAGGTGCGAGGCGATGCCGTCCGGCTTGGCCTCCACCGCCCCGCGCACAGCGTCGAGGGCAGTCTCGGTGACAGTCACTAGCTCTACTTTCGTCTTTCGTGGACCAGGCGTCTTATGGCGGATCGAGCAGTCGGAGCGCGGCGGGTCAGCCGACGGCCCCCTCCATCTGCAGCTCGATCAGGCGGTTGAGCTCGAGGGC
>JBHWSH010000410.1:0-4932 GCA_043427135.1 Marmoricola sp. | reverse complement strand
TATGTGTGCGCCGGCGATCCTCGAGGACTGGGACTCGCCGGCGCACAGCCATGTCCGGCGCGGGACCCCGTCAAGATGCGGCGAGCTCAGTGGCCATCGGAGTCGCGAACGCCGGCTTCACGGGTGCGCCCTCCAAGAGATCCTGAAGCCGCGCAGCGGCATCCGCCACCGCGCGGGCGGCCTCGACTCCTCGATCGGCCGTGAGGCGGGTCGCGACGGTGCCGTCCGGTCGTACGGTCCAGCCGCCCACGATCTCGCCGTCCCACCAGACCGTCGGCCCGATGTTGCCGTTGCGGTCGAAGTGCCCTGACGGATCGGGCAGGAACCAGTTGCGCTCCTTCCAGCCCATCGGGGTGGGGTCGAGAGCCGGCAGCAGCGCCGCGACCGGGGGTGCCGACTCCTGGAAGGCGTCGTCCCCGGCCAACGCGACGAGGTCGCCGGCTTCCACGAGGTCGAGCATCGCGAGAGCCTGGCGGGTGCGACCCAACGGCCATCCGGTCCACCACGCGACATCGGCGACGCTGGCGGGGCCGAATACGCGCAGGTAGGCCTCGACGAGGGCTCGCCTGGCCTCGCTCGCGCCGACGTGCGGCAACCCGTCGGGCCACCATGAAACAGCCGGCTCCCAGACATGGCGACGCGAGGTCCAACCACCCAGCGTGCGGCCACGCACGATCCGGCCCTCGGCCCCCATCAGAGTGAGCACTTGCGAGGTGATGTTGCGCCGAAACTCCCGGTCGGTCCCCGGCTCGGTCACGACCGCCGTGCGCAGTCGCGGCTCCGCCGCGGACAGGTCCACCCCCGAGGCTGCGCCGAGCTGTCGCAAGGCACGGGCCACGCCCTGCTCGACGTCCTCGAGCCACGCGTCCGCGGCGTCGGCAGGCACGGGCGGGTCGGTGACCTGCTCGCCGAGCTCCTTGACGAGCCGACGACGCATGGTCGCTGCGACGTCGACCGCGGCCGCGTGGTGCAGCATCGGGGCGAGGTCGGTGGGCGCTACGAACAGCGTGCGACGCATCGCCATCATCCGCAGCAGCGTGCGGTCCTCGTGCAGGGCGTGGGTGACATCACTGCGGGTGGCGGCGTGGCACCGCGCGAGCACCGACAGGTGCACCGTGGCTGGATCGGTCGCGTGGAGGGCGAGCACCGAACGGGCCGCATCGACTGGATCCGCCGCGTCCCCGCGGAGGCGGTGGCGGCGTACCAGCCGACGCCGGCGCTGCTCGGGTGCGGCGAGGTCGGTGCTCACTGGCGCAGCTGCGCCTGCGCGCGCTCGACGAACGCGACGAGAACGCCGACGGTGCTGAGTCCCCCGACCTCGTTGTCGGGGATGCGTACGCCGAAGGCGTCCTCGGCCATCACGATGACCTCCACCATCGCCAGGGAGTCGACGCCCAGGTCCTCCACGAAAGACTTGTCCGGCTGCACGTCATCGGCCGTCGCGTCGCTGACCTCGGCCACGATGTCGGCCAGCGCGGATCGGATGTCGATGGCGTCGGCCATGGGTTCTCCTCAGGTCGGATCAGCGGCACACAGGCGCGGCGTGGAGCAGGTAACCAGCCTGGGCCAGTGTGGCAGGACGGGAGGCGCCGTACACTCGGCGCACACTTCGAGGAGGGGCCATGAGCGAGGCGTACGACGTCGAGCACGTCACGATCCACGGGCATCGTCGCGCCTACGTGCGCACGGGGAGCGGGCCAGTGATCCTCCTCCTCCACGGGATGGCCTGTGACCACACGACGTGGGACGAGGTCATCCCCAAGCTCGCCGAGACGCACACCGTGATCGCCCCCGACCTGCTCGGTCACGGGCAGTCGGCCAAGCCGCGCGGCGACTACAGCGTGGCGGGCTACGCCAACGGGATGCGCGATCTGCTGACCATCCTGGACATCGAACGCGTCACGGTCATCGGGCACAGCCTCGGCGGCGGGGTCGCGATGCAGTTCGCCTACCAGTTCCCCGAGATGACCGAGCGGGTCGTCCTGGTCGCACCTGGCGGCGTCGGTCCTGATGTCACCCCACTCATCCGGGCGGTGAACCTGCCGGGCTCACAGGCGTTCCTGCGGATGGTGACCACCCCTCGCATCCGCGCCCGTCTCACGCAGCTGATGCGCCGAGTCGCGCAGGTCGGCGTCCCAGGGATGAGGGACCTCGAGGAGATCGCCGCGATCATCGACAGCCTGAGCGACCCCGAGGCCCGACGCGCCCTCCGAGCGGTCGTCCGGGCCAGCATCGACATGCGCGGCCAAGCCGTCACGATGGTCGACCGTGCCTATCTCGCGGCTGACCTTCCGATCCTCGTCATCTGGGGCAGCAAGGACCCGGTCATCCCGTCGCTGCACGCCGACACGTTCCGCACGATCGCCGAGCACGCCGAGGTCGAGATCTTCAAGCGGGCTGGGCACTTCCCCCATAAGGACCGTCCGCAGCGGTTCGTCGCCCAGGTGGAGAAGTTCATCGGCGCCACCCAGCCGGCGACGTACAGCAAGTCTCGGTGGAAGGCGCTGCTCCGCACCGGCGGGGGACCGGGAGTCGGCGCCCACGAGCCCCACGTCGCGACCGTGGCGTGAGCCGTCAGGCGTCGCCGCCCTCCTGCTTGACGTCGGCGACCGCGGTCGGGTCGTCGATGCGGTAGCGGTCGAAGGCCTGCTGCGCCACCTGGCGCTCGATCTTGCCCTGGCGGGCGAGTCCGCTGAGTGCCTGCACGACCACCGACTCGGCGTCGACATGGAAGAACCGACGTGCGGCGGCGCGGGTGTCGGCGAAGCCGTAGCCGTCGGTCCCGAGCACGTGGTAGTCGCCGGGCACCCACTTGGCGATCTGGTTGGGCACCGCTGTCATGAAGTCGCTGACCGCCACGAACGGTCCCTGTGCGCCGGAGAGCTTGTCGGTGACGTACGCCGTCCGCGGCTCCTCGCCAGGGTGCAGGAGGTTCCACTCCTCGGTGGCGGCTCCGTCGCGGGCGAGCTCGTTCCACGAGGTGACCGACCAGGTCTCCGCGGCGACGCCCCAGTCCTCGGCCAGCAGCCGCGCGGCCTTGGTGATCCACGGGAAGCCGACGCCGGACGCCAGCAACTGCACGCGGGGTGCGTCGTCGGGCAACCCGGACGGGGCGTCGGCGACCTTGTAGAGCCCGCGCAGCAACCCGTCGACGTCGAGCCCTTCCGGCTCGGCCGGCTGCACCAGCGGCTCGTTGTAGACGGTCAGGTAGAAGATGACGTCCTCGCCGTGCGGGTGCTCTTCGGTCGAGCCGTACATCCGCTCCAGACCGGAGCGCATGATGTGGGCGACCTCGTGGGCCATCGCCGGGTCGTAGTGGACGACCGCGGGGTTGGTCGCGGCCAGCAGCGGCGAGTGTCCGTCGGCGTGCTGGAGGCCCTCGCCGGTGAGCGTCGTACGGCCGGCCGTCGCGCCGATGAGGAAGCCGCGCGAGAGCTGGTCGGACATCGCCCAGATGAAGTCGCCGACCCGCTGGAAGCCGAACATCGAGTAGAAGATGAAGAACGGGATCATGTGCTCGCCGTGAGTGGCGTACGCCGACCCGGCTGCGGTGGTGGAGGCGAGGCCGCCGGCCTCCGAGATGCCCTCGTGCAGCAGCTGACCCTGCTTGGACTCCTTGTAGGCGAGCAGGAGCTTGCGGTCGACCGACTCGTAGGTCTGGCCGTGGGGGCTGTAGAGCTTCTGCGTGGAGAACATCGAGTCCATGCCGAAGGTGCGGAACTCGTCCGGCGCGATCGGCACGATGCGGGAACCGATCTCGGGGTCCTTGATCAGGTCCTTGAGCAGACGCACCAGCGCCATCGTGGTCGCGATCGCCTGCTTGCCGGATCCCTGCTTGAGCTCGGAGTACACCGCGTCGCCGGGCAGCTTCAGCGGCTTGGCGCGCACGACGCGCTTGGGGATCGAGCCACCGAGGTGCTTGCGTCGCTCGAGCATGTACTGGACTTCGGGGGCGTCGGGCCCTGGGTGGAACAGGGGAGCGGTGCCGTGACGCTCGTAGGACTCGTCGATGTCGCGGTCGCTGATCGGCAGGTAGAGCCGGTCGCGGTAGCGCTTCACATCGTCCTGGGTCAGCTTCTTCATCTGGTGGGTCGCATTGCGGCCCTCCAGGGCGTCGATGGTCCAGCCCTTGATGGTCTTGGCCAAGATGACCGTCGGCTGGCCCACGTGCTTGGTCGCGGCGTCGAACGCGGCGTACACCTTGCGATAGTCGTGGCCACCGCGCGGCAGCTTGCGGATCTGGTCGTCGCTCATGTGCTCGACCATCGCGCGCAGCCTCGGGTCGCCGCCGAAGAAGTTCTCCCGGATGTAGTCGCCGGTCTCCACCGAGTAGGTCTGGAACTGCCCGTCGGGGGTGGTGTTCATCTTGTTGACCAGGACGCCGTCGACGTCGCGGGCGAGCAGCGGGTCCCATTCGCGCCCCCACACGACCTTGATGACGTTCCACCCCGCGCCGCGGAAGAACGATTCCAGCTCCTGCATCACCTTGCCGTTGCCGCGCACCGGCCCGTCGAGCTGCTGCAGGTTGCAGTTGATGACGAAGGTGAGGTTGTCGAGCTCCTCGCGAGCCGCCAGACCGATGGCACCGAGCGACTCGGGCTCACCCATCTCGCCGTCGCCGAGGAACGCCCACACGTGCTGCTGGTCGGTGTCCTTGATGCCGCGGTGGTGCAGGTAGCGGTTGAACCGCGCCTGGTAGATCGCGTTGAGCGGACCGATGCCCATCGAGACGGTGGGGAACTCCCAGAAGTCCGGCATCAGCCGCGGGTGCGGGTACGACGAGAGGCCCTGTCCGCGACCGTGCTGCACTTCCTGCCGGAAGCGCATCAGCTGCTCTTCGGACAGCCGGCCCTCGAGGAACGCCCGGGCGTAGATGCCGGGGGAGGCATGGCCCTGGAAGAAGATGTGGTCGCCACCGCCCGGGTGGTCCTT
>JBHWSH010000409.1:0-2910 GCA_043427135.1 Marmoricola sp. | reverse complement strand
TAGTAGGGGAGCCCATTCGAGGAGCAGGCGGCCCAGGCCCCCGAAGAGTGCTCCGAAGGACACGAAGACCGCGGTGAAACCCAGTACGAAGAGCAGGGCGCCGGTGACCACTCGGCGCCGTTGACCGGGCGGTGCAGTGATGGTCGAGCCGGGACGGTCGGCCGCCGCCGTGGCCTCGCTGCGGTTGATGGCGGGTGCTGCCGGGGCGCTGGTCTGGGCGCCGGTCAGGCCGGCGACGTATGCGAGATAGCCAGGGACGAGCGGAAGCACGCACGGCGAGGCGAAGCTGATGAGGCCGACCAGTGCGGCGACTCCTGCGGCGAGCAGCAGTGAGCCGTCGCTGACGATGGTGGCGAAGGCGTCGCCGAGCTCACTCACCTCGGGGTCTCTTCGGCCAGGAGTCGATCGATCGCTCGCCGGAGGTCATCTTCCGGGACGACCGCCACGTAGACGGCGGCCACCTGGCCGGCGGGGTCGATGAGGATGGTGCTGGGCACGACGTTGGCCGGGAAGCCTCGGAAGGCCATCGCCACCTCTCCTCGTGGATCGAACAGCGACGGGTACTCCGCCCCCACGGATTCGACGAAGGCCTGCGCCATCTGGCGGTTGTCCTTCACGTCGACGCCGAGGAACTCCACGCCCGAATCGGCAACGTCCGCATACACGGCCTGGAACTCCGGCGTCTCCACACGGCAGGGCGCACACCACGATCCCCAGAAATTGAGCACCGTGATCTCGCCGGCCAGCTCCGCCGATTCGAATGCAGTCCCGTCGAGGAGCTCTCCTGTGAAGGTCGGCGCCGATTCCCGCTCTGCCGGAGGGATTACCTCACCGAGCGGCGTGTTGCCCGCGAAGTCGAAGTCTCCCGAGCTCTCTGTGGCCGTGCTGGCGTTGGTAGCGCTCTCTCCGGAGCAGCCGGCCAGGGCGGCGGCGATCATCAGGCCGCAGAGCGCCAGAACTCCGCGACGGGATCCGATGTCAGTCAACGAGAGTGCTCCAGTACAGCCAGAACCGCTCCAGGATGGCGGCGGTGATGAAGAGGAACCACATGGTGAGCACGACACCGTGATGGACTCGTGCCCGCCCCACTGCGCGGGCGAGCCAAGGCGGCAATCGCGATGTGATTGCGGTGGCGTTGTGCAGGGTGACGTACCAGAAAATCGGAACCGTCACCGCCCAGACGACCATGCAGTACGGGCAGAGTGCGCCGATCCGGTACAGGCTGCTGAAGATCAGCCAGTGCACGAAGACGACGCCGAGGGAGACGCCGACCTGCAGGCCGCCCCAGAACCAGCCCGTCATCCGGGCGCCGGCGAGTCGGGCCGCCCCAACCGCGGCCACGACGGCGAAGCCGGCGATGCCGAGCAGGGGGTTGGGAAAACCGAAGGCCTCGGCTTGCGGGCTGGACATGATGGAGCCGCAGCTCAGGACGGGATTGAGACTGCACGTCGGCACGTAGGACGGATCAGCCAGGAGCGCGTACTTCTCGACGGCCAGGACGAAGGACGCGACGAGCCCGAGCAGCCCGCCGACCAGGAGCAGCCAAGCCAGCCCGCGCTCCGAAGGCGCCTCCCGGCCGTTCGAGCCGGAAGGCGGCGTCGAGTGCTCAGTGGGGGTGACGGTCAAGGTCGTCTCAGTCGGCGAGCGCAGCATCGATCAGTTCGATGAACTCGTCGGTGGTCTGTGCCTCGACCTTCTCCCCGTTGAGGAAGAACGTCGGTGTGCCCTCCACGCCCAGCGCGAGACCGTCCCGGCGATCCTGCAGCACCCGCTCGAGCGTGGCGGGATCGCTGACCGTGGCGTCGTATTCGGTCATGTCGAGGCCCATTCCCTCGGCGAAGCCGCGGAAGACATCCGCCTGGGAGTCCTGACGCTCGCCCCACTCCGTCTGCGTCTCGTACATGCGGTGGTACATGTCTTCGAACCGGCCCTGTTGGGCTGCGGCCTCGACCGCCACGGCTGCGTTCTCGCCGTTGGCATGGCCCGGCATCGGAAAGTAGCGGGCGACGAAGGTGACCCGCCCGTCGTAGTCGTCGCGAAGCTGCTCAACGAACGGGTAAGCGGCCTTGCAGCCCTCGCACTCGAAGTCGAGGAACTCCACCAGCGTGACCCGGTCGTCGGCGGCGGTAGAGAGTCGGTGGCTGTCTTCGCGCACGACGGGTGCGCCGCCTGCTTCGGTCGTGCCGGTGTCGTCCGCCCCGGAGTTGTTCATTCCGAGGAGGACGGCGACAGTCACGACGAAGGCCGCCACCAGCGCGGCGGAAATCTTCAGGTTGGTGCTCAACCGCTCTCCTTGTTGATCCGTCCGGCGGGTCGAGCGGCCGACCGCGGCCGTCCCGCAGGCGGAGTCGGGCGGCTGCCTGCCCGCCTCTACTCTACGAAGGTACGTAGGAGAAGCTACAGCAGCTCGCTCGTCGGTGCGGCGCTCGTGCGCGTCGCGGGTCGGCTTGCCTCGCAGCTCGCCCTCCGAGCCTGATGGCGGTATGGCGGGTGTCCCATTCAGTCGCTTCGAAAGGCATGACCGTGGGACCACATTCAGGCGGGATGATGCGGATGCCCACCGAGCCCCCGACGCTGATGCGATTGCTCACCCCGCAGTTCGACGCCACGTCGGTCGTCCCGGGCTTGGCGGTGGTGGCGCTCATCGCCTACTTGCTGGGAGTGCGCGCGCTCCGCCGGAGGGGCAGCCGGTGGCCTTGGCACCGAACTGTGAACTTCGTGGCCGGCATCGTGACCGTGTTGTTGGTCACCGCCACCCAGGTCATGGGTTACGGGATGGTGCTGTTCTCGATTCACATGCTCCAGAAGATGGTTCTGACCGTGGTCTCGGCGATGCTGCTGATGCTGGGCGCCCCGGTGTCACTAGCGATTCGTGCTCTCCCGCGCCACGGGTGGGGCGCCCTCTCGCGA
>JBHWSH010000408.1:0-3021 GCA_043427135.1 Marmoricola sp. | reverse complement strand
CACGAGCATCTCGGTCGACCTGCACAAGTACGGCTACACACCCAAGGGCGCCTCGCTGCTCCTGCACCGCACCGCCCAGCTGCGCCGCCCGCAGTACTTCGCCAGTGCCCGGTGGCCGGGCTACACAATGCTGAACTCCACGATGCAGTCGACCAAGTCGGGCGGCCCGCTCGCTGCCGCCTGGGCGGTCGTCCACACGATCGGCGATCAGGGGTACGCCGACCTCGTGGCCCGGACGTTCGAAGGCGTCGACCGGCTCGTGGCGGGCTGCGACGCCCTCGGCGGCGTGCGTGTCGTCGTACCACCCGACTCGACGCTGGTGGCGTTGGAGACCGACGGCAGCTGCGATGTGTTCACCATCGCCGACGAGATGGCGGCCACGGGGTGGTACGTCCAGCCTCAGATGTCCTTTGCCGGTCGCCCGCCGACCCTGCATCTGACGCTGAGCGCGGCCACCGCGCCGCGCGTGGACGAGTTGCTGGAGCGGCTCGCGGCCGCGGTCGCCGCCGCCCAGGAGCGCGGCCCGGTGCAGGTCGACGCCGGCATCGCGGAGTTCCTCGACACGCTGGACCCCGCCACGCTCTCCGACGAGGACTTCGACGGCCTGCTGGCTGCTGCGGGGCTCGCCGGCGGATCGGGAGAGCTGGAGCTCCCCGGCCGGATGGCGGAGGTCAACGCGCTCCTCGACGCGGCGCGACCGGCGCTTCGTGAAGCGGTCCTCGTCGCGTTCCTGGACCGGCTGCAACGGCCGGTGCGCCGCTGACCCGGCAGGCGGACCGGCACTCGAAGTGTCGTCGCCGGATGCTCTGATCGGTCGCGTAGGCTGAGCACCCTTCCCCCAAGGCCTGCGCCAGCCGCACAGACCTACCGGTTCGACCAGGTCGACCGTGACCGATTCCGCGCCTTGAGAGGAGCTCGAAGCACTCATGTCAGGTGGGTCCTCCGACTCGTTCGCGCACCTCCACGTGCACACCGAGTACTCCATGCTCGACGGCGCGGCCCGCCTGGACGACATGTTCGCGCGCACCGCCGAGCTCGGCATGGACGCGATCGCGATGACCGACCACGGCAACGTCTTCGGTGCCTTCGACTTCTACAGCAAGGCCAAGGCGCACGGCGTCAAGCCGATCATCGGCATGGAGGCCTACTTCACCCCCAACACCTCGCGCTTCGAGCGCCGCCGCGTCCGGTGGAACGACGGCGGCCAGGACGACGTCTCCGGCAGCGGCGCCTATACCCACATGACCCTGCTTGCCGAGAACACCGCCGGCATGCACAACCTGTTCCGGCTCTCCTCACGCTCCTCGCTCGAGGGCTTCTTCTACAAGCCGCGCGCCGACCGCGAGCTCCTCGCCGAGTACGCCAAGGGCCTCATCGGCACGACCGGCTGTCCTTCCGGCGAGGTGCAGACCTGGCTGCGGATCGGCAGCTACGACAAGGCGCGCGAGGCGGCCGCTGAGTTCCAGGACATCCTGGGCAAGGACAACTACTTCCTCGAGCTGATGGACCACGGACTGTCCATCGAGACCAGGGTCCGCGACGACCTGCTGCGGCTCGCGCGCGACCTCGCGATCCCGATGATCGCCACCAACGACTCCCATTACGTCCGACCCGAGGACGCCCAGGCGCACGAGCACCTGCTCTGCGTCTCTTCGGGCAGCACGATGTCGGACCCCAAGCGGTTCAAGTTCGACGGCGACAGCTACTACATCAAGTCCCCCCAGGAGATGCGTGAGCTGTGGCAGGACCGCTACGGCCTCAGGGAGGCGTGCGACAACACGCTCCTGATCGCCGAGCGCTGCCAGGTCGAGTTCACCGAGGGCAACGGCACCTTCATGCCGCGCTTCCCGGTCCCCGAAGGCGAGGACGAGAACTCCTGGTTCGTCAAGGAGGTCGAGAAGGGCCTCCACTTCCGCTACCCCGAGGGCATCCCCGACAAGGTGCGCAAGCAGGCCGACTTCGAGGTCGAGGTCATCACCCAGATGGGGTTCCCGGGCTACTTCCTGGTGGTCGCCGACTTCATCAACTGGGCAAAGGACAACGGCATCCGCGTGGGCCCCGGCCGTGGCTCCGGTGCGGGGTCGATGGCTGCCTACGCCATGCGCATCACCGACCTCGATCCCCTCGAGCACGGCCTCATCTTCGAGCGCTTCCTCAACCCCGACCGCGTCTCGATGCCCGACTTCGACATCGACTTCGACGAGCGCAGGCGCGGCGAGGTGATCAAGTACGTCAGCGACAAGTACGGCTCCGACCGGGTGTCGATGATCGTCACCTACGGCACCATCAAGGCCAAGCAGGCCGTCAAGGACGCCAGCCGCATCCTGGGCTACCCGTTCGCGATGGGCGACCGGATCACCAAGGCGATGCCGGCCTCGGTGATGGGCAAGGACGTCCCGCTCAAGGAGATCTTCTCTCCCGAGCACCCGCGCTACGGCGAGGGAGGCGAGTTCCGGTCGCTGTACGACGCCGAGACCGACGTGCGCACGGTGGTCGACACCGCGATCGGCATCGAGGGGCTGAAGCGGCAGTGGGGCGTGCACGCCGCGGGTGTGATCATGTCCAGCGAGCCACTGCTCGACGTCATCCCCGTCATGCGGCGCGAGGCCGACGGCGCGATCATCACCCAGTTCGACTACCCCACGTGCGAGCGCCTCGGTCTCATCAAGATGGACTTCCTGGGCCTGCGCAACCTGACGGTCCTCGACGACGCGCTGAAGAACATCGAGTCCAACCGCGGTGAGAAGGTCGTGCTCGAGGAGCTCAGCCTCGACGACCCGACGACCTACGCCCTGCTGCAGAAGGGCGAGACCCTCGGTGTCTTCCAGCTCGACGGCGGCCCGATGCGCGCGCTGTTGCGCAGCATGCGCCCCGACACCTTCGAGGACATCTCCGCAGTCGGTGCCCTCTACCGCCCCGGCCCGATGGGTGCCGACTCCCACAACAAGTACGCCCGCCGCAAGACCGGCCGGGAGCCGGTCGAGCCGATCCACCCCGAGCTGGCCGAGCCGCTCGCCGAGA
>JBHWSH010000407.1:0-5602 GCA_043427135.1 Marmoricola sp. | reverse complement strand
CTGCTCGGTCACAAGATCACGGTCCGCTACGGCAGCACGGTGGCGGTCCGCGAGGTGTCGCTCACCGTCCCGTCCGGACAGGTCGTCGCCCTCATGGGCCGCAACGGGTCGGGGAAGTCCTCGCTGCTGTGGGCGGCGCAGGGGACCGGACGACGGCACAGCGGGACGGCGCTCGTCGACGGTGTGGATCCGGCCGCGGTCGGCGCCGACCACGCCCGCAGGCTCGTGGGCCTGGTGCCCCAGACGGCGGCTGACCTGCTCTACCTCGACACGGTCGCAGAGGAGTGTGCGGCCGCCGACGAGCAGTCCGGGGCAGAGGCCGGCACCTGTGCCTCGGTGCTCGAACGGCTGGCACCCGGCGTCGACCCGGGTCGTCACCCACGCGACCTCTCCGAAGGTCAGCGGCTCTCGCTCGTGCTGGCGATCGTGCTCACCGCCCGGCCGCGGGTGCTCGCCCTCGACGAGCCGACCCGCGGACTCGACTACCCCGCCAAGGAGCAGCTGGCCGGCGTCGTCTCCGCGCTCGCCGCCGAGGGCCACGGCGTCGTCGTTGCCACGCACGACGTCGAGTTCGTGGCCCAGGTGGCCGACCAGGTGGTGGTCCTCGCGGGGGGCGAGGTCGTCTCGGCCGGTCCCACCGGCCAGGTGCTCGCCGAGTCGCCGGCGTTCGCCCCGCAGATGTCCAAGATCCTCGGTGACGGCTGGCTCACCGTCGACCAGGTCCGCGAGGCGCTGCCGTGACCGCCGCCGTCCGGATGGGGTCGCGCTCCCGCCTGGTCCTCACGCTGGCCAGCCTGGCCGGGCTGATCATGTTCGTCTGGCCGCTGCTGGTCGTCCCGGACACGGGGTCCGGGCAGGTCGACCCGCCGTTCGTCTTCCTCGCGCTGCTGCCCGTGCTGGTGGTCGTGGTGCTCGTCGAGCTCAGCGAAGGCGGGATGGACTCCAAGACGCTGGCGATGCTGGGCGTCCTCACGGCCGTCAACGCGGCCCTGCGTGCTCTGGGGGCGGGCGTCGCCGGCGTCGAGCTGGTGTTCTTCCTGCTGATCCTGGCCGGCCGCGTCTTCGGACCCGGGTTCGGGTTCGTGCTCGGCAGCACTTCGCTGTTCGCCTCGGCCCTGCTGACCTCAGGGGTCGGACCGTGGTTGCCCTACCAGATGCTGTGCGCGGCCTGGGTGGGTCTCGGAGCAGGCTCGCTACCGCGTCAGGTCGCGGGCCGCACGATCCGCGGACGCGCAGAGATCGCGCTGTTGGCGGCGTACGGCGTGGTCTGCGCCTACCTGTACGGGCTGCTGATGAACCTGTCGACCTGGCCCTACGTGCTGGGCGTCGCCGTCCCCGGCCACGAGGGGTCGCTGTCGTTCATCGCCGGTGCGCCCCTGCTCGAGAACCTGCACCGCTTCGGCATCTACACGCTGCTGACTTCCACCGGTGGCTGGGACACCGGCCGGGCGATCACCAACGCGCTGGCGATCGTGGTCCTCGGGCCTGCCCTGCTGTCCACGCTGCGCCGTGCCGCCCGCCGAGCGGTGGTCGAGCCTGCCGGAGCAGCGACGACGGCGAGCTAGTCGGACGGCGCGACGAGAACCTCAGGTCCCCACTTGCTGGCGATCCCCTCCCAGGGCGCTGCGGGGCCGGCAGGCGAGTGCCGGTAGGGCGAACGGAGCCCCAGCACGACCCGGGCGAGGGGCGAGGCCGCGGGCAGCAGTCGTCGCTTGAGTCCCATGTGCGTTCCCAGGTCGGTCAGTGTCTGCTGCCATGGCGTGTGCTGGAAATCGAGCAACTCTTGCGCCTCGCTGGTGTCCATCCAGTCCACCGCGAACCAGGCGGCGTCGTCGTCCGGGTCGCCGGGCCGTCCGGGCGGGATCGCGCCGCGCAGACCGGCCGCGCCGGAGATGCCCGCGGCGAACTCGCGCTGGGTCATCCGGTGTGTGTCGTCGCCACCGATCAACAGGATCTTGCCGCTGCAGGGGGCGCGCAGTGCCGCGACGAAGGCGCGAGCGACGTCGCGGCCGTCCACCGAATGCACGCGTCCGTCGGTCGGCAGCAACGACTCCAGGTGCACCGAGCCCAGGTCCATCGCCAGCGACATGTCGTGGAAGGCGACGACGCCGAGGCGCAGGATGACCCAGTCCAGGCCGGAGGAGCGCACGATCCGCTCGGCCTCGACCTTGTGGGCACCGTAGAGCTCACGCGGCTCGGTCGGGGTGTCCGCAGTGACCGGTGGCTGAGTGTGGGGGTTGCGGGCGCCGTACGCCGCGATGCTCGAGGCCAGCACGAAGCGCGCCGGATCGTCCAGGGACGCCACGGCCTCAGTCAGGTCGCGCACGAGGTCGACGTTGACCCTGCGCGCCAGCACGACGTTGGTGTAGGTGCCGGGCGGGATGACCGCGGCCAGGTGGACCACCGCGGACGGCCTGACCTCGGCGACCAGTGCGGCGGCGGCACCTGGCGCGGTCAAGTCGGCCCAGTGCACCTCGAGCGCGTCGGAGAACTCGGCGGCAGCGCGTCCCGCGGCCGGGCTCTGCAGGTCGGTAGCGACGACGTCTTCGCCTGCGCGCAGGAGGGCTCTCAGCGTGTGCCGGCCGACGTTGCCGAAGGCGCCCGTGACCAGCACAGGGCCTGAACCGGTCTTGGGCATGACCTCTCCTGCAGTTCGGCGTCGGGTCGCGCGACAAGTTACTGCGCGAGCCCCGTCCGTTGGGGGAGTATCAGGGCATGGGATTCCCGCGCCTGGTCTCGGTCAACGTCGGTCTGCCTCGCACCCTCGAGGCCAAGCCGCTGTTGGTCTCCGGCATCGACAAGCTGCCGCGACTGGGTCCTGTCACCGTCGGCGACCAGGGACTCGAAGGCGACGGCGTGCAGGACCGCCGGTGGCACGGCGGCACAGCGCAGGCGGTCTACGCGTTCGCGCAGGAGGACTACGACTTCTGGGCCGGTGAGCTCGGCGGACCGCTGCGCCCCGGGTTCTTCGGCGACAACCTGACCACGACCGGGATCGACCTGAACAGCCGCGTGATCGGCGAGCAGTGGCGCATCGGCACCGCGCGCTTCCAGGTCACGAGCGTCCGCACCCCATGCGCGACCTTCGAGCGATGGATGGGTCTCAACGGTCATCCGCGGGAGGGCTGGAACGACCGCTTCATCCGGCGCGGACGCCCGGGTGTGTATCTGTCGGTCTTGGAACGCGGTTGGGTGCAGACCGGTGATCTCGTGGACGTCATCGACGTGCCCGACCACGGGATGACGGCCGGCACGATGTTCCGCGCGCTGACGACCGAACCGACGTTGCTGCCGCTGCTGCTGGAGCTCGACGGCCTGCCCCTGCATGTCTACGACACGGCGCAGGAGTACGTCGACACCACCGTGTGAGCCCCGTCTCGCCCTGATCTTCTCCGGGGAATCGCCCTCAATGTGTGACGTCGGCTACCCCGCAGTAGCCAGTTGATCTAGGTTGGGGGCGACAAGTCGAGCCCGTCGCGGGGGCTAACCGCCGGCGGGGTGATGTTGGGAGAGGGTGCAGGGTGTCCCCCGTAACAAGCAACATGAGCGTCATCGAGAACCGTCCCGCGACGGTCGGAGAGCAGTTCTTCTCCCGGGTCAAGAAGTCTCCAGAGCGTGAGGCCTACCGGTACCCGGTCGGCGAGAACTGGGAGTCGATGACCTGGAAGCAGACCGGGGACAAGGTCACGCGGCTCGCCGCGGGACTCGTCGCCCTCGGCATCGAGCCCGAGCAGCGCGTCGGCATCGCGTCCGGCACGCGCATCGAGTGGATCCTCGCCGACCTCGCAGTCGTCTGCGCCGGTGCCGCCACGACGACGGTCTACCCGACCACCATCGCCGAGGACGTCGGCTACATCCTCGCCGACTCCGAGTCGCGCATCGTCTTCGCCGAGGACGACACGCAGATCGACAAGCTGCGCCAGCAGCGCCACGAGATCCCCCTGGTCGAGAAGGTCGTGACTTTCGAGGGCACCACCGACGGCGACTGGGTCATCTCCTTCGACGAGCTGGACCGTCTCGGTGCCGAGCTGCTCGAGCGCGACCCGGAGGTCGTGAACAAGCGCGTCCAGGCCACCACCGGTGACTCCCTCGCCACGCTGATCTACACCTCCGGCACGACCGGCCGCCCCAAGGGCGTGCGGCTGCCGCACCACTCCTGGACCTACGAGGGCGCCGCCGTGCAGTCGGTCGGCATCCTGTCCGAGGACGACCTGCAGTTCCTGTGGCTCCCGATGGCGCACTCCTTCGGCAAGGTGCTGCTGTCCGCGCAGCTCGGCGTCGGCTTCACCACCGCCGTCGACGGCCGCGTGGAGAAGATCGTCGAGAACTGCGGCATCGTGAAGCCCACCTTCATGGGCGCAGCGCCGCGGATCTTCGAGAAGGCCCACGACAAGATCGTGCTGATGCAGAAGGCCGAGGGCGGCGCCAAGGAGAAGATCTTCAAGGCGGCGTTCGAGACCGGCCTCAAGGTCGACGAGCTCAAGCGCGAGGGCAAGTCCGTGCCCTTCATGCTCAACCTCAAGCACGGACTGTTCGACAAGCTGGTCTTCAGCAAGATCCGCGACCGTTTCGGTGGCCGCGTCCGCTTCTTCATCTCCGGTGCCGCCGCGCTCAACCCCGACGTCGCGAAGTGGTTCAACGCCGCCGGCATCCAGATCCTCGAGGGCTACGGCCTCACCGAGTCCGCCGCGGGGTCGGTGGTCAACCGTCCGGACGAGGGCAACAAGTTCGGCACCGTGGGCATCCCGTTCCCCGGCACCGAGGTCAAGATCGCCGAGGACGGCGAGGTCCTGATCAAGGGGCCGGGCGTCATGCAGGGCTACCACAACATGCCCGAGGCGACCGCTGAGGCGATCGACGAGGACGGCTGGCTGCACACCGGCGACATCGGCGAGTTCCACGGCGAGCACCTCAAGATCACCGACCGCAAGAAGGACCTGTTCAAGACCTCTGGCGGCAAGTACATCGCCCCGACGGCCATCGAGTCGCAGTTCAAGGCGATCTGTCCCTACGTCAGCCAGTTCCTGGTGCACGGCAACGACCGCAACTACGTGGTGGCGTTGATCGCGCTCGACCCGGAGTCGATCCAGGGTTGGGCCGAGCAGAACGGCCACGGCGGCAAGTCCTACGCCGAGATCGTCCGCCTCCCCGAGGTCGAGACGATGATGGGCGAGTACGTCGAGGAGCTCAACCAGCGGCTCAACCGCTGGGAGACCATCAAGAAGTGGACGATCCTCGACAACGACCTCACGATCGAGTCCGGCGAGCTGACTCCGTCGATGAAGGTCAAGCGCAAGGTGGTCGAGGAGAACAACAAGGCGCTCATCGAGAAGATGTACGCCTCCTGACCGGGCTGCGCCCCGACGTACCCTGGCGCGGTGCCTTCCGCGCTGCCTGACGGTGACCCCGCTCCGCCGAGCGGCGATCTGCCTCCCGAGGCGGTCGCCACGCTCGGGGAGCGGGGTCTCGGCGTCTACGTGCACGTGCCGTTCTGCGCTGTGCGCTGCGGGTACTGCGACTTCAACACCTACACCGCCGCCGAGCTCGGCGGTTCCGGGTCGCCGCCCGGCGCCTCGAGGGAGACGTACGCCGCCGCCAGTCA
>JBHWSH010000406.1:0-3555 GCA_043427135.1 Marmoricola sp. | reverse complement strand
AGTCTCGGCGGCTGCGCGAAGAAGACCGGCGACGCGGCGCTCCTCCTCGGCGTGGGCCTGGTCGGCGGCCTGGCGCTCGGCCAGGGCCTCGTCCAGGGCGACGCGGTGCCGCGCCACCTCCGCCTCGATCTCCTGCTCCTGGGCTCGGGCGCGCTCGGCCTGCGCCTCCAGCTCCTCGGGGTCGCGGCCTTGCGGGAGTGCGGGCTCGGTGCGGGCGTTGCGGATCCGCTCCGCCGCGAGTCCGGCAGTGCCCTCGAGGCGCTCCTTGAGTCCCGTGAGCGCGAACCAGGTCTCCTGGGCAGCCGACATCGCCGGCAGGTCCTCGCGCAGCGCAGCCTCCAGCTCGGACTCCGCACGTCGCGCGTCGGCCAGCGCCTGCTCGACCTCCGCTCGGCGCTCCAACAGGAGCGTCTCGTCGGCCAGCTCCTGCTCGAGCGCCTCGCGCACCTGCACGACCTCGTCGGCGAGGAGTCGGGCGCGCGCGTCTCGGACGTCGGCCTGCACGACCGCTGCCTTGCGAGCGACTTCCGCCTGTCGTCCGAGCGGCTTGAGCTGGCGGCGGATCTCGGCGAGCAGGTCGCTGAGGCGGTTGAGGTTGCCCTCGGTGGAGTCCAGCTTGCGCAGCGCCTTCTCCTTGCGCTTGCGGTGCTTGAGTACGCCGGCCGCCTCCTCGATGAAGCCGCGCCGCTCCTCGGGGGTGGCGCGCAGGATGGAGTCGAGCTGTCCCTGGCCGACGATGACGTGCATCTCGCGCCCGATGCCGGAGTCCGAGAGCAGCTCCTGTAAGTCGAGAAGGCGGCACGACTGGCCGTTGATGGCGTACTCCGAGCCGCCGTTGCGGAACATCGTGCGGCTGATCGTGACCTCGGCGTACTCGATCGGCAGCGCGCCGTCGGTGTTGTCGATGGTCAGCGACACCTCGGCGCGGCCCAGCGGCGCGCGACCGGCGGTGCCGGCGAAGATGACGTCCTCCATCTTGCCGCCGCGTAGCGACTTGGCGCCCTGCTCCCCCATCACCCAGGCGAGCGCGTCGACGACGTTGGATTTGCCCGACCCGTTGGGTCCGACGATGCAGGTGATCCCCGGCTCGAGCTGCAGGGTGGTCGCGGAGGCGAAGGACTTGAACCCTTTGAGGGTCAGGCTCTTCAGGTACACGACGGGCTCCTCACCACTTCGCGCCGCGGGCGACGGCTGCCACACCGTACGACGGGCCGGGTCCGGTGGCGGACCGCCGTGGGGAAGCCAGCGTGTCAGCCGCACACGTTACCTGCCGCAGACGGGGCTGCTCGGCAGCGCCGCGGGACCGAGGCGGTCGGAGTTGGCACGACGTACGCCTTCACGCTGCCTCATCGTCGCCGTCACGGGTTAGCGTGCGGACAGCCTCGGGGGTCGCCCGAGGACAACCACGATCCAGGAGGATCCGTTGAGAGGCATCACCTCACGCCGTGGCCGGCTCGCCGCGGCAACCGCGACGCTCGCGCTCGTCGCGGCTCCCCTCGCCGTAGCCACGACCGTCCAGGCCGCGCCGGGCGACTCCGGCGACACCGTCGTCAAGGTCGCCGAGAAGCCGGGCAAGAAGAAGAACAAGAAGAAGAGCAAGCTGGTCGACGTCCAGCTGCTGTCCTTCAACGACTTCCACGGGCACATCGAGGCCAACGACTCCCCGCAACCTCCGCTGCCTTCAGACGTCAAGGTCGGCGGGTCGGAGTACCTCGCCGCCCACCTCGACGCCCTTCGCGCCAAGCAGCCCAAGCGGACCCTGACGGTGGCGGCCGGTGACCTCATCGGAGGCTCCCCGCTGCTGTCGGGCATCTTCCAGGACCAGCCCGCCGTCGAGTCGCTCAACAAGATGGGTCTCGACGTCAGCAGCGTCGGCAACCACGAGTTCGACGAGGGCACCGACGAGCTGCGCCGGATGGTCGACGGCGGCTGCCACCCGGACGGTTGCTTCAAGGACCTCGCGGGTCGCGACATCCCCTACGAGGGCACCGCCTTCGACTACCTCGCCGCCAACGTGGTCAAGAAGGCGAACGGCAAGCCGTTCCTCCCGGCCACCACGGTCAAGAAGGTCAAGGGGGTCCGCGTCGGCTTCATCGGCATGACCCTCGAGGGCACCGACGCCCTGGTCAGCCCGAGCGGCGTCGCCAGCGTCGAGTTCCTCGACGAGGTCAAGACGGCCAACCAGCAAGCCAAGAAGCTCAAGAAGCGGGGCGTCAAGGCCATCGTCGTGCTGCTCCACGAGGGCGGTTACCCGGAGAGCGACGACATCCAGGCGTGCGAGGGCATGTCCGGCCCGATCGTCGACATCGCCCAGCGACTCCACCCGGAGATCGACCACGTGGTCACCGGGCACACTCACGAGCCCTACATCTGCAACATCCCCGACCGCAAGGGACGCGACCGCTGGGTCACCAGCGCGGAGTCCTACGGCCAGGTCATCACCGAGGCGCACCTGAAGATCAAGAAGCGCAGCGGCCAGGTTGCCCGCAAGAAGACCACCGCCACCAACCACCTGGTCCTTCGCGAGACGGTCGAGCCGGACCGGCAGCAGACCCGGCTGATCTACTTCTGGAAGGCGCTGTCGGACGTCCTTGCCGGCCGCGTCGTGGGCACTCTCGCCCCGGGTGTTGACATCACCGGCGATGCATTGACCACCTGCCGCTGCGAGGAGACGCCGATGGCCGATCTCGTCGCGGACGCCATCCTCTGGGGCACCCGGGACGCCGGAGCGCAGATCGCGTTCATGAACACCGGCGGCGTCCGCGCCTCGCTGCTGTTCGACAAGGTCACCCACGGTGAGGAGCCTGGGGAGATCACCTACCAGGAGGCCTACGGCGTCGCGCCGTTCAACAACCTCGTGGTCAGTGTGGAGATGACCGGCGCCGAGATCGAAGAGGTCCTCAACCAGCAGTTCCAGAGGATCAGCGACCGTGGCTCGCGCCCGATGCTCTCGCTCGGCGTGTCCGAGGGCTTCACCTACGAGTGGGAGTGGATCGGCGACACCCCGGAGGCGAACAAGCAGCCGGGCGCCGGCACCACCGGCGGACGCGTCGTGCCGGGCTCGATGCGGCTCAACGGCGAGCCGATCTTGGCCGACCAGACCTACCGAGTGGCCACGCTCAACTTCCTCGCCGACGGCGGCGACTCATTCACCGCCTTCGAGAAGGGACGCAACCGGATCGGTGGTCCCGAGGACCTCGCCAACCTGGTGGCCTACCTGGAGGCCCACCCAGGGTTGACCGCACCCAGTGACCGGGTGTCCGGCCTCTGAGCAAGGTCGACTGACCGCACCAAGGAGGGGTGGTCCCGCTTCGGCGGGGCCACCCCTTCGTGCATCCGGCCCTAGGCCAACTGCATCTCGTCAGGCACGGTCAGGGGCTCTCGGTCGGCGGCGGCCGCGAGCACGTCGTTCTCGGCCTGCAGACGCATCAGCTGCGCCTCGAGATCTTCCACCCGCTGTCGCAGCTGACGGTTCTGCGCGACCAGGTGAGCCAGGGCACGGGGGTCCGTGCCGGCCAGGTGACCCAGGAGAGCCTTGGCCATGGAAGTCCAGTA
>JBHWSH010000405.1:0-12493 GCA_043427135.1 Marmoricola sp. | reverse complement strand
GTGCTGCAGGAGGTACGCGGTCGGCTCACCCATCGACGTCGACCCACCGTGCATCACGCCGCTCGCAGACCATCCGCTCACGATAGGGGTCCGCCGGGCCGCGAACCGGCGTGCGCAGCACTCCCGTCGCGCCGGCTGCGGGGTTAGCCTGCTTCCAGCACTCACAAGGACGGGCTCGGGGGAGGGTCGCCATGGTGACACGAAGGGTGGCGGGGACGGCGGTTGCGGTCGCGGCTTTGCTGGTTCCGGCCCCGACGGCGCCAGCAGGGGCGCAGGAGAGCCAGGCCGTGGTCAACGGGTCGCCGAGAGCAGCCCAGCTCTCGAGCCAGGGGCTGTACCCCCACCTCGCGAGCCGCAGCACCGGCGCCCAGGCCGTGGTGTGGGAGGAGACGACCGGCGAGGACCGCGTCATCCACTTCTCCGAGCGACGCCCCGGTCGGGTCTGGTCCGAACCGGTCCCGCTGTCGAAGCCTGGGATGCGAGCTGAGCGTCCGAAGGTCGCACTCGGGCCAGGTGGCCGGGTGGCAGTCGTGTGGTTCCAGGGCGAAGGCACCGACACCGACATCGTGGTGGCCAGCCGGACTGCCGGGTCCTGGGCGACGATGCAGGTCACAGACGATGCGACGTCCAACTACGACCCCGAGCTCGAGTACGACGCGCAAGGGCGCCTGGTGGTGCTCTGGTTCGACCACAGCGCCGGTTCCGTCGAGTCGGTCCGGCTCGTCCCCGATGGCGCCAAGCCCGCGGTCACGACCGTGTGGCAGGCGCCCGCGGGGCATCTGCCGTACCGCCCCCGCCTCGATGTCAATCCGGCCGGTGAGGCGGTCGCGGTCTGGGCGGACCGGCACACGTCCGCCTCACCGGCAACGGTGGGTCATCGGATGGCGACCATGACGGCCGACGGCACCTGGGGACCCTCGGTGCCGGTGGGACAGTCGACACAGGAAACGGTCTTGAAGGCACTGCACGCTTCTGCGGTGATCGACACAGCCGGCGTGGCATCGGTGGTCACCGTGGTGGGCTCAGACGAGGCCTCTCCCGTGCAAGTCACACGCCGCAGTCGCTCCGGTGACATCAGCACGACCGACGTCGGTCGCGGCCACGTGGCGTCGGTCGCCGTCGATGGCGCCGACGTGCTGACCGCAGCTTGGGCGCGACCGGAAGGACGGGTGCGGACCAAGGAGCTGCGACGTGGCGCTTGGACCAGGACGACGGCGGTGCCGAGATCCTCGGCAGCGGACTTGCGGCTCGCCAGCACTGCCAGCGGTTCCGACAGCGTCTCCTACGTCGATGCCGACGGGGCGCTGCACGTCGCTCACCGGGGGGCGAACACCACGACATGGTCCCGACCCCAGCAGTTGCTCGCGCCGTCCAAGGCCGGCTTTCCGTTCCACGGGATGGTCAAGCATGGCAACGACCTGTCCGTCGTAGCGTGGCCGACCGGCCCTGGCCTGCCCGCTGGGCCGATCCTCACCCGCACAGTGGACCGCACTCGTCCCGCTGCGCGCTTGGTGTCTCCGAAGGTCGACCGGCGGGTCACCGCCGGTCGGTTCACTGTGCGGTGGCGGGGCACGGACGTGTGGTCGACTCCGGTGAAGTTCACCGTGCAGCGCAAGGTGGCCGACGGCCGGTGGCGCAAGTGGGCGTCCACCCGCGCCACGAGCAAGACCGCGAACCTGACCCGTGACAAGCGACAGTGTTTTCGGGTTCGCGCTCGCGACGCCTCCGCAAACGTCTCTCGCTGGTCGGCAGCCGGCTGCGTCGTCCGCCGCTGAGGGTCCGCGACGGACCTTGGCAAACGCGCGGAAGCTCGAGGTCAGCAGGTACGCCGTCGGCTCACTCAGCGACGCCGGCCAGCAGGGCAAGGGTGTCGGCGAGCGCCTCGACGCCGGCGAGGCAGTCGGGGATCTCGGCGTGCTCCTCAGGCGAGTGTGAGACGCCGGTCGGGTTGCGCACGAAGAGCATCGCGGTGGGGATACCGGCCGCGGCCAGGATGCCGGCGTCGTGGCCGGCTGCGGTCGGAAGCGACGGCCACGCCCGACCTTCGGCCACACGCGCTGCGAGCTCGGGGTCGAAGACCACCTCAGCGCTGACCGACTCAGGTGTGACCACGACGGCGGTGCCGTCGCGGCCGGCGCGCTCGACCGCCATCCGCTCGACCTGGGCGACCAACTCGAGCAGGTCTGCGGAGGTCTCGGCTCGCGCGTCCAACCAGCCGGTGACCTCGGAGGGGATCGCGTTGGTGCCGTTGGGCTGCACCTCCACTCGCCCGAAGGTCGCACGGGCACCCGCGAGCCGAGCCTGCTTGTTGGCCGCGAGCACGGTCATGGCATAGGTCAGCATCGGGTCGCGCCGGTCCTCCATCAGCGTGGTGCCGGCATGGTCGGGTCGGCCCGTGAAGTCGAAGCGGTAGCGGCCGTGCGGCCAGATCTCACTCGCGATCCCGACGGCCGCGTCGCGATGCACGAGTCCGCGCCCCTGCTCGACGTGCAGTTCCACATAGGAGCCGACGTCCTCGAGCAGCGGCGAGGACTCGCCTCCCTCGACCAGGTCAGCCAGCGCGATGCCGTCGCGGTCCGTCAGGCCCCGGACATCGCGCCAGGCGACAGAGCCGGTCGCGAGGCGAGATCCCAGGCAGGCAAGGGGAAAGCGCGACCCTTCCTCTTCCGCGAAGACCGCCACTCCGATCCGGCGACGAGGTACGACGTCGCGCTCCCGCAGGCGGTCGAGGGCGGCGAGCGCGGACACCACACCCAATGGACCGTCGTACGCGCCGCCGTCGACGACGGAGTCGAGGTGCGATCCGGTCAAGACCGCGGGGCCGGACGCCCCGGGGGGCTCATGCCACGCCACCACGTTGCCGAAGGGGTCCTCCTGCAGACGCAGCCCGCGGCGTACGCACTGCTCGTCGAACCATGCCCGCGCCTCGCGCTCGGCGCTGGTGAACGGCTGACGCCGATAGCCGCCCGCAGCGGTCCGCCCGATCGGGGCGAGCTCGGCCCACATGTCCTCGAACGTCACTGTCACCTCCTGGCCGCCCGCATCCTGGTCGCCTCGAGGGGCGGGTCAGGATGAGCCCGTGGACTTCTCCGATGTGGTCCGGCGGCGCCGGATGGTCAGAACCTACTCCAGCGAGCCGGTCGACCCTGCCGTCGTGGAGCGCGTGCTGCAACATGCGCTGCATGCCCCGAGCGCTGGGTTCAGCCAGGGCTGGGCCTTCCTGGTGCTGGACAACCCGGGCGACGTGCAGCGCTACTGGCACGTGACCGCGGGCGAACGCTTGGCGGAGCCGGACTCTTGGCTGCGCGGCATGCTGACCGCGCCGGTGATCATCGTGCCGATGTCGAGCGAAGCGGCGTACCGGCGGCGTTATGACGAGCCCGACAAGCGACGGGGCGCCTCCGCCGGGCAGGAGTGGCCGGTGCCCTACTGGCACATGGACACTGCGATGGCGACGATGCTGATGCTGCTCACCGCGACCGACGAGGGGCTGGGCGCCTGCTACTTCGGCATCCCGGCCGATCGGTACGACGCACTGCGGGCGGAGTTCGGCATCCCGGAGGAGTTCACCCCGATCGGGGCCGTCTCGCTCGGGCACCGCACCGACGACACCGGCGTGCCGAGCTCGGCTCGGCGCGGACGCAAGCCCCTGGGCGAGGTCGTGCACCGCGGGAACTGGTCTCGTCAAGCTCGACCGACGGACGCTCACTAGCTCTCCGCCATCGGGATCCGTACCCCGCGCTCGCGGGCTACCTCGAAGGCGCGGTCGTAGCCCGCGTCGACGTGCCGCACCACCCCCATGCCGGGGTCGTTGGTCAGCACCCGCTCGATCTTCTGCGCCGCCAGGTCGGTGCCGTCGGCGACCACGACCTGGCCAGCGTGGATCGAGCGCCCCATGCCGACACCCCCGCCGTGGTGGATCGACACCCAGCTCGCGCCCGAGGCCGTGGTGACCAGCGCGTTGAGCAGCGGCCAGTCCGCGATCGCGTCCGACCCGTCGAGCATCCCCTCGGTCTCCCGATACGGCGAGGCGACCGACCCGCAGTCGAGGTGGTCGCGGCCGATCACGATCGGCGCCGACAGCTCTCCGGAGGCGACCATCTCGTTGAACCGCAGCCCCGCACGGTGCCGCTCGCCGTACCCCAGCCAGCAGATCCGCGCCGGCAGCCCCTGGAACTGCACCCGCTCCCCGGCCATCGTGATCCAGCGCCGCAGCCGCTCGTCGTCGGGGAACAGCTCGAGGATCGCCCGGTCGGTGGCCGCGATGTCGGCCGGATCGCCCGACAGCGCCACCCAGCGGAAGGGCCCCTTGCCCTCGCAGAACAGCGGCCGGATGTACGCCGGCACGAAGCCGGGGAAGTCGAAGGCCCTGTCGTAGCCGCCCTTGCGTGCTTCGTCGCGGATGGAGTTGCCGTAGTCGAAGACCTCCGCGCCGGCGTCGGCGAAACCGACCATCGCCTCTACGTGGCGTGCCATCGACTCCCGAGCGCGCTCGGTCAGACCGGCTGGATCGGACTCGCGCAGTGCCGCCCAGTCCTCGAAGGCGACGCCGACGGGCAAGTACTGCAGCGGGTCGTGCGCCGAGGTCTGGTCGGTGACGATGTCGACGGGTACGCCGCGGCGCAGCAGCTCGGGCAGCACCTCGGCAGCGTTGCCGAGCAGCCCGACCGACAGCGGCCGGCGCTCCGCCTTGGCGGCAAGGACGAGATCGAGCGCGTCGTCGAGAGAGTCGGCCTGCTCGTCGAGGTAGCGGTGCTCGATCCGCCGGGTGATGCGGCTCTGGTCGCACTCGACGCAGAGCGCGACGCCGTCGTTCATCGTGACGGCGAGCGGCTGCGCCCCACCCATGCCCCCGAGACCGGCCGTGACCGTCAGCGTCCCGGCGAGGGAGGCGGTCCCGCCGAGCTTCTCCGCGACGGCGGCGAAGGTCTCGTAGGTGCCCTGCAGGATCCCCTGGGTGCCGATGTAGATCCACGACCCGGCGGTCATCTGCCCGTACATCGTCAGGCCCAGCGACTCCAGCCGCCGGAACTCCTCCCAGTTCGCCCAGTCGCCGACGAGGTTGGAGTTGGCGATGAGCACCCGCGGCGCCCATTCGTGGGTGCGCATGACCGCGACCGGGCGGCCGCTCTGCACCAGCATCGTCTCGTCGTCGGCGAGCGTGGTCAGGGTGCGCACGAGCGCGTCGTACGACGGCCAGTCCCGCGCCGCCTTGCCCGTGCCGCCGTAGACAACGAGGTCGTCGGGCCGCTCGGCGTTGTCGGGGTCGAGGTTGTTCATCAGCATCCGCAGCGGCGCCTCGGTCTGCCAGGACCGTGCGGTCAACTCGGTCCCGCGGGGTGCACGGATGCTCATGCCAGCTCTCCGATCGTGTCGCGAACGGCGTCCAGCAGGGCGCCGGAGGTGAGAAGACCGGCGACGTGCTCGATCTCGGGAGCCAGGTGCCGGTCGGGCCCGGGACCGGGGACGACCTGGCGCAGCAGATCGCGGACCGCGCCGGTCGCGGGCGAGGGCTCGAGCGGCGCGCGGAGGTCCAGAGCGCGCGTCGCGGTCAGCACCTCCACGGCCAGCACTCGAGTCAGGCCGTCGACCGACCGTCGCAGCTTGCGCCCGGCCGCCCACCCCATGGAGACGTGGTCCTCCTGCATCGCGCTGGACGGGATCGAGTCGACGCTCGCCGGGACGGCCAGGCGTTTGAGCTCGGAGACGATGCCAGCGGAGGTGTACTGCGCGATCATGTGGCCGCTGTCGACTCCGGGGTCATCGGCGAGGAAGGGCGGCAGCCCGGCGTTGCGCGCCTTGTCCAGGAAGCGGTCGGTGCGCCGTTCGCTGATCGAGGCGACGTCCGCGACGGCAATGGCCAGGAAGTCGAGCACGTAGCCGACCGGGGCGCCGTGGAAGTTGCCGTTGGACTCCACCCGGCCGTCCGGCATCACCACGGGGTTGTCGATGACGCTGGCCAGCTCACGCTGCGCCACGGTGGCGGCGTGATCCCACGTGTCCCGAGCGGCGCCGTGGACCTGCGGGGCGCAGCGCAGCGAGTAGGCGTCCTGCACCCTCGTGCAGTCCGGCCCGCGGTGACTGGCCACGACCCCCGAGTCGGCGAGCAACCGACGCAGGTTGGTCGCAGCCGCCGCCTGACCCGGGTGGGGGCGCAGCGCATGAAGGTCCTCGGCGAAGACCCGGTCGGTGCCCAGCAGCGCCTCCACCGACATCGCCGCCGCAACGTCGGCCACCCGCAGCAGCCCGGCGAGGTCGTCCAGGGCGAGCACCAGCATGCCGAGCATCCCGTCGGTGCCGTTGATCAGCGCCAGCCCCTCCTTGGCGGCCAGCTCGACCGGCTCGAGTCCGGCCTCGGCCAGCGCCACGCCCGCAGGCGCGCGCGACCCGTCCGGGCGGCGTACGTCGCCCTCCCCCATGAGCGCCAGCGCACAGTGCGCGAGGGGCGCGAGGTCCCCGGAGCAGCCGAGCGAGCCGTACTCGTGCACCACCGGCGTGATGCCGCGATCGAGCAGGTCCGCGAGCAGCTGAGCCGTCTCTCGTCGTACGCCGGTGCGGCCGGTCGCCAGCGTCGAGAGGCGCAGCAGCATCAGCGCTCGCACCACCTCGCGTTCGACCTCGGGCCCGCTGCCGGCGGCGTGCGAGCGGATCAGGGACCGCTGCAGCTGGGCGCGCTTCTCGGCCGGGATGTGCTTGGTGGCCAGCGCCCCGAACCCGGTCGAGACTCCGTACACCGGCTCCTCGGCCGCGGCCAGCCGCTCGACTGCGTCGCGCGAGCGGTCGATCGCCTCGAGCGCGGCCTTCGACAGCCGTACGCCGACGCCGTCCCGGGCGACCGCCACCACCTCGGCGAACGACAGCGGCCCGACATCCACGCTCACCGGTTCAGGGGTCATCCCCCGATTCCACCACTCCTCACCTGCGACAGCCGTGACCAGAACGGGTTCTGTCTCGTTGCGGGAGTAACCGCGGCCACAGGAGGTCCCGATGACGACCCAGACGCGTCCCGCCGTACGCCGCCTGGCCGCCACGTCGCTGCTGGTCACCGGCATGGTGCTGGTCACCCTGCAAGTGGGGCTGCAATGGGAGGCACCGGCATCGCACACCCCGCCCGTGACCCAGGCGCTTCCGCCCGCCGAGTGCGGCCCGGGCTCGCGACCCGAGCCGGGGACCGCCGGACGCGCCCCCGCCGCCGACTTCGCCTCCGGCCGAGCGCAACAGGGCTACTCCTGCAACACCAAGCTGATCAGTCACGTCGGCAAGACCGGCGGCCTCAAGGTGGAGCGCTACCGCGACACCCGCGGCAACGTCTGCGCGTTCTACGACGTCTCCCGGATGTTCCCCACGGGCGTGCTGGACGCCGGCGTCGAGGGGCTCGGCACCGCGGTGCTGGACATGAACAAGCCGAAGAAGCCGCGCCGGACCGCCACCCTGATGACCCCCGCGATGCTGTCGCCGCACGAGTCGCTGATCCTGCACGAGAAGCGCGGCCTGCTGATGGCGGTGATGGGGAACGCCGCAACCCTGCCGGGCTTCCTCGACATCTACGACGTCAAACAGAACTGCCGCAAACCGACGCTGCTGTCGAGCACTCCCACCGGGCTGCTCGGTCACGAGAGCGGCCTGTCCCCGGACGGCCGCACGTTCTACGCCAGCTCGCTGCTCGCCGACACGATCACCGCCGTCGACGTGAGCAACCCGCGGGTGCCCCGCACGCTCACGACGATCGCCGGCGGGTGGTCGCACGGCGTACGCACGTCCCCCGACGGCAAGCTGCTGTACGTCGCGGACATGGGCTACCCGAACCAGACCAACTTCACCAGCGGCGGCCTGCGGATCTACGACGTCAGCGCGATCCAGGAGCGCAAGCCCCTTCCTCGCGCGAAGCTCGTCTCGACGTACACCTGGGCCGACGTCGCGATCCCCCAGGTGGCCGAGCCGATGCGGATCAAGGGGCGCGACTACGTGCTGATGGTCGACGAGTTCTCCGAGCTGTCGATGAACCCGGCGTTCACCTACGACCCGAACAACAGCGCGGCGGCGGCCCGGATCATCGACGTGGAGGACCCCGAACGTCCTCGCGAGGTCTCGGCGATGCGACTGGAGGTCCAGCTGACCGAGAACCGCGCCGGCGAGCAGCGCAACGATCCTGGGGCCGACAGCCCGGTCGGCGGCTACTCCTCGCACTACTGTGCGATCCCGAGATTCAAGAACCCGAAGATCGCTGCCTGTTCCTATATCGGGTCCGGCCTGCGTATCTTCGACATCCGCGATCCCGCGAAGCCGCGCGAGATCGCCTACTACAACCAGCCCGCCGCGGGAGGTGCAGGTGCCATGGCCAAGCCGGCGTTCGACCGTGAACGCAAGCAGGTCTGGTTCTCGGACTTCACCAACGGCTTCTTCGCCGTCAAGCTGACCAACGGGGTCTGGCCCCGCGGACTATGAGGAGTTTCCTGCATGCGTGACCCCCGTCGGCACCTGCGTCGTCGCCTGGCCCTGTCATCTCTGATCGCGGGCAGCGGCGTCGTGCTGGCGACGATGGTGGTGCCCTCCTACGGCGAGGGCGACGGCCAGTCCGAGACGCTCAAGGCCGCTTACGAGCGCGCCGCTCAGATCCGCGCCGCCGGTCTCGACCCCGACGACCCCGCGGACGCCGACGCCATCTCGCACCTGATCTCAGGAGACGGGCACGACCACGACCACTCCGACCCGGCGACGAAGAACTCCCTGTCCCGCACCGTCGGCGACGGTGGCTCGGTCGACCCGGCCACGATGGACCCCACCACTCCGGCCCAGGCCCGCCGAGGCGTGGCCGCGGTCAAGGCGCAGCGCAAGGAGCCCGCGCCGAAGCTGGTCCGAGCCGCGAAGGCGCCCAAGCGCAAGACGCGCCCGCAGAACCGCTACGCGATGGCCGGCGGCTGTTATGCGATGAAGACCGGCGGCCGCTGGATCACCGCCGGCGACGGCAACGGCTACGCGACCGGCGCCAAGTCCGCCGCAATGCCCTTCCACTTCCAGGCCACCGACCTCGGCGCCTACCTGATCGTCGACAAGGGCGGCCAGTTCGTCGGCACCGGAGGCGGCCCGACACTCGCCCCGTCCGCTGACACCACCTGGACCGCGAAGGGCAAGAAGGGTCGCATGACCTTCCAGGGCCCCAGCGGTCGACTCACCACCGCCGGCGGCGTCCTGGCGACCGACGCTCAAGGGTCGCGCTTCAAACTCCGGCTGACCAAGGGCTGCATGAGCTGGCCCGAGGTCGACGTCAACATCAAGGGACGTCCTCACGCCGGCACCAGCACCTTCCAAGAGGTTCGCGGCACCGCGGACGCACACACGCACGGGATGGCCTACGAGTTCCTCGGCGGCGCCGCGCACTGCGGCAAGCCCTGGTCGCCGTTCGGTGTCGAGATCGCGCTGCTCGACTGCCCCGACCACTCCGTCACAGGCGGGTACGGCGCCCTGCTCGAGGCGCTGCTGAGTGGCGAGCCGAGCCACGACCCCGTCGGCTGGCCGACGTTCAAGGACTGGCCGGCGCCCCACTCGCTCACCCATGAGGGCACCTACTGGAAGTGGATGGAGCGGGCCTGGCGCGGCGGGATGCGGCTGTTCGTGAACCTGCTGGTGGAGAACAACCAGCTCTGCATGATCTACCCGCTCAAGGGCGAGAACTTCCCGCAGCACATGTGCGACGACATGAAGTCGGTCGAGCTGCAGGCACAGCGGATGCGGGAGTTCGAGCGCTACATCGACGCGCAGTACGGCGGCCCCGGCAAGGGCTGGTACCGCATCGTCACCAACCCGTTCCAGGCCCGCCGGGTGATCAACGAGGGCAAGCTGGCCGTGGTGATGGGCATCGAGACCTCGGTGCCGTTCGGCTGCTCGACGATCGTGGACGTCCCCGAGTGCAGTGCCGAGGAGATCGACGCCCAGCTGAAGCAGGTGCACAGGATGGGCGTGCGCCAGATGGAGCTGGTCAACAAGTTCGACAACGCACTCTCCGGGGTGGCCGGTGACTCCGGCGCGACAGGCGTGGTCGTCAACGCAGGCAACTTCCTCGAGACCCAGTCGTTCTGGGACATGCGCAAGTGCACCACCGAGGACCCGGAGGTCGCCGACAAGGAACAGTACGCCCTCCCCGAGGACGGTGGCGTCTTCGAGCAGCGCGACGGTCTCTTCGGCGCCATCGCGGAGGTCAGCGGAGTCACGCTCCCGGCGTTGCCGCTCTACGGTCCGGCACCGCACTGCAACAACCGCGGCCTCACCGACCTCGGTGAGCACCTGATCCGCTCGATGGTGAAGAAGGGGATGATCTTCGACCCTGACCACATGAGCGTCAAGGCCCGCAAGTCCAGCCTCGACCTGCTCGAGGAACTCGACTACTCCGGCGTCGTCTCCAGCCACTCCTGGTCCACCCCGGACGCCTACCCGCGGATCTACAAGCTCGGCGGCGTCGTGATGCCGTACGCCGGTGACTCCACCGGCTTCGTGGAGAAGTGGAAGCGACACCTCACCTGGGCGGACCCGCGCTACTACTTCGGTTTCGGCTACGGCGCCGACATCAACGGCCTCGGTGCCCAGGGCAACCCGCGTGGCGCGGACGCGAAGAACCCGGTGGAGTACCCGTTCAAGGGACTCGGCGGCGTCACGGTGAAGAAGCAGGTCAGCGGCAAGCGGGTCTACGACATCAACGTCGACGGCGTCTCGCACTACGGCCTCTACCCCGACTGGCTCGAGGACCTGCGCAAGCTCGGCGGCAAGGACATCGTCACCGACATGAGCCGCGGGGCCGAGGCCTACCTGCAGATGTGGGAGCGCGCGGTCGGCGTCACCAACGACGCCTGCCGCGAGCCCGCGCTGGCCAAGCGCGTGGGCGTCTTCGGCAAGCTGAAGCCTGGTACGACGGTGCGCAAGGTGCTGAAGCAGGTGGGGCAGCCGCACCAGCGGCTCGACAAGACGCTCACCTACTGCGCCAAGGACGGCGGCAAGCTGACCCGGGTCAAGCTCCGCTTCAACGGCAAGGGCCGCCTCGTCTGAGCGACCGGTTACCGGCGAGTAGGATCAGCGCCACGTCGGTCCGGTCCTGCCGGGCGGATGCTCGCGCACTAGGCTCGACCGACCCTGTTCAAGTCAGGTCCACCTGATCGAGGAGCACATAGATGCTGCAAGCAGTCGCCATCGTGGTTTCCCTGGCGTTCACGGTCGTCGGGCTGGCGCTGCTGGTCCGCGCTGTGCGCCAGATCATCGCCACGATCAAGATCGGTCAGCCGATCAACCGCACCGACGACCCCGGCGCGCGCACCAAGAACCTCCTCGCCGAGGTGCTGCTGCACACCCGGATGCTGCAGTGGACCAAGGTGGGCGCCGCGCACTGGTTCATCATGGTCGGCTTCGGTCTGCTCTTCGCCACCCTGGTCAACGCCTACGGCCAGCTCTTCGACCCGCACTTCATCCTGCCCGTCATCGGGCACTTCCCTCCGTTCGAGTGGCTCACGGAGTTCTTCGCCTGGATGATGGTGCTGGCGATCCTGCCGTTCATGGTCTACCGCGCGACGCGCCCCAAGGAGCGCACCCGCGGCGAGAAGGGCCGCTTCTTCGGCTCCACGATGTGGCAGGGCTACTTCGTCGAGTGGGTCATCCTCCTGGTCGGTCTCGCGATCCTGGCGCTTCGCTTCCTCGAGTACGCGCTCGCAGACGTCACCGCCAACGGCTACGCCACTCTGCTCCACTTCCCGCTCACGGCCTGGGTGGGCGAGCTCTTCACGGGCCTCTCCGAAGGCGCGCTGGAGAACCTCATCCTGATCGTCGCGACTTTCAAGATCGTCGTGTCGATGATCTGGATGATCACGATCTCCCTCAACGCCACGATGGGCGTCGCGTGGCACCGGTTCCTGGCGTTCTTCAACATCTGGTTCAAGCGCAACCCGCACAGCAGCACCGGGGGTACGGCGCTGGGCGCGCTCCCGCCGATCATGATCGACGGCAAGCCCTTCGACCTGGAGATGGTCGAGGACCTCGACGAGGACGCCGCGATGGGCGTCGGCAAGATCGAGGACTTCGCCTGGAAGGGCATCCTCGACTTCTCCACCTGCACCGAGTGCGGCCGCTGCCAGAGCCAGTGCCCGGCATGGAACACCGACAAGCCGCTGTCCCCCAAGCTGCTCATCACGCAACTGCGAGACCACGCCTACGCCAAGGCGCCCTACCTGCTGGCGTCCGAGGACGACCGTGAGAGCCTGCCCGAGCACGTGCGCGCCGAGGCCGAGCGCGAGCTCGTCGGCGTGACCGACGGGCCGGCGTACGCCCCCACGGGCGGCGCGGTCATCGACCCCGACGTGCTGTGGTCCTGCACCTCGTGCGGTGCCTGCGTCCAGCAGTGCCCCGTCGACATCGAGCACGTCGACGCGATCGTGGACATGCGCCGCTACCAGAATCTCATCGAGTCGGCCTTCCCCCACGAGCTCGGCGGCCTGTTCAAGAACCTCGAGACTCC
>JBHWSH010000404.1:0-4368 GCA_043427135.1 Marmoricola sp. | reverse complement strand
ACCGGATCCGCGTGGGGCGCAACTACGGGTGGCCGGAGGTCGAGGGCGGGGACGGGTCCGGCCCGTTCGCCGACCCCTACGCCACCTGGTCGACCAGCGAGTGCTCGCCCAGCGGCATCGCCGTGGCCAAGGGCCGCGTCTGGGTCGCTGCCCTACGGGGGCAGTCGTTGTGGTCGGTGCGGATCAACGGCCCCAAGGCCGGACGCAAGAAGCGCTGGTTCCATCAGGACTTCGGCAGGATTCGCACGGTGGCCAAGGCGCCGGACGGTTCGCTGTGGATCGCCACGTCCAACCGCGACGGCCGCGCGACGCCTGGCCGCAACGACGACCGCGTCATCCGGATCACGTTGTAGCCATCTCGGGTCTGGACGAACATTGCAGCCGCCAGGCCCTGGGGACCGCCATTTCCGTCCAAGCGGGCGCGCCCATGACGAGCGGTCAGCGGCCGAGGAGGTAGACGGCGCCGGCGGCGCGGAGGTTGGCGAGTCGCTGCGAGCCGAGCGGGTTGCCACGCTCGTCGAGCAGGAGCCGCTCCTGGACGTGCAGGTCGAGGGCAGCGAAGAGCTCCTCGAGGTCGGGGAGCGTGGAGAGATGGATGTTCGGCGTCTCGTACCAGGGGTAGGGCAGCTCCTCCGAGACCGGCATCCGCCCCCGCAGCGCAAGCGAGGCGCGGTGCCGCCAGAGCCCGAAGTTCGGCACCGACACCACACACTGCCGGCCGATGCGGCGGATCTCGCGCAGCACGACGGCCGGATGGCGCAGCGTCTGCAGGGTCCGCGACAGCACCACGACGTCGTAGGAGTCGTCGGCGAACTCGCCCAGCTCGGTGTCGACGTCGAGCTCGATGACCGCGACTCCGGAACGGATCGCCCGCAGGATCGACGGCTCGTCGATCTCGACACCGGTGCCGGTGCAGTCGCAGGTCGTGGCGAGGTGGCAGAGCAGGTCGCCCTCACCGCAGCCGAGGTCGAGCACGCGCGATCCGCGTGGGACCAGGTCGGCCACGACACCGAGGTCGGGTCTCATGCCGCACCTCGTTCGTCGTACGCGCGGTCCAGGAATGCCGCGACCGTCTCGTGATAGCCCGGGGGCTGGAGCAGGAACGAGTCGTGCCCCCAGGGCGAGCGGATCTCGCGGAACGACACCGGCACGCGGCCCTGCTCCAGGATGCGTACGACGCGACGCGAGTGGGCGGTGCTGAACCGCCAGTCGGTGTCAAAGGAAACGACGAGAGCCTGGCTGCCGCTGGCGGCCATGCGGCGTACGGCGTTGGGGTCGGCGAAGGGGTCGAAGTAGTCCATGACGCGACTGAGGTAGAGGTAGGACAGCGCGTCGAACCGGTCGAGGAAGCTCTCCCCCTGGTAGCGCAGGTAGGACTCGACCTGGAAGTCGATGCCGAAGTCCATCGCCGGGGTCTCCCGGTCCTGGAGCCGACGGCCGAACTTCTCGGTCATCGCCTCGTCGGACAGGTAGGTGATGTGGGCCATCATGCGCGCGATCGCCAGACCGATGTCGGGCGAGCGGCCGTTCTCAAGGTAGCGCCCCTCGGCGAAGTCGGGGTCGCGCATGATCGCCTCGCGGGCGACCGCCGAGAAGGCGATGTTCTGCGCGGTCAGCCGGCTGCTCGCGGCGACGACGACGGCGTTGC
The DNA here is from genome assembly GCA_043427135.1 of Marmoricola sp. Classification (GTDB taxonomy): domain Bacteria; phylum Actinomycetota; class Actinomycetes; order Propionibacteriales; family Nocardioidaceae; genus Marmoricola_A. The sequence continues at coordinate 2,720 of JBHWSH010000404.1, read as the reverse complement.
CGACCTCTTCGGGGGTCTCGCTCAGCCACTGCAGGACCTGCATCCCGCCGAGCGACCCGCCGACGGCAGCAAGGAGCCGCTCGACGCCGAGATGCCGCATCAGCGCCCGGTGGACCGCGACGAAGTCGGCCATCTGGATGACGGGGAAGTCCAGCCCGTAGGGCTTGCCGGTCGCGGGATCGGTCGACGCAGGCCCGGTCGTGCCCTGGCAGCCGCCGAGCAGGTTGGGGCTGATCACGAAGAAGCGGTCGGTGTCCACGGGCTTGCCGGGGCCGATGAGGTTGTCCCACCAGCCGGGGCGGCCGTCCTCGGTGAGACCTGCTGCGTGGGCGTCGCCGGTCAGCGCGTGGCAGATGAACACGGCGTTGTCGGCGTCCGGCGACAGCGTCCCGTAGGTCTCATAGGCGACCTCGACCGGCCCGAGCGTCCGGCCGCCGGCAAGACGCAGCGGGTCGTCCTCGGTGAAGAGGACGACCCGCTGGGTCGTAGTCATGCCGACGGACGTCACGTCAGCGAGGTTAGTGCGGGCACGCTCAGGCGGTCGCCGCCAGGGCCTGCTCGAGGTCGGCGATGATGTCGTCGATGTGCTCGATGCCGATCGAGAGCCGCACCAGGTCCTCCGGCACGCCCGCCGCCTCCAGCTCATCGGGCGTGAGCTGCGAGTGCGTCGTGGTGGCGTTGTGGATCGCCAGCGACTTGGCGTCGCCGATGTTTGCCAGGTGGCTGAACAGCTGCAGCGCCTCGATGAACTTCTTGCCGCCCTCGCGGCCGCCCTTGACGCCGAAGCTCACCAGCCCGCCGTACCCCTTGCCGGTGTAGTTCTTGTCGGCGACGGCCTTGAACTCACTGTCCTCGAGGCCGGGATAGTTCACCCAGCTGACCGACTCGTGGCCCTGGAGGTACTTCGCGACCGCGAGCGCGTTCTCCGAGTGCCGCTCCATCCGCAGGTGCAACGACTCCAGCCCCTGGAGGAACAGCCAGTTGTTCAGTGGTGCGGAGGCGGCACCGGTGTTGCGCAGCAGCACCGTGCGGGCGCGGATGATGTAGGCCAAGTTGCCGACGGCCTCGGTCCACACGACGCCGTGGTAGGCGCCGTCGGGCTGGGTGAGGCCGGGGAACCGCTCGCTGTGGGCGGCCCAGTCGAAGTTGCCGGAGTCGACGATGATGCCGCCGATCGAGGTGCCGTGGCCACCGATGTACTTCGTCGCGGCGTGCACCGAGACGTCCGCGCCCTGCTCGAAGACCTTGCAGAGGTACGGCGTGGTGGCGGTGTTGTCGACGATCAGAGGCAGCCCGTGGGCGTGGGCGGCGTCGGCCCAGCCGCGCACGTCGATGACATTGATCGCCGGGTTGCCGACGGTCTCGGCGAAGACCAGCTTGGTCTTGTCGTCGACGTACTTCGCGAGGTCCTCGGGCTTGGCCGGGTCCACGAAGCGGACCTCGATGCCGAACTGCGGCAGCGTGTGCGCGAAGAGCGCGTAGGTGCCGCCGTACAGCGTGGAGATCGCGACGATGTTGTCGCCCGAGTAGGTCAGGTTGAGCACGGCGTACGTGATGGCCGCTGAGCCCGACGCCGTCGCCAGTGCACCGACACCGCCCTCGAGCTGGGTCATGCGCTCCTCGAACACCGATTGGGTCGGGTTCATGATGCGCGTGTAGATGTTGCCCGGCTCGGCCAGCGCGAAGAGGTTCGCTGCGTGCTCGGTGTCGTTGAAGACGTACGACGTGGTCTGGTAGATCGGCACGGCGCGCGCGTTGGTCGCCGGGTCGGCCTGCTCCTGGCCGGCGTGGACAGCCAGCGTCTCGGGACGGAAAGTCATGTGGGCTCCTGCGATGGGGTGGTTGTGTCTGCGAGCGTATGGCGGACGAGCGCACCTCCGACCACATCCCACATCTCGGACACTTGTCTCATTATGCGGGCCCAACCAGGCCGGCACCCTGAGGATCACTGTCAGCCCGTGTCGGTGGATTCCCATGTGCCTGGCGCGAGGAGGTTGCATCCCGGCCCGCACGCAGAGGGCTTCCCAGACCAGCCGCCTTGTTGCAGCAGACGGGCGAGGCGCTCTGCGGTGCGGCAGGGGTCGTCCTCGACGTGCCGCCAACCCAGCCGGATGGTCACCCATCCGTCGACCGCTGCGTCGAGGTCTCGATCCATGTCCGTCCATCGGTCATGGCTCAGCTCATGACCGAGTCGTCCGTCGAGCTCGACCAGGCAAGCCTGCGCCGGATAGGCGACGTCGCGATAGACCGTGCCTGACCGGCTCGTGTCGCGGACCTGCCGGGCGCCTGCGGGCAGGCCGTGCGCCCGCTCGACCCGGCGCAGGTACGCCGCCTCCAGCACCGATTGGGCGCCGGCGGCAGCGTCCCGGAGTACGTCGATGAGCCAGGATCGGTGCCGCAAGTTGGGCCGCGACTCGATCTCGGCCAACAGTCTCGCCGGCGTAGTTCGACGTTGTCGGCAGGCATCGGTCAGCAGTGCCAGCGCCCGGGTCCGGTCCGTCACCGTTGCGCATATGCCGATCAAGGCATCTTCGAAACGCAGGCGTGGCGGGGAGAGATGCCACAGCACGCGGTCGTGGAGGTCGTCGAGATGATGCACCCGGATCCCAGCGCGTCGGATCAGCCTGCGCTCAGGCGATCCGGCGATGTGGATGACATCGCCGGATCGCGCGAGGGTCTGACCTGGCGTCTCGAGCGCCGACCACCCGCACAGCGCGAGT
>JBHWSH010000403.1:0-3050 GCA_043427135.1 Marmoricola sp. | reverse complement strand
CCTGTGGAGTGACCGGACCCCCGAAGGGCTCGAGGTCTGCCTGTGCTGCTGACCGGGTCACGTCCGGCCGGCGTACCTCGACGCCGTGGCGACGGGCATCGGCGACCAGCGACTGGGGGGAGTAGAACCCCATCGGCTGGTTGCGCAGCAGGCCGGCCAGGAACGCCGCCGGGTAGTGCAGCTTGAACCACGACGAGGCGTAGACCAGCAGCGCAAAGGACAGCGCGTGCGACTCCGCGAAGCCGAAGTTGGCAAAGGACAGGATCTTCACGTAGATCGAGTCGGCCAGGTCGCCGGTGATGCCGCGGGACGCCATGCCGGCGTACAGCTTGTGCTTGACCGACTCGATGCGCTCGATCCCGCGCTTGGACCCCATGGCACGGCGCAGCAGGTCGGCGTCGTCGCGGCTGCAGTCGCCGAGGGTGACCGCCATCGCCATGAGCTGCTCCTGGAACAGCGGGACCCCCTTGGTGCGCTCGAGCACCGGCACCAGCTCGGGGTGGTCGTAGGTGATCGGCTCCTGGCCGGTGGCGCGGCGTACGTAGGGATGCACGGCGCCGCCCTGGATCGGGCCGGGCCGGATGAGGGCGATCTCGATGGCGAGATCGTAGAACTCACGGGGACGCAGCCGGGGCAGCGTGCCGATCTGGGCCCGGCTCTCCACCTGGAAGACGCCGATCGAGTCCGCGCGGCACAGCATGTCGTAGACCGCCGGCTCCTCCTTGGGCATCGTCGCGAGGTCCCACTTCTCGCCGAGGTGCTCCTCGATCAGCCGCATCATGTGGTCGAGGGCGCCGAGCATGCCCAGCCCGAGCAGGTCGAACTTGACCAGGCCCATCGACTCGCAGGCGTCCTTGTCCCACTGCAGCACGGTGCGCTTGTCCATCCGCGCGCGCTCGATCGGGCACACCTCGCCGATGGGGCGTTCGGTGAGGACCATGCCGCCGGAGTGGATGCCGAGGTGGCGTGGGGCTCCCAGCATCTCCTCGGCGAGCGCGACGACCGGGGCGGGTACGTCGTGGGCGGTCGGGTCGCCCTGATCGCCAGTCACCACGGACTTCCAGCCGTCGATCTGCTTGGACCAGGCGTCCTGCTGTCCGGGGGAGAAGCCCAGGGCCTTGGCGGCGTCGCGCACCGCCATCCGGGGTCGGTAGCCGATGACGTTGGCGACCTGCGCGGCGTTGCGGCGGCCGTAGGTGTCGTAGACCCATTGGATGACCTCCTCGCGCCGGTCGGAGTCGAAGTCGACGTCGATGTCGGGCTCCTCGTCGCGATGGGCGGAGATGAACCGCTCGAACGGCAGGCGATAGAAGACGGCGTCGACCGCGGTGATGCCAAGGGCGTAGCAGACCGCCGAGCTGGCCGCGGAGCCGCGGCCCTGGCACAGGATCCCGCGCCCACGGGCGAACGCGACGATGTCGTGGACGATCACGAAGTAGCCGGCGAAGTCCTTCTCGGAGATGACGCGCAGCTCGTGTTCGAGGCGCTCGCGGGCCTCGCGCTCGTGCGGGACGCCCGCGTAGCGCTCGGCGAAGCCGCGCTCCGCAAGCACCCGCAACCACGAGTCGGCGGTGTGCCCCTCGGGGATCTGCCGTTTGGGTAGCGCGGGCGAGGCCTTGCGCAGGTCGAAGGCCAGCTCGTCGGCCAGGGACACGCTGCGAGCGACGGCACGGCGTCCGATGTCGTCGGGGCACGCCGCTAGCGCAGCCGCGGTTTCCGCGCCGCTGCGTAGGTGGGCGGAGCCGGAGAGGTCGAGCCAGCCGTCCAGCTCGGCCAGGCTGCGTCGCGCCCGGACCGCGGCCATCGCAGTCGCCAGCCGGTGTCGTTGGGGGGTGGCGTGGTGGACGTTGCCGGCAGCGACGACGTCGAGGCCGTGGACGGCGGCCAGCCTGGCCAGCGCGGCGTTGGTCGCGTCGGCACCGGGCCGGGGGGAGAGCTCGACCAAGACGTGCTCGAGACCGAACAGCGCGGTCAGCCGGTCGAGCTCCTCGGCCGCTGCCCGCTCGCCTCCGCTCGCGAGCGCCTGGCGGACGGTGCCCTTGCGGCAGCCGGTCAGCACCACCCAGTGACCGCGCCCGCGCTCACCGAGCTCGTCGAGGTCGTAGACCGGGCGACCCTTCTCGTCACCGCGCAGGTGGGCGTCGGTCATCGCGGCGGCGAGCCGGTGGTAGCCCTCGACCCCGCGGGCCAGCACCAGCAAATGGCTGCCCTCGGGGTCGGGGGCGCCGTTCTGCGGCCCGGAGAGGCCGAGGGAGAGCTCGGCGCCGAAGACGGTGGGCAGGTCGTACGCCGCTGCCGCCTCGGCCAGCATCGGGGCGCCGTAGAAGCCGTCGTGGTCGGTGATCGCCAGGGCGTGCAAGCCCAGGCGCACGGCCTCCTCGACCAGCTCGGCGGGGGAGCTCGCGCCGTCGAGGAAGCTGAAGTGGCTGTGACAGTGCAGCTCGGCGTACGGCGTGACCGCGGCTGGGCGCTCGATCGGCCGGGCGGTCGTCGAGGCGCGCTTGCGCCGCGACACCGGTGCGTCGTCGGCGCCCAGTCGATCATGGAGCCGGCCACTGAGTCGGCGCTCGAGCTCGGCCCACCTCATCGTGGGGTTGTTCCACCCCATCAGCCGGCCCTCCGGTGGTCGAGCTGCGGCCGGTGGTCGATCTTGCGGTGTCCTGAGCTTGTCGAAGGGTCGAGACCCTCAGTCATAGGCCGCCTCCAGGGACCAGCCGTCGGGGGCGCGGAGCAGCAGCCAGGCGCGTCCGTCGGCGCCGACGACCTGGAAGCGGGCGGACCGGCCGGCCCCGCCGGACCACCAGCTCTCGTCGGTGGGCCAGGGCCCGGCCCAGGCCTTCACCGGCTGCCAGGGGAGTCGGTCGCCGCCGACCCGGAAGCGCCGCGGCTCACCGGTCACCGCGCCGCGGTCGGTGACGAACACGTCGCGTCCCCGGTCGTCCACCACCTCGGCGGGCGGGGGAGAGGGAAACACGCGAACCGGCGCCGGACCGGGCACTTTGCCCGGCCACGGCCGGTCGAGCGGGCGGAGGTCGACCGGGCGCTCACCC
>JBHWSH010000402.1:0-53721 GCA_043427135.1 Marmoricola sp. | reverse complement strand
GGCAGGCCGGCGAGGATGCCCGCGATCGCCGGGAGGGCCGTCTCGTCGCCGGCGATCAACAGTCGCGAGGCCGCACCGGGCGCGAACTCGATGCCGCCGAAGGGGTAGCCCCGGCGGGGACCGAGCAGTGCGACCCGGTCGCCCGGCTGGGCGGCGGCGGCCCAGCGCGAGCCGGGGCCGGTGTCGCCGGGGTGGACGACGATGTCGACGACGACGCGCCTGTCCGGCCCGGTGCCGCGGACCTCTCGGACGGTGTAGGTGCGGACGTGGCCGCGGACGTCGTCGGGGAGGGCGGCCCAGTCGGAGTACCACGTCGGGCCGCGGGAGATCGGCGGCAGCTGTCCGTTCGCGGCCGGCAGGACGAGCTTGATCCGCTGGTCGAGCAGCGGCCCGTCGACCCCGAACTCCGCCAGCTCAGGCGAGGCGAGCTCGGCCCGCACGAACGACGTCGAGATCCGTTCGACGGAGGCGACCGTCACCTCGGCGAGCACCATCGGGAAGTCGTCGGTCTCCGAGCCGGCGTGGTTTCGAGACGGGGCCTCCGCAAGCTCCGGCCCCTCCTCAACCACCAAGGCTCTTGCGGGCTCAGCCATCCAGCCCTCCTCGGTGGTGGCGGCCGACAGGCACGATGAGGGGCGTCCCCGACACCGGATCGGGCACCACCCGGCAGGGCAGGTCGAAGACGTCGTGCACCAACTGCTCGGTGACGATCTCCGCGGGCGGCCCCTCGGCGTACAACTGCCCGCAGCGCATGGCGACGAGGTGGTCGGCGTACCTCGCGGCGAGTCCGAGGTCGTGCAGCACCATCACGACGGTGGTGCCGCGGGCGCGGTTGAGGTCGAGGAGCAGGTCGAGGACCTCGACCTGGTGGGCGACGTCGAGGTACGTCGTGGGCTCGTCGAGCAGGAGCAGGTCGGTGCCCTGTGCGAGCGCCATCGCCAGCCACACCCGTTGCCGTTGTCCACCGGAGAGCTCGTCGACGGGCCGGTCGGCCAGCTCGGTCGTGCCGGTGAGCGCGAGCGCCTCCGCGACAGCGGCATCGTCGTCGGCGGTCCACCGGGAGAAGGTGCCCCGGTGAGGCGTCCGGCCTCGGCCGACGAGGTCGACGACCGTGACGCCGGAGGGTACGACGGGGGTCTGCGGCAGCAGCCCCATCGCGCGGGCGACGTCGCGGGTCGGCAGCCGATGCACGTCGCGACCGTCGAGCAGCGCCGCTCCCCCGGTCGGCCGCATGAGACGGGCGAGCCCGCGCAGGAGCGTCGACTTGCCGCAGGCGTTGGCGCCCACGATGACGGTGACCTGGCCGTCGGGGATCGCGAGGGTGAGGTCGTCGACCACGGTGCGGCCGTCGTACCCGAGGCTGAGCCGTTCGGCGCACAAGCGGGCGGCCGGCGCCGCGACGGCGGGGGCGGCGAGGATGGTCATGTCAGGTTCCTCCGGGTCAACAGCCACAACAAGAACGGGGCGCCCACCGCGCCGGTGACGACACCGACGGGGTAGTCGCCCCCGGGCAGGAGCAGGTCTGCGGTGACGTCGGCGGCGACCACGACGATCGCGCCGACCAGACCGGCCGACAGCAGGGAGATCCGGCCCTGCTCCAGGGACCGGGCGATCGGCCCGGCCATGAAGGCGACGAACGCGATCGGCCCGGCCGCCGCCACACCGACGGCGACGAGGACGACCCCGAGCAGCATGACGGCCTCGGCGGCGTACCGGCGCTGGCCCAACCCGAGCGCGGTCTCGTCGCCCAGCTCGAGGAGACACAGGGCGCGCGCCGCGAGGAGTACGCCGGGCAGGAGCGCGGTCAGCAGGACGGCGAGGATCGCCACGTTGGACCGGTCCGCCGCGCCGACGCTGCCGGTGAGCCAGTGCAGCATCAGCTGGGCGTCGTAGGCGTCGGCGCGGCTGAAGAGGTACTGCACCATCGCCTGCAGAAGGGCCGCGACCGCGACGCCGACGAGCACCAGGCGGTACGCCGCTCCGCGGGTCGATCCGCCGGACGCCCACCGGACGACGACGGCGGTGACCAGCGCTCCGACGACGGCGGCGACCGACACCCACGGACCGGCCAGGCCGGCGACGACGATCGCCCACACGGCGGCGGCGCTCGCCCCGAAGCTGACGCCGACGATGTCGGGGCTGGCCAGCGGGTTGCGGAGCGTGGTCTGGAACAGCGCACCCCCGACGCCGAACGCCGCCCCGACGAGGACCGCCATCGCGGCGCGGGGCAGCCGGATCTCCTGGACGAGGTACGTCGCGACGGGGATCTGCTCGCCGAACAGGATCCGCACGAAGTCGACCGCGCTCACGGTGAAGTCGCCCAGCAGCAGCCGCACCGTGGTGACGGCGACGAGCACAAGCGCCAGTCCGGCAATGACGGTGCGGTGCCGGCGACGCGGTGCGCGGCGGGCCGATCGGACGACCTCGAGCGCATGAGGATCCCGGAGTCTGTGATCCACCAGGCGAGTCAAAGACTCCGGAGTCTGGGTGCTCACAGCGCACCGACCTTGCTGCGCCGGGCGAGCGCGATGAAGACGGGGGCGCCGACCACGGCGACCATGACGCCCACCTGCACCTCGGTCGGCGGCAGGACGACGCGTCCCGCGGTGTCGGCCAGCACGACCAGCACCGCGCCGTACACCGCACTCAGCGGCAGCACCTGGTGGTGCGCGGGGCCGTGCAGCGCCCGGACGAGATGGGGTACGACGAGGCCGACGAAGGCGATCGGGCCGGCCAGCGCGGTGGCGCCGCCGGCGAGGAGCACGACGGCGAGTAGTACGACGGCCCGGTCACGGATCGGCTGCCGGCCGAGCGCGCGGGCGGTGTCATCGCCCAGGGCGAGGGCGTCGAGGGTGCGAGCCGACGCTAGAACCAGCACGGCACCGACGATCAGGAACGGCAGCACCGGCAACAGCTCGGCGTACCCGCGCCCGCCGACGGTGCCGACCGCCCAGAACCGGAACGTGTCGCGCGCCGATTGGTCGGTCAGCAGGATCGCCGACGTCCAACTGGTCAGCCCTGCGGTGACGGCGGCGCCGGTGAGCACGAGGGCCAGCGGGCTGGTGCCGCCGCGGACCCGGGAGGCGACGCCGAGGACGACCGCGGTGGCGACGGCGGCACCCAGGAACGCGAACCAGACGTACGCCGTCAGCGAGCTGAGTCCGAGGAAGACCGCCGCGCCGATCATCCCGAAGGCCGCACCCGCGTTGAGGCCGAGGATGCCGGAGTCGGCGAGGCCGTTGCGGGTCAGGCCCTGCAGACACGCGCCGGCCAGGCCGAGGGCGGCGCCGGCGGCGAGGGCCACGCAGGTGCGGGCGAGTCGGGCCGCGGCGATCGCGTGGTCGGGGTCGTTGGTGTCGAGGAGCGCGTTCCAACCGACCGTGCGGGAGCCGACCAGGACCGAGAGCACCGCGACGACGAGCAGCGAGGTCGGTGCGACCGCGGTGAGAGTACGGCGCCGCCGCGCCGGGGACTGCTGCTGCAGCCCGGCCGGCGCGACGGCGTCGTACGTGGTCGGCATGAGTCCGGAGTCAGTTGCCCTGGACGGCCGCAGCGACCTGCGGGATGAAGTTCTCCATCGCCCACGGGATCGACAGCGGCGACGGCGACGACATGCCCAGGGCGTCCGTCTTGTCGGTCGACGCCAGCACGTGGCCGCTCTCGATGCCGGGGATCTGCCCGAGCAGCGGGTCGTTGCGGAACGTCTCCAGGTCGCCGTCGGTCTCGGCGTAGGTGATGAAGACGTCCGACTCGAGGTCGGGCGCGCGCTCGGCGGAGATCGTGCCGTAGAACTCGCCCGGCTTGCTGATCTCCTCGATGATCGGGGCGTTGACCATGCCGAGCTCGCTGAGGATCAGCGGCCGGTTGTCCTCCGGCGTGTAGTAGTCGATCTTGGAGGTGTCGGCGGTCGACAACGCCGCGAAGATGAACGACTTCCCGACGATCTCGGGGTTGTCCTCGGCGGCCTGCTCCATCGACGCCTCGGTCTCGGCGAGGACCTCGGCCGCCCGGTCGCTGCGGCCGAGCGCCTGGCCGACCATCTCCAGCGAGGTCTGCCACGAGGTCAGCCACGGCTGGTCGGGGTAGGCGACGACGGGGACGCCGAGGTTGGTGAGCTTCTTGTACTCCTGCTCGGTGAGGCCGGAGTTCGTCGCCAGGATCAAGTCCGGCTGCAGGGCGGCGATCTCCTCGATCGGCGCCCCGTCCAGGTCGCTGTAGCGGGTCGGCGCCTCGCCGCCGAGCTTCTCGAGCGCCGCGTCGAACCAGGGAGTCGACATCTGCTCGTTGCCGCCCCAGTTGATCTCAATGGCCCCGACCGGGACCACACCCAGCGCGAGGGCGTGGTCCTGGTCGACCCAGCCCAGAGTCGCGACGCGCTGCGGCTCGGACTCGATCGTCGTCTCGCCGTAGGCGTGCTCGATGGTCACCGGGAACGCGTCGGACGCGGCTGGCGCCTCGGTCGTCTTCGCGGTGGTCTCGGTGGCGGTCGAGGTGGTGCCGCAGCCGGCCAGGGCGAGAACGGCGACGCCGGCGAGGAGCAGCCGGGGGAAGGGAGTGCGGATCATCGAGGTCTTTCTGTTAGGTCTGCCTAAGTAAGGCGACACTAACCTGTCCGATCCCAGCGCGATAGGTGGGCTGGCTCACAAGAGCTTGGTGGTTGAGGAACGACCCGGAGCTTGCGGAGGCCGTGTCTTCTTGGTGGTTGAGGAACGGCCGGAGCTTGCGGAGGCCGTGTCTCGAAACCACCCGGCTACTCCGCCGCAGCCGCGAGCCTCCTGCGACGCGGGCCTTCGGCGAGACCCCGGACGAGCTCACCCGCGACGAAGCGCGTCGCCGCGACGTACTGGTTGAGCCCGCGCTGCGGCTCCTTGCCATCGCCGAGCAGGCCGATCTGGGTCTCGTACCACTCCGACTCCCCTGTCATCCCGACCGCGGTCGGCAGCGCGTACGACGGCAGTGGGCGCCCGTCTTCGCCGGCCAGGAGGCGCGTGGGCAGGTCGGGCTCCAGGGCGAGGGGCCGGCCGAGACCGATGAGGTCGACCGCGCCGCTGTCGAGGAGTGCGGTCATCGCGGCGCGGGTGCGGATGCCGCCGGTGAGCATGAGGGGTACGCCGCCGGCGGCCTTGCGCGCGCGGGTGGCGAACGCCGCGAAGTACGCCTCCTTCACGCTGCCCGCGCTGGTGCCCTCAGCCGCGCCGGCCAGCCCGAGCAGCGCCGGGCTCTCGTAGGTACCGCCGCTGATCTCGATCAGGTCGACGCCCTCGCCGACCAGCATCCGGATGACCCGCTCGGCGTCGTCCTCGGTGAAGCCGCCGTGCCGGAAGTCGGAGGAGTTCAGCTTGACCGCGACCGTGAAGCCGTCACGGGTCGACTCGCGGCACGACCGCACCACGTCGAGGAGGGCGCGGGCGCGCCCAGGGACGTCGCCGCCGTACTCGTCCTTGCGCCGGTTGGTTCGTGGGGACAGGAACTGGGCGAGCAGGTAGCCATGCGCGGCATGGATCTGTACGCCGTCGAACCCGGCCTTCTCCACGCGCGCCGCGGACTCGCCGAAGCGGCGTACGACGCCCTGGATCTCCTGCGCGGACAGGGCTCTCGGCGAGGCGAAGAGCCCGAACATGCGGACCGGCGCGCCGGTGCTGGGCGCGACCGGGCGGTTGGCGATGAACCGGTTGGTCTGCCGGCCGGGATGGTTGAGCTGCGCGAGCAACGGGGTGTCGCCGGCGGCTGTCTTGATGCGGGCGAGCCGCGCGATGTCGAGATGCGCGTCGGCGACGATGTTGCGGGAGCGTTCGAGGTAGCGGCGGTCGACCATGAGGTTGCCGGTGACCAGCAGGCCCGCGCCGCCCTCGGCCCAGCGGCGGTACACCCGCTCGTGCCGGATGGTCGGCTGCCCCTTGTTGTCGGCGAGGTTCTCGGTCATCGGCGCCTTGCCGATCCGGTTGGGCAGCGTCAGTCCGCTCGGCAGAGTCAGGGGCGCGTCGAGATTCGGCACGCGGCACAGCGTAGGGGCCTTCCGCCGGTCGAGCTCACCACCGGCGATCGAGCTCCCCCGGCGATCGAGCCTGCCCGCCAGCGATCGAGCTGCCCATCGGCGGTCGAGCTTGCCTGCCCTGAGGAGGGAGCGCAGCGACCGTCTCGAAGGGTCGAGATCCCGACCCGACCGCGGCCCCCGACCCTTCAGGTTCGGTAGACGTCGCGGCGGTGACCGACGGCGATGACAAGCACGAGCAGGATGTCGTCCTCGATCTCGTAGACGATCCGGTAGTCACCGGTGCGGACCCGCCACTCACCGTGGCCGCCGACCAGCTTCTTGGCGCCGGGCGGCCTGGGCTGCTCAGCCAAGAGTTCGATGGCCGCCTGAACCCGCTTGCGTGCAGCGGCGTCCAGCTTGCGCAACTGTCGAGCTGCGGCAGGAGCAACTCGGATCTCGTAGGTCACGACAGCCCGAGGTCAGCCTTCACCTGCGCCCACGGGATGGGCTCGAGACCGTCTTGCGCCATCTCCTCGCGAGCCGCTGTGGCTGCTCGCACATCGGCCAGATCCTCGGCGGCCTCGAGAAGGCGTTCGAGTTCCTCCGCACCGATAAGGGCTGCGACTCGTCGACCCCGCCTCGTGAGAAACACGGGCTGATGGGAGGTACGCGCTTCATCGACGACGTCGGCCAGCCGGGCGCGGGCCTCACTGACGGTGAGCTCGGACATGTCTCCCATGCTACCCGGAATGTACAACAGCGCGGTCTTGTACGTCGTGGCCGCTACCGCGGCGGCGGAGTCGGGACATCAGTGCTCCATCGTGCGCGCCGCTCGGCGTTGCTCTGCTCCCACCACGGCGTGCCCCGCTCGCCGAGGGCGATCTTGGTCGCGTGTACGCCGGCGCGCGCGGCCCGCTCGCCGGGCGTGCCCTTCGCGCGGCGTACCTCGCGGCGCCACGCCATCAGGATCCGGGTCAGCTCGTCGCGACGCTCCTCGGGAATGGCCGGATCGGTCGCCCGCCACCGCCGCCCGTCGACCACGATGTAGCGGCCGTCCGCTGTCCGCTCAGGCTCTGCCACGAAGTCAGGCTAGGCGTCAGTCGCGGTTCGGCTTCGTCTCGTTCTTGTCTCGCTTCGGGGCATCTTCAGTCGGCACCGAGGCGTCCGGCGCAGGCACGATCAGCTTCGTCACCCCGTCGATCACCGTCTGCTGCACGCCTGGCACGTAGGTGAACACGCCGAGAGCGGCGGCGACCAGACCGAGCTTGATGAGGTCCCCGGAGCGCGAGCGGCGGACGCGGGATCGTTGCCGTGCTGATCGCGGCTTGGTCGCAGGCTGGCGGCCCGGTGGCGGCGTACGTCGCGGGGGCGGTGCGGCGACCGGTCGTCTCGGCGTCACGTCCAGCGCTGCGCGTGTGCTGGCGTCGAGGTCGAGAGCGACCGCCCGCCGTTGCTCCGGCGTGAGCACGGCCCGTCGGGAGAGCAGCATCTCCACGATGTTGCTTGTCGAGCAGACCATCACGTCGCGAGCCCAACCCGTCAGGGGCTCGTCGCGCACGAAGCACAGCACCGGATGCACGTGGTCGACGGGCACTTCCCGAGTGAGCTGCGCGACGGCGAGCGCGGCCTCGGCGGCACCGGCGACCGCCTTCTCGCGGCTCCGGCCATCCTGCCTCAGCACCTGGTCGCGGACCACGATGGAGCCCGACCAGTTCTTGGAGTCGACGACGAACACGCCGGGAGGGCCGACGACCACGTGGTCGACGTTCGCATAGCGGCGCCCCGGCCACCGGATGTCGTGGAACACCGCCCAGTCCGACGCCGGCAGGGCGGCGAGTGCTGCCGCGGTGACCTCTTCGCCCTCCGCTCCGCGCTCGAAGAACTCCGCGGTGCGGGCCAGCCGATCCGCCTTCTCGCGTCGACGTCGCGCCACCTCGCGCGCGGACTCACCTGCCATCTCGACCCCCGTTGCCGAAGAAGATGATCACCGTACGGCGGCGCCCCGGTTCGTGTCCGGAGACCAAGGACCTACTGGCTCGGATGGGCCATCCGCGTCGCCCGATCGGGCACCTAGCCTGCTGTCATGCCTGATCGAGTGACCCACCCGCACGGCAGGACGCCGCGATGACCTGGCCGCGGGTGGGCGGCCTGCGCTCGATCGAGTTCGGCTCGCCGGGGCGCATGCGCGACGAGCTCAACCGGCTCGTGCTGGCCGGCGAAAAGCGCGCCACCGCCGGGCTGGTGAGCGAGTACGAGCAGGAGGGCGAGGCCCCCGAGCATGTCGGCGAGTGCCTCGCCGTACTCGACAACGCGCGCCAGCAGATCGCCACCATCGAGGTCACGCAGGTCGACGTCATGCGGTTCGTCGACGTGCCGTGGTCGTTCGCGGAAGCCGAGGGCGAGGGTGACGCCGACCGGGAGGAGTGGCGGGCCGGACACCGACGCTACTGGGCGGAAGCAGGCACGCCCGTCGAGGGCGAGACACCGGTCGTCTGTCTGCAGTTCCGCCTGGTCGAGCCAGCGCCGTAAGACCGGCTCAGGGGGTCATCTAGGTCCGGCGCTCCGTACTCTTCGGCGATGGACATCATTCCCGGGGTCGGCCCGTTGGAGTGGGCGCTTGGACTCCTCGTGCTGGTCGTCAACGCCGTGGGGGACTCCGGTACGCCGGAGCTGACTCATGTGGACACCCTCGGCCTGGCGATGGCCGTGTCGGGTGCGATCGTGGCATGCGCTCCGTCGAAGGAGTAGCTCGCGGCGGTGATCGAAGGGCCGGTCAGCTCTCCGGGTCGTACGCGAACGCCCGCACCTCCTGAGGGCAGCGGCAGCCAGCGGCGAACTTCGCCGCCCAGCGCAGCGCGTCGTCGTACGTCGGGAGCTCGAGGATGCTGTAGCCGCCCTCGAGGTGCTGCGTCTGCGGGTAGGTGCCCTGGAGGACCGTGCCGTCCGCGGTGACGCGCACCGGCGCGACGCTCTCGTCGATGCCGCCGCCGAAGACCCAGACGCCGGCTTCCTTGGCTTCGCGTACGACGGCGTGCGCGGTCTCCGCGACCGCCTCGATCCCGCCCTCGGGGATGTCCATCTCGCCGCTGGGGAACGAGATCAGGTACTTCGTCACCGGCTTGCTCCTGTCGTCGACGCGTGGAGTTCGTGCCTACACGGTCGGTGGCGGGAGCGGAAGAGCAACCCGATCAGAGCGTCAGCGGCCTGCCGGTGCCGGCGGCTTCCTCGGCGTACCGCCTGATCCGCGACAAGGCCACAGCGATGACGCCGAGGTAGGAGGCCGCCCACCACGGCACGGTCATCTCCACCCGGCACTGGGACGGCCCGAGGTCGACGACGACGTGTTCGGTCGCAGGTACGCCGGCGACGCGCCACGACCAGCACCGCCGGTCGGCGTCGACCTGCCACGCGTCGACGCGGAACGACAGCCACGGACCGACCAGTGGCTCCACCGCGCCGGTCGCACCAGCTGACAGCAGGTACGACCCGTCGTCGAGACGGGCCGCCCGCACGGTTGGACCCCAGCGGGGCCACCACCGCAGGTCGATCAACTGCTCCCACGCCAGGTCGGCCGGCGCGTCGATCGCGATGGCCAGACGCGGTCTCATCACTCGTCGTCGACGGCGTCAGAGGCCGAGCTTGCCGCCGAGCGCTCCGCCGAGACCGCCGAGCAGGTCCTTGGGGTCGATGCCGAACTTCGACAGGAGGCCGGAGTCCTTGTCGGTATCGACCTGGTCCGGCAGCTCCTGGTCGGCCTGGTCGGCCTTCGAGTCGTCGCCGCGTTGACGGAGCAGGGAGATGATCTGTGCTTTGTCGATCTGCATGGCACGCCCTTCGGTCGGTGGGTACGCGAGCAGCCCTACCCACGACTTTCCATGCACGAATCGGCCTGGCCCTGCTTTTCGGGTGACGGTCGAGACCAGCGCCGCGCTTGTGACTCCTGCCGTCGCCGGTCCGTACCCCGGCGCCGGTGCCGGAGCGCCGTGCGATGGGCACACTGCACGACGTGATCAGCATCGAGCTCGCCCGGCGGTTGCGCGACGCGGGCGTGCCCTGGACGCCGCAGAACGGCGACCGCTTCCACGTGCCCGACCGCGAGCTGGACGACATGGTGTTCGTCGTCAGCGACATGGTCGTGGAGATCATCGATGTGCCGACCGGCCCGATCTTCGGCTTCAACGGCACGACCGAATGGGCGCTGGACAGCATCCAGCAGTCCGAGGTGCTCTGGCTGCCTCGCGAGGACCAGCTGCGTAAGCTGCTCGGCGACGCCTTCGTCGCCCTGCAGGCGGCGCCTGGCGGGTTCGAGGTGATCGTCGAGCGAGGCAGCCACCAGCAGCGGTACGCCGATCGCGACGCCGAATGCGCGCTGGCGCGTGCGGTGCTTGGACGCTCGGTCATCAACGGCAGCGGCTGAGGGCGCACCTCAGACGACGACGATCTCGACCATCTCCTCGAGGCCGGCGAAGTCGTAGGGGTTGCGCGTGTAGAGCGTCGCCTGATGCACGTGCGCGGTTGCCGCGATCATCAGATCCAGGGCGCGACGGCGAGGCTGTCGCCCGGAGTCGACCACAGCGGCGGCCAACTTGCCGTAAGCCACTGCGACAGAATCGTCGACGGGCAGCGCGTCGAAGTGCCGTTGCAGGATGCTGAGGCGCCGGAGCCGCTCCGCCCGCGCTTCGGGCGTTCGAGCAACGAGCACGCCGAAGTGGAGTTCGGCAAGGGTGACGGCACTGATTGCCAGTGCGCCGGACATGGGAGCGACGTCGCTCGCGATCACGACACTCGTGTCCAGCAGGCCACGCTGCGTCGATGTCATCAGGGGCCCCAGGGATCCTCGACGCCGTGGTCGAGGAGGGCGCGATCGCGTTCCCAGTCGTGATCCGGGCGGCCGCCGAAGAGCTCGGCGATGTCGTCCCAAGTCCGCCATTGGGTGGGCGCCATTGGCACCAGGCGAGCACTGGGACGCCCGGCGACGGTCACGGTGATCTCCTCGCCGGCTTCGACCCGCCGGAGCAGATCCGAGGCGTTCTGCCGCAGCTCGCGTACGCCGATCGTGGCCATGGGCCATGGTAGCACTTGTGCTACCGCGCGCGGTGACGGCATGTTCCTGTCGTAGAACAGGTGCTCGTCGAAACGCCGAGAGCCTCCTGCGGGGATCAGATCGGCGGCCCCTCGGCGATCGTGACGGGCATGGGGCGCAACGCCTCGTATTCCGCGTCTGGCGCTGCGCCGTCCCAGCGGCCGCGCTGACGCCGCGGAGTGCCGCGCAATCAGCGGGTTCGCGTCACCAACGGCCCGACGAAGGCGCGGGCGGCGTGCCCGTCGGGACCAGGCCCGGAGCGATCCGATCGCATCTCCTCGAACAGGAGCGCCCGGAAGTCGGCGCCTTCACTGCGCATTCCTGATCGCCGATCATGCGCGAGCAGCCGACTCGTCGCTCTTGAACGCTGGGACGGCGCCGTCGTACCGCACGCGGACGCCGTACTCGAGCGAGGCTCCGCCATGGGTCTTGGTGTAGACCCGAGCGTTGCGGCTCGACATGGCGCGCGCCAGGTCGGCGGCCCTTTGCTCGTGCTCGTCCACGCTCCCGTGGAGCGGACGGAAATCGACGTGGTGCGGGTTGAGGTAGACCGTCCATTCGTGTCCCGTGGCGAGGTCCACCGCTCCGTGAGTCGTGTATCCAGACGTCTGGTGCGGCGGGGTGATCGGAACCATGTAGGTCACTGGTGTGTCTCCTTCTGATGGCGTCGCGCGGGAGGTCATACCCCCGGATAGCGCGTGTCCCACCAGGGATCGAGGGGTGGGTCGGGGTCCGAGTCTTCAGACTTCCACCCCGCGCCGGCCTGATTCTCGATCGCCTGCCGCGCCAGGTCGCGCGCCAGCTGGTCCATGACCCATCCCACCTCCAGCCGGTTGGTCAACGCGACAGGCAGTGCCTCGTAGCCGTGGAATGCGCCGAGCAAGGCGCCGGCCACCGCAGGGTGAGGACGTAGCTCTTCTTGCTCGCGGCCACCTCGATCGCGTCGCGCTGGTGGCGGTGGAACGTGATGTCGCGGGAACCCGGGTCGCTCGGGCCGTCCTTAACCCGGAAGATCCGCTCGCACTCCGGGTGGAGCAGGTCCTGCTGGACGAGGTCGTGGACGGTGCCGCCGCTGGCGAACATAGGGTTCAGCGAGATCCACGGCTCGGGCCACTGGTCACCGCGCTGCAGCTGCTCGTCGACGTACTGCTTGATCCGGCGGTCGCGAATGTCGACGAAAGCGGTCGTGAAGGACTGGTAGTCGTCGATCAGCCGATCGCGTACGTCCCAGATGTCCACAGAGCCTCCCCGTCAGGTCCTGGTTCCGACCCTACGGGAGCGCCTACCCGGAGCGGACCAGCTTCGAAGGACGACCTCCACCATTGCCCGAACCTAAGCGTTCCGCGATCTCCGCGACGACAGCGCGGGTGCGTGAGCTGGAACCGGCCACCTGCCCTATCCGGTGCGCGGCCTGGATCAGATCACTGCGGTCCCCGTCAGCTGTCTCGAGACGGCACCAGATCGCCGCTGCGTCAGTGGTGATCAAGGCAGTCAAGTCGTCATCCATCACCGAATGCTCCTCTTCGAGGAGCGCAGCCAGGTAGCGCAGTAGAAGCGCGATGTCATCGTTGGTCTTGTTGTCCGCCACGGTGACGAGCCACGCCAACCACAGCACCAGATCAGGGTGGCGCGTATCGGTCACGAGCTGTCGAGCAATCTCGACGATGCGAGCCTCGTTCCGGAATACGACCCGCGCATGTCGCCCCGCAATGAGTGTGGTCTGTCGATTCACCAGTACCGCGAGCGGCACGCCAACGAGGGGGATGCCGATCTTGATGACGTTGCGCTGCAGAAGATGCTTTCCAACGACCGGCAGCCCCTTGGCCGCGTGAAGCACACCTTTGGAGTAGTAGCGCTTGATCAGGGGACGCACGGCGGCCGGCACTGCCTTCAGCAAGCCCTCACTGACAGCCTCGCCGCCCTTGATGGTGAACGCGATTCGGATGAGCTTCCACAGATCATCTGGATCGTTCAGGTCCAGCGGAACGCGGTAGAGCACTGCGATGTCGTACGCCAGATGCAGCTGGAGACGCGATGTGTAGGCGACGTCGACCAGCATCGTGGCGGTCGCAACTGGAACAGTCGCTGGGCTCGCGCCGCCGAGACTACCGATCGTCGCGGCTACTGCCCCCGTATACGCACTCGCTGAGAGGCCGCCTCCGATCGCGGCGTACCGCGCCGCCATCCTGATCCGCTGGTCGACGATGATATCCGGCGGCAAACCTCGATAACGCTCCTGGAAGTACTGCCAATCCACCGTTGAGGTGTAAGTGCTGAGGGAGTGCATCAGCAGCTTCGTGAACCAGCTGCCTGAGGTGATGTCATCCCCGCTCAACTCCTTGACGAACCTCCGCATCTCGTCCCGCTCTTGCACAACGACGGCCCGATCTTCGGGTGAAGACTGGTTGGAGCCTTTCACGCTCAGCTTGCGCATCTCAGCTGCCCTTCGCATCTGTCAGTTGTTGTGTTCGAACACGATCGTCTGCCCGTGCACCCTCGTGGTGCCGCAACAGCTCCCCCACCACCCCGAGCGCCTCCGGCAGCACCGCTCCCGGCGAGATGACGCGCGCCGACGGCCCACTGGCGAGCAGGATCAGCCCGACCCGCTCACCCACCGGCGGCAGCAGCTCGAGGTCAGCGGTGAACGTCTCCTCGTCCTCCGCGACCACGGTCACGCGTTCGACGTACAGGCGTGCGGCCCAGCGGGCGTCCTGCGCCAGCTCGAGGCGGACGGTGGTGGTCGCGCGCTGCCGCTTCAGCAGCGCCTCGACACCTGCCGGCGGGTCGAACGTCTCGTCGAGGACCTCGGCGGAGCGGATGTTGGACAGGAGGAACGTCCGCAGGTTGCCCTCCGGCCCCACCGGCCCGGCGTCGACCTCCCAGCCGCGGCGGGTCTGCACCAGCCGCAGCGGCTCGATCACCCGCTCGGTCACGCCCTCGCGCCAGGCGCGGGAGTAGACGATCCGCACCCGGCGGCCCTGCTCCTGGGCGTCCTGCAGCTCGGCGAGGAAACGGTTCCAGTCCCCTACACGCAGCGACGAGGCCGGCTCGCCGTACATCGTCTCCGCGAGCACCCCGAGCGCCTCGGCCAGGTCGGTGTCGTCCGGCTCGACGTCGAGCAGCGCGACACCGGCCGTGTAGAGGGTGGCCCGGTCGCCGGCCGACAGGTGCTCCACCCCCAGGCCCGGTGAGGCGTCGCCGACGATGCGGACCATCGTGCCGCCCGACCCGTCGGTCCGGTAGCCGCCCTCGGGCTGCACGAACTCGATCGCCGGCCGCCGGAAGATGTCGAACGACCACCCCCACGACTCCAGGTCGAGGTAGGTGACCAGGTCCTGGCGCATCGTCTCCACGTCGACGCCGAACTGGTCGGCGAGGCGGCGCAGCGACATCCCGTCCGGGTACGCCGCGAGCAGCGACATCACCTCGGGCAGGCGGGCCAGGCGCTGGAGGTACTTCGGCGTGGCCATCAGCGGCCCACCATCGCGCGCAGCTCGTCCAGCAGGCCCTCGAGGACCACGCCACCGTCCGGGATCGTGACCCGGCTGCCGAGCACGTAGACGCGAGCGCGGAACGCCTGCCGGTGGGTGACGGTGTACCGCATGTCCACCACGCCGTCCGTCTCGGTCTGGGAGTCGGGCTCCATCAGCCAGCGGACCACGTCCGGGACGTACTCCGGCGTCGTCCGGACCGTCACCGCGGTCGGCTCGTCGACCTCCCAGCGCAGCGGGTGCAGCGGGATGCGCCGGTCCACCGACACCTCCCGCGCGGTCCCCGGCTTGTCGAGGAACACCGCGCTCATGTCGCCGACGATGAAGTGCTTGACCAGGTCGCTGCCGTCCTCCACGCCGCTGAAGTACCACTGGTAGTTCTGGAACCGGACCGTCCCGGGATGTACGACGCGCGGCGTGCCCTTGTAGGTGAACCGGATCCGGCCGCCGAGCTGAACCGCCCGGAACACCAGCGACAGCTCCTCGCTCTCCCGCTGCGGCAGCACCTCGCTGCCGACCCCCTCCGGCACCGAGCCCGGCTCGACGCCGAGACGCTGGGCGAGGTCGGACCGCTGCGACAGCAGCACCGCCCGTTGCAGCGCCGCCAGCTGGGCGGGTGTCAGCCGGACGCGCAGCCGGTTGTCGCCGCTGACCATCCGGTAGCGGGCCGGCTCGCCGGGGCCGGCGACGTTGTCGATCTGCCAGCCCTGCTTGCGCAGGTTGCGCAGGTCGAGACTGAGCTGGTCCTGCGGGGCGGCCTCGCCGTAGTCGGCGACCGCGATCAGCCGCTCCGCGGTCGCACCGACGACCCCCGCCGCGTCGAGGACGGCGATGATGCGGGCGAGCCGCTCCATCGCCTTGACCTGGTCCCGCCCTGGTGGCATCTCACTCCCCCGTCCGCCTCCATCCTGCCGTCTGTCGGCGTCCCGGTCAGCCGAATCACGGTCGTTGCTGGCTCGGCAGCGGCCGCCGGATTCTCCATTTCTATGCATAAGTATGGCGTCAATCAGTCCAGCTCTTGCCAGACTCATATATATGCATAACTATGGCCGCGTGACCCCTGATGAGGTGCGTGAGCTCACCGCGCGTGGAGAGTCGCTGACCGTGGAATTCAAGCGCGGTGCGCGTTCTTCACTGAGCGACAACGACATCGTCGACGCCGTTGTCTGCCTCGCCAATGGCGAAGGCGGCCTCCTGCTTCTGGGCGTGGAGGACGATGGCACCATCACGGGCCTCGAACCACGTCATGACTCGGGGACACGACCCGAACTCATCCAAGCAATGATCGTGAACCGCACCGATGCCCCGGTGCCGACCACCGTCGACGTCATCGACGTGGGTGACAAGTCCGTAGCCGTCATCGACGTGCCGAAAGCAGTCATCCCGGTCGGGTCGAAGACAACAGGCAAGTACCTGCGCCGTTCCCTTCGTGTCGACGGCAAGCCCGAGTGCATTCGGTATCCCCTCCACGAAATGCTCTCGGCAGGGCTGACAGCCCAAGGACGCGACTACGCCGCGACCCCGGCCCGCGGAGCACACCTCGACGACCTCGACGAGACCGAGTTCCAGCGCTTCCGAGCCTTGTGCGCGAGCGGCAAGGGCGATCAGACACTCGCTCAGCTGGACAATGCCGAGATCCTCAGGAGTCTCCGGCTCGTCCTCCCCGAGCAAGACAACCAGCTCACGTTGGGCGCCATTCTCCTGTTCGGAACCTCTGTAGCTCTGGAACGCCACGTCCCGACCGCTGAAGTCATCTTCCAGGAGCTCCGCGGCGACGCCATCACGACCAACCAGACGATGCGCCTGCCGCTGCTGCGAGCCGCCGAGCGCACGTTCGACCTTGTCGACATCCGCAACTCGGAGCAGGAACTCGTGATCGGG
Organism: Marmoricola sp.; assembly: GCA_043427135.1. Classification (GTDB taxonomy): domain Bacteria; phylum Actinomycetota; class Actinomycetes; order Propionibacteriales; family Nocardioidaceae; genus Marmoricola_A. Next base: position 37,292 of record JBHWSH010000402.1, on the reverse strand, counting down.
CTCCACCGGGTCGGCGTACCAAGGCTGCCTCCCACCACCATCCGCGAGGCGATCGCCAACGCCTTGGTGCATCGCGACTACTCCGAGGTCGGATCCATCATGATCCAATTGGCTGATGACCGGTTCCGCGTCAGCAGTCCAGGCGGGTTCCCGCCAGGAATCACGCTCCTGAACTTCCTCGACGACTCCAAGCCTCGTAGCCCGATCTTGGCGGAGGCGTTCAAACGAGCAGGAATCGTCGACCGCGCTGGACGTGGCATTCGGGAGATGTATCTGCAGCTGCTGCGTGCCGGCCGTGGAGGCCCGGACTACTCGGCCACCAACGATCACGCCGTCATCGTGCAGATCCCCACAAGCGATTCAGACTTGGAGATGGTCCGCTTCGTGCTGGAGCACGAGGAGTCGACAGGCCATGTGCTTGCCTTACCTCAGTTGCAGATCCTGCACGAGCTCAAGGCCATGGGGCCGATGACGACCGGGGAGTTGACCGACGCCCTTCACGAACCTGTCTCGGTGCTGCGTGCCCATATCGCCCGGCTGACCGAGATGGGACTCGTCGACTCGAGGGGGCCTGGCCGCAACCGGCGTCACCACTTGACCGCGGCGTTCTACCGACTTGCGGCGTCCAGTGAGTACGTGCGTCTGCAAGACACCGATCCGATCCAACAAGAGCGCCTGATCTTGACCTACGTGGAACAGTTCGGGCGCATCACGAGGAGCAAGGCTGCTGAGCTGTGCCATCTGAGCCCGGGCCAGGCGCGCTCAGTTCTCAAGCGCCTCACTGAAGCCGGTGAGTTGGAGCTTCGCGGCGAACGACGGGGCGCTTACTACGTTCGCGCGGGAGCCTGAGGGACCGGAGATACGCGGGGACGATCACCACCTCTTCCCGGTCGCGCGCGACCCGGTCGAGGACCTCGGCGTACCGGGCCTGGCACTCCGCGAAGCTCATCGTCCGCATCCGTCCTCCTCTCACCGGTCAGTGTCCGGCCGAGCTCTCCTCCGCGCCCGCCCACGCTCACTCGTCGGTCTCCATCCGGCGGCCGCGCTTGCGGTTGCTGCGGTGGTAGGACTCCCGCGACATCTTCGACATCATCGGCGCCGCCAACGGGCCGGTCGTGTCGCCGAGGTGCTCCATCCGGTCGACCTCGCCGAGCTCCGCGCGGATCTCCGGCTTGAGCGCCTCGGGGGCGACCTCCAGCGACCGGCCGAGCCGCTCCTTGGTCTCCCGGATGAGCTGCTGACCGCCGGCGAAGTCTCCGCGCTCGAACGCCTCCGACGCCTGCCGCTTCACCTCCTGAGCCTCCTGGAAGAGCACCTCGGAGTGCACCGTCGGGTGCGCCACCCGGCCGGCGGCCTCGTCCCCGGGCACCACGTTGACGTTGATCGGCAGCGCCGCGGTGTGCTCGACCAGGCCGGGCAGCTCGACGTACGCGAGCTCGAGCGTCGCCACCCGGGCCAGACCCAGGTCGGCCAGCGCCGGCACCCGCAGCTTGAGCAGGACCTTGCGGGCCTCCTCGCTGTAGAGGTCGCCCAACTCGATCATCACCTGGCCGTCCCCGATCTGCTGCGCAGGCAGATCGTTGTAGAGCCGCAGGAACTGCACCGCCGGCTCGAATCGCACCGTCAGCGACACCGCTTGCACCACCTTGTCGAGCAGGCCGTCCACCTCGCCGGCGATGGCCGCACCGGCGGCGTCCGGGTCGGCGGCGAACACGTGGTTGCCCGAGCCGGACCGTGCGATCGCGGCCAGCAGCGTCTCGTCGTACCCGCGTCCATAGCCGAGCGTCGAGGTGACGATCCCGTCGAGGTACGCCTTGGCCGTCACCGTCGCGAACTCGTCGACGTCGCGGACGCCGGCGTTGACGTGGCCGTCGGAGATCACCAGGACGGTGCCGCTCGCCCGGGGCCCGGCGCCGGTGGGCAGCACCCGGCGGAGCTCCCGCAGGCCGCGGAGGTAGCCGGCGGACAGGTCCGTCGACCCGCCGGCGTGGACGGCCTCGATCCGCTGGATCACCGCCTCCTTGTCGGTGAGTGGGCCGGCGGGCACGACCACCTGCGCGGAGTCGTCGAAGGTGACCAACCCGAAGTTGTCGTTCGGGTCCAGCCGGCGCACCAGCGCGACGAGCGCCCGCTTCGCACCCTCGAGCGGCGGGCCGGACATGGAGCCGGAGCGGTCGAGGACGACCTGCAGCGACGCCTGCGGACGTGGCGCACCGGAGACCGCGGCGGGCGCCTCGAGCTCGAGCAGCACGGCCACCTCGTCCTCGGTCTCGTGGGCGACGACGTTGACGTCGAGGAGTGCGTTGATCTTCATGGGTCCTCCCGAGGACGGTGGTGGGTCAGGCCGCGGCTGCGGGCTGGTGGTGGCCGACGAACGCGTCGGCGATGGCGCGGGCGCGCTCGGGGACATCGGCGGGAGCGAAGCCCCACGTGCCCTCGGTCGCGCGGCGGGCGAGCTTGGCGAGGGAGTCGGCGGCCTCGTTGAGCGGGTCGCCGGCGTGGCCGCGCACCCAGCCGATGTCGATGCGGTGCGCTTCGGCGCGCACCTGCTTCTGCATCCAGCGCAGGCCTCCCCGCCGGTCGGCGTCGTGGTGGGTGGCGTCGTAGCCGAACGGCATCCGGTCGACCCCGGCGATCCAGTCGCGGACCAGCGTCACGGCCGGCTGGCAATCGCTGCGGATCACCAGGTCGCGACCGGGCAGCGCCGCGATCGCCTCGGAGATCGCCCGCAGCTCGGCGTACGCCGGCTGGATGCGCCGGGTGCACGCCTTCACCGTCGGCGTGGCCGAGCCGCAGTCGTGCCGCCCGTCGTCGGTCACCCAACCCCAGCCGATCCGGCCGCGGGACGCCGAGCCGTCGGTGGCGACGGTGAGCGGGCCGTCAGGAACCCGCTGCATCGGGACGGCCGGTGCAGTGAGCGGCTGGGCGTTCAACGCCTTCATCGCTGTCGCCCGCAGCTCGGTGTCGGTGTCCTTGAAAGGCACCAGCGTGACACCGGCGAAGTGCGCGGCGACGTCGCCGGCGTACGCCCACAACCGGGCGCTGGCCGGCAGCGAGACGACCAACTGCACCGGGCCGCGGTCTCGCAACGAGTCGTAGCTGGCACCGAGCGCCAGCAACACGGCGTCCTCCCGGTCGCGGGCCGGCACCGAGCCGGTGAGCGTGAAGCCCTCCCCTGCGAGGCTCCACTCCCACCGGCCTTCGGTGAAGTCCGGCTTGAGCGACAGTGCGATGCGTGTTCGGGCGATCAGCTCGGTCATCTCGGGCTCCCTCCTCGTCGTGGTGAAGCGATGATGTGGTTGGGGTCCGAATCAACCGGCCTCACCGGCGCGGATCCGGCGGATGATCCGGACCACGTCGAGCGGGTTGTGCTCGCGCCATTGCGCCACCAGGGCGCGCGTCGTACGCCGCTGGGCCGGGATGGCGCCGACGCGGTCGAAGTGCCACTCCAGGGCGTCCTCGGCGTACCAGATGTGCGCGATCGGGCGCGCCGCCCGGATGGCGGCCAGTGCGACCACCGGGTCCCAGCCCAGGCCGACGAGGACGGCGAACCCGGCGCTCGGCCCGCGGTTGATGCCCATGTGACAGTGGGTCAGGACGACGCCACCGTCCTTGATCGCGGCAAGCGCCCACCCGGTCACGTGGTCGAACCACTCGCCCGGCACGCGCTGGCCGGCGTCGTCGATGCCGGCCCACAGGTAGCTGACCTCGGTCTCGGCCCACCAGTCGGTGTCATCGGCCTCGAAGCGGACGTCGAGGACATGGGTGACGCCGCCCGTGACGACGAGCTCGACGGACTGTCGGACGGCGGTGGCATCGTCGTAGGCGAGGTCGCCGCCGACCGCGAGGTACGGCGTGACGAAGTGCGCGTTCGCGACCTCGAGGACGGGCAGGGTCTGGATGTCGGTGTCGTTCATACACCCCCCGACGCCGGCGCGGCTCTCGATCTGACACCCGAGTTGGTTCGGACCCCGGGCACACACTGCGGCCATGACGCAGACGATCGACGTGTACGCCGACGCGCTCCGGCTGGCGCGCGTCCACCGCCTCACCCGGGGGCTGGCCCCGCAGGACCAGGAGGACATCGCTCATGAGGCGGTCGCGGACTACCTCGGCGCCTTCCGGGACGGGGACGGCCCGCGCAACCCGGCGGCGTGGCTCGAAGTGGCGGTGCGCAACGAGGCCACCGGCTTCCTGCGCCGCCAACGCCGGCGCGAAGAGCACGAGTTCGTTCGCGGACCGGTGGAGACCGAGGACGGCGACGTCGAGGACCTCCTCGCCGAGCTGCGCACGCTGTCGACGCCGTCGCTGGTGCCGGTCCGCGCCGACCTGCTCGATCGGGTCCTGCAGCTGTTGCCGCCGGGGGCGGCCGAGGTGCTCCGGCTGCGGTTCGTCGACGACCTCGACGCCGCCGCAGTCGCGGACCGGTTCGGCATCGAGCGGGCCGCGGTCGACCAGCGCGTCGCCCGCGCCAAGCGGCTGCTGCGGGCCGCGCTCCTGACGCACCCGGAGCTTGCCGCCGAGCTACGGCTGGCCCACCCCCGGCCCCACGACTGACCGACCCAGCCACGACGAGGAGACCGATGGACGACGCACGGTGGGAGACCCGGCTTCGGGCCGCCGAGGTCCGATGCCGCGCTCTGCAGGAGACGCTCGAGGAGCCTGCGACCGTGACGCTGTCGTGGGTCCCGCGGCAGGCAGACCGCGGCGCTCCCCTACCTGGTGGACCCGCGGTCCACAGTCCTACTGCTCGACCGCGACGTCGTCGAGGGCTGGGTCGGACGTCGACCGACCGTCGAGGCCGACCGGGTCGTCGAAGGCCTGGCGCTGCGGGCGACCGCTGCCTGGCTCGCGAGCGACGCCGACTGGGCGGACGCCGCCGACGCACACGTCCGCTTCGAGCAGGAGCAAGGGCTCGACGAGCCCTACGCCTGGGCGTTCGACGCCGCACATCGGATCCTGCACGGCTACTGGCTCGACGACCTGGTGCTCGCACTCTGCCCCGACGCCGTCGAGGCGATCACGGCGCTCGACACGGCCGAGCTCGAGGCGATGCCGACCTTCGACACCTACCCGCGCGCGGCGTACCTCATCGGACGCGAGCACCTGCCCGACGAGATCACCGACCCGGCGTTGCAGGAGTTCGCGGAGCGGTTCGGCGACGAGGAGGAGAAGCAGCTCGCTGCCATCGTCGAGGAGTACGTCGCCCTCGACATGGACGACGTCGACCGCATGGTCGAGCTCACCGCGTCCCTGGTCTTCCACGCGTTCCCGGAGGCGATGGGGCTGGCGTGGGCGGACGAGGACGACGACGTGATGTCGACCGAGGACTGGCCGCTGCGGACACGCTTGCCGTTCAACGGGTACGACGGGTGGGACGGGCTGGATGCCTACCTGTCCCTCGCGCTGGCCGGCTTCCGTGGCGAGGCCGGGCTCGACTACGGCGACGCCCTCGTGGTCGGCCTGACCGACGCCGGCATCGACGGACCGCACATCGCCGCCTTCTCCACGCTCGGCTCGATCACGGTGCAGGCGTCGGATCTCGACCTCGACGACGACCTGCGCGATGAGCTCCTGGCCGAGGGCTGGGAGCCGTTCGGGAACGATCCCGCCAGCCTGCACAAGGACGTCGACATCTACGACGCGCGCATGCTCGCCTTCGACATCCCCTGGATCCTGCAACGGGTCGTCGAGGACGTCGAGGACGTGCGGCTGTGGGCGCGCGGCACGCCTGTCGACGCCGCTCAGGTGCCTCGCCGCCGGCGACCGGTGCTACCCAAGCGGCCGCGACACGAGCCGAGGGTCGCCAAGCCCGCCGACGCCGACGAGCTCATCTCACTCGTCCGCGACTCGTTGCGCGACTGGCTGCAGGCCGACCCGGACGAGTACGCACCCGGCCGATTCGCGTTCGAGAAGGACGGCATCGACGTCGCCGTACTCGCCAACGAGGAGCTGTTCCCCTACGTCCGATTTCACCACCGGGTACTCGAGGTGCCCGACGACCTGCGCGCGACCATCGTCGACTTCGCCAACGCGCTGCACGGCCGCACCAGCACCATGGGCACGCACTGGTGGCTCGGCGGTCACTGCCTGTGGCAGGTGACGGAGCTGCTGTTCGCGAAGTTCGACGAGGAGGTCTTCGTCGACCAGCTCAGCAACTACCTGGCGATCGCCCGCGAACGCACGCCCGAGATCCGCGGCCGCTTCGGCCCGGTCGTCGACGGCGGCCTCGGACTCTGACGTCCCGTCAGCGACCGCTGCGCCGCTCCCGCTCGACGTCCAGCAGCGCACCCAGCAGGACCCCGGCCGCTGCGCCGATCGTCAAGCCCAGCGCGAGCGCCTCATCGCCGACGAGGACGAGCGCGACGAGCATCCCCATCGCGGGGCCGAAGAGCAGTCCGTAGGTCAGCATCGACAGCTGTTGTGGGCCGTGGTCGTGGCTCGACGAGCCAGCCATCCCGATCACCTTCTTCCACCTCCATCCTGCGTCGCCCCGGTCACGCAGCGCAGGGAAAGCTGCGTTCGGTCCCTCACAGCTCGGGCCGGCAGGGCCGCGCGGACAGGCGGTGCCGCTCGCAGACGGCAGGACCGGCGGTGCGACGGCCCCTGCACCTGTTCCCGCGGCCCCGGCCGTTCGTCGTACGGCGCCGGGCCGGCACTCACAGCGTGGCGAGGTAGAACGACAGCACGAACCCGGCGGCCGTCGCGAGCGAGACCTCCCACCCGCCGTCCTGGTAGGCCTCGGGCATCAGCGTGTCGGCCAGCGACGCCAGCACCGCACCGGCGGCGAACGCCAGCGGCAGCGAGATCGTCGTGGGGTCGGCGTTCGACAGCGGCCCGGCGCCGACGACGACGGCGAGGGTGAGCAGCAGCGCGCACACCCACCACATGCCGAGCACGAACCCGGCCGACCGGCCCTGCTCGCGCATCGACGCGCTGCCGACGAGCGCCTCGGGGAAGTTGGACACGAAGATGGCCGCCAACAACGCCAACCCGCCGGTGCCCTCACCCAGCGCGATGCCCAGCGCCAGGTTCTCCGGTACGCCGTCCAGGGTCACCGCCGCGAGCAGGGCGAGGCCGGCGGCGCCCGTCGTGGACGCCGACGACGCGGCCCGGTCCGAGGCGGCCGCCTCCGGGTCGAGCTTCTCCGACCCGATCTCCGAGCCGTGGGCGCCTTCGGCGGCCCGGTCGAGCCACTGGCTGATCGCGGTGAACACCAGCGCACCGACGATCAGGCCGAGCGCGGCCCGCCACAGACCGCCCTGCTCGTAGGAGTCCTCGAAGAGCTCGAATGCCAGCGCCGTCATCAGCGAGCCGGCGGCGAACGCCAGCATCGCCGCCAGCACCCGCTTCGGCAGCCGCAGCCACAGCCCGGCGAGCGACCCCAGCACCAGGGCGCTGGAGGCGACGGCGCCGAAGGCGATCGCGCTTCCCATGCCGGTCTCGTACCCTACCGGCCCGATGCGCTAACGATCGCCGCTTACCGGGTCGATCCCAGTCACTCCATGACTGAGATCGACCCCGTAAGGAGAATCGAGCTCTGCCTGCACGTCTCGCCCGTCACCGACAGCGCCGGCCGGCCCGTGTCAGCTGTTGAGCACCGCCCACGCGATCAGCTGATCGAGCCGGCGGATGTCGATCTTCTTGTCCAACTTGACCTTGATGTGGCCAGCGCGGGTCCACAGCTCGAGTTCGGCGTTGAAGTCGAACATCTTGCCCGCGTTCTCCGAGGACCACATGTTGATGTTCTTGTAGGGCAGCGAGTAGATCTCGACCTTCTTGCCGGTCATCCCCTGCGCATCACGCACAATCAGCCGCTTGGTGGTGAAGACAGCGCTGTCGCGGAACGTCTTGTACGCAGCGACGGCCTTCTCCCCCTCCACCAGCAGGTTGTTCACGTCGTCCGGGATCGGGATCTCCTGCACCAGCGTCCAGGACATGATGGCGGCGGTCTCCATTGCGTTCCCCCCATGTTTTCGTCAGGATGCGGGACGGTCCCCGGCATCCCCTCCACCCAAGCACGGCGGCCCGCTTGGCGGAGGTCATTCGCGATCGCCTCGACGCCGTGCTGCTTCCGCCCCTCGAGGTGGTCACGCTTGCTGCAGCACGCCGGCTAGCCGCCCGTCGCGCAGTCCGAGCCGGGCTCCCGGCGTACGTCGTCGGTACAGGTGTTCGACGGCGTCGCGAGCGCCGCGACGGCGACGAGCGGAAGGGCGACGACGCCCATCGCTCCGAGCGCCCGGGCCCGCCAGCCCCTTCGCCACGCCGCCACTGCCAGCACGACGGCCAGCAGCCCGGCGGTGACGAGGACCCAGTCGGCGAGCGCCTGCGGCGTGAAGATGTCGTCCTGAGCCGGCACGCAGACGCGACCCTGCGGCGAGTCGCGAGCCGGGTACGGGCCACCGGTGTCGTCGAACGTCCCGCACGCTGCGAACAGGAAGGTCACCTTCGCGGCGAGCACCGATCCGGCCGTGACGAGGAGCGCCAGCAGTACGCCGGCTGCGGTCCGGGCGTGCCTCATCCGACGAGTGTGCCAGCGCACTCGCCGACATGAGCCGAGCACGCGCAGACCGTAGGCTCGGCGTGCGACCAGCCTGCAGCCGAGGAGGAGATTCCGTGCCCACCACCCCGTCCCGGCTTCGGCCGACCATGTCGTCGGGCCGCACCGCCGTCGGCGCCACCGTCGTGGGCGGTGTCCTGACCGGCCTGGCTGCCGCGCCGGAACGGCTCGGCCGGATCTTCCGCCGGCGCTTCCCGGTGGTCGCCGTCACCGGCATGACCGGGGTGGGCAAGAGCCAGCTCGTCGAGCGGCTCACCCGGCGTACGGGCGGCGACACGGTGGCCGAGGTCGGCTCGGCGGTGATGGAGCGCCGCACCCGTCGCTCCGCCCGTCTGCACGGCTTCCGCTTCCGGGTGGTGCCGGGCGACAACGCCGCCACCCGGCTGAGCGCCCTGGACGAGGTGTTCCACGACGAGCCCGTCGATGGCGTGGTGCACGTGGTCGCCTACGGCCACGCGACCCCGCGGCGTACGGCGGGCACCAGCGGCTCGGCGACCGCGACCAGGGAAGAGCAGCTCGCCGCGGAGCTGGAGGACTGGACGATCACCTCCCACCGGATCGCGTCGATGGCCGTACGCCGCGACCGGCCGATCTGGCTGGTCATCGCCGTCACCAAGGCCGACCTGTACCCCGACCAGATCGACGAGGCGGTGCGTTACTACTCACCCGGCAGCGGCACGCCGTTCGGTGACAAGGTCGACGCGCTGCGGGCGCTGGCCGGCGGAGCGAAGCTGTCGATCGACGTGCTGCCGGTGTCGAGCCAAGGCGGCGACCGCAAGGCGGCCGTGTCGGCCAAGCAGGCGGGCGCCATGGTCGACGCACTCGCTACCCGGCTCGCCCAGCTCAGCGGCCACGTGTGAGGGGTCGGGCGAGGGGCGCCGGGGTCTCGACCCTTCGAGACGGTCGCTGCGGTCCCTCCTCCGAGCAGGCAAGCTCGACCGCCGGGGAGGTCAGAGCTCGAGCTCGGACACGACCGAGTCGACGACGGCGACCAGGTCGCCGCCGGAACGCAGGGCGACCTCGCGTTGCCGCTGGTACGACGCGCCGCGGGCCGGGATGTCGGCCACCGCGGCCAGCTCATCCGAACAACCGAGCTCGCGGGCCAGCGGCAAGAGCCGGTCGAGCAGCTCGTCGAGGTCGTCGGTGACGAGCCGCTCCTTCCCGTGCGCGTCGAGGATGATCTCGGCGTCCAGGCCGTAGCGGGCCGCCCGCCACTTGTTCTCCTGGACATGCCACGGCGGCATCGACGGCAGCGTCTCCCCGGCCTCGAGCCGGCGGTCGAGGTCGACGACGAGGCACTGGGTCAGCGCCGCCAGCGCACCCATCTCGCGCATTGTCGAGACGCCGTCGCAGATCCGGATCTCCACGGTGCCCAGCCGGGGTGCCGGCCGGACGTCCCAGCGGATCTCGGAGATGTCGTCGATGACCCCGGTGTGCAGCTGGTCGGCGACGAAGGACTCGTACTCCGCCCAGGTTTGGAACTGGAACGGCAGCCCGGCGGTCGGCAGCTGCTGGAACATCATCGCCCGGTTGCTGGCGTAGCCGGTGTCGGTGCCGGCCCACATCGGCGACGAGGCGCTCAACGCCTGCAGGTGCGGGAACCAGTTGAGCATCGAGGTGACGATCGGCAGCACGTGGTCGCGGCGGCGTACCCCCACGTGCACGTGCAGGCCCCAGATCAGCATCTGCCGGCCCCACCACTGGGTGCGCGAGATCAGCTCCTCGTAGCGGTGGCCCGGGGTGAGCTGCTGGTCGGTCCACTCGGCGAACGGATGCGTGCCGGCGGAGTAGAGGTCGACACCCAGCGCGTCGGCGTACGGCCGGACGGTCCGCGCGGTGCCGGCCAGGTCGGCGATCGCCTCCGGCACCGACTCGCAGATGCCGGTGACGATCTCGATCGTGTTGCGCAGCAGCTCCTTGTGCAGTTTGGTCTCATCGACCTGCGGCTCGGCGTCGCCCTGGACGGCGTCGAAGAGGTCGGCGGCGACGTTGGCCAGGTCGCGGGTGGTCTTGTCGACCAGGGCGAGCTCCCATTCGATGCCGATGGTCGGTCGCGGGGAGCCGTGGTACTCGACGGGCATGCGGCTCAGTCGGCCGGCTCGAGCAGGAAGATCGGGATGCGCCGGTCGGTCTTGCGCTGGTAGTCGGCGTACGGCGGGAACGCCTCGACCGCCCGCGCCCACCACTCGTCCCGCTCGGCGCCGTCGAGCTCGCGGGCGACGTAGTCGCGACGGTCGGGGCCGTCCTGCAGCGCGACATGCGGGTCGGCGATGAGGTTGTAGTACCAGTTCGGGTGTGTCGGGGCGCCGCCCTGCGAGGCGACGACGAGGTAGCGGCCGTCGTGCTCGACGCGCATCAGCGGCGTCTTGCGGATCTTGCCGGACTTGGCGCCGACGGTGGTCAGCACGATGATCGGCAGTCCCTGCATGGTGTTGCCCTCGGCGCCGTCGGTGCGCTCGAAGAGCTCGACCTGGTCGCGGACGAAGTCGCGGGGGCTGGGGGCGTAGTCGCCTGTGACGGACATGGACGAGCTCCTTTTCCTGGCATCGTGCTCCGCCGGGAGTTTGCTCGTCCGCGAACGGGCTCAACCCTGCTCGACGCCGGGACTGCGGAGTGTGTGATCCACCTGGTGGACCACAGACTCCGCAGTCGCTCAGGCGAAGGCCTCGCGCGGCGGGGCGGCGGTGACCGCGTCGTCACCGGCCACGGTCCACGACCGGTCAGAGCTGCGCCACACCGTCACGGCGAGCCCGACGAACGCCGCGACGTACAGCACGACGGCGACGTGCGAGGCCCACTCGGTGAGGCCCTGCCCGGCGAACTCCACGATCAGGAACGCCCACAACGCCGGCCCCACCCACCGCGGCCCGACCCCTGCCCGGAACACCCCGAGCGACAGCAGCAGGATGCCGAGGACGGTGCCGAGCAGGCCCATCGCAATGAACGCCACCACAGGCTCGGACTCGACCTGGTCGAGGACGGCGACGTGCACTGCCCGGTTCGGTTCGTCGGCAGCCATGGCGACCTGGGCCATCGTGATCCCGCCGTAGAAGCTGTGCCCGAAGGCGCCGACGAGCGCGAGCGTCGTGCCGATGTTGGACAGGCGCGGCGACCGGGCGCGCAGCAGGTGCCCGATGCCGAGCACCGCCGCGACGAACGGCAGCTGGGCGAGCACGAACAGGAACGCCGAGGTGGTGGCGAGGCTCCCGCCCTCGGCGATCGCGGCCAGCTGGTCGGCGCGGTCGGCGGGGAACTCGGGGGCGAAGATGGTCGAGCCGACCATCATGAGTGCGGTCAGGACGAGCCCCGCGGCGGCGACGACTCTGCGGAAAGCGGCGGTGTTCTTCATGCCCTCACCGTTGCGGCGCCGCGGGTCGTCGGTCATCGGCCCGCGGTCGACAGAGGTGTCAACTTCAGGATGATTCCGGCACACGCCGAGGCGCCCTATCGTGAGGCGATGAGCACCCCCAGGACCGGTGGCCGCGCGCGCCTGTGGGGCGACGTGCTGCTCGCCGCGGGGTTGGCGATCGTGGGTCTGGCGGAGCTGTGGGTGCCGTTCAGCTCGCTGCAGGGCGACGGGTCGCGCGTGGTCGCGACCCTCGTCGTGGTCCTGGTGACGTTGCCGCTCGTGCTGCGCCGGATCGCGCCGCTGCACTCGGCGCTGGTCGTGCTGTGGACGTGGCCTCTGGTGTTCGCCGTCGTCGAGCTGCCGGTGCTGTTCTGGGGGCAGTTCGCACCGATGGTGGTCGCGGTGTTCTCGGTGGCCCGACACGGCCGGGGCCGCGAGGGCGCGTACGGCGCGCTGGCCGGTGCGGCGACGCTGCTCTACATGGACCTGCGGGTCGAGCTGCTGCAGACCCCCGGCGAGATCATCTTCCACTGGCTGGTGTTCACGATCGCCTGGTCGATGGGCCGCTGGCTGCACGTCGCCGAGCGCAAGGCGGCGGAGTCGCTGCGGCGGGCGATCGAGGTGGAGGTGGCCAGCGCCGAGCAGGCGATGGCCGCGGTGGTCGAGGAGCGCACCCGGATCGCCCGCGAGCTGCACGACGTGGTGGCGCACTCGGTCAGCATGATGGTCGTGCAGGCCGGAGCCGCCGAGCAGGTCGTCGACGACGACCCCGAGCACGTGCGTGCCGCCCTGCACACCATCCGGACCACCGGCACCGATGCGCTCGCCGAGATGCGCCGCGTGGTCGCCGTGCTGCGCGACGCCGAGGAGGCCGGGGCCCTCACGCCGCAGCCGGGCATGGACCAGCTGGCGGCGCTGATCGAGTCGGGATCACAGGGGTTGTCCGTCGAGGTGACCGTGCACGGGCAGGAGCGCAGCGGGCCGGCATGGACGTCGTCGGCGAGGCCGGCGACGGCGTCGAGGCGCTCGAGCAGGCGGCGGCGACCCAGCCGGGCGTCGTACTCATGGACGTGCGGATGCCGCGGATGGACGGGATCGAAGCCACCCGCCGATTGCTCGCCGAGCATCCAGAGACGAAGGTGCTGGCGCTGACGACGTTCCACCTCGACGAGTACGTCTACGCCGCCGTGCAGGCAGGGGCGTCCGGGTTTCTGCTCAAGGACGTGCCTCCCGACGACCTGATCCACGCCGTGCGGGTGGTCGAGCGTGGTGAGGCGATGCTCGACCCAGCGCTGACGCGGCGGCTGCTCGAGCGTTTCGTCGGGGCGCCGCCGCCCGGCCGGTTGCCGGAGGTGTGGTCGACCTTGACGGAGCGTGAGCTGGCCGTCGCTCGGCTGCTGGCCAAAGGGCTGTCCAACACCGACATCGGCGCTGAGCTGTTCTTGAGCGAGGCGACCGTGAAGACCTACGTGTCGCGACTCTTCACCAAGCTGGGCGTGCGCGATCGCGTGCAGGCGGCAGTGCTGGCCTACGAGACCGGGCTCGTGCAGGCCGGTCGTCCCCGCTGAGCGTACGGCCCGGCGGCATACGCTCGCCAGCATGGCGCTCGCACCCGACTCCCCCAGGCTCGCCGTCCTCATCGACGGCGACAACACCACACCGACGATCATCGAGGCGCTGCTCGCGGAGATCGCGAAGTACGGCATCGCATCGGTCAAACGCGCCTACGGCGACTGGACGACGCCGAACCTGCGTGGCTGGAAGGACGTCATCAACGCGCACGCCATCCAGCCGATCCAGCAGTTCGCCTACACCAGCGGCAAGAACGCCACCGACAGCGCGCTGATCATCGACGCGATGGACCTGCTCTACACCGGCAACGTCGACGGCTTCTGCATCGTGTCGTCGGACAGCGACTTCACGCGCCTGGCCGGGCGGCTGCGCGAGTCGGGGAAGATCGTCTACGGGTTCGGCGAGCCGAAGACGCCGAAGTCGCTGGTGGCGGCAGTCGACCGGTTCATCTACCTCGACGTGTTGCGCGACCGGGACAAGCCGAAGGAGACCGAGGGCGAGAACGTCGCGCCGGCCCCGGCCCGCAAGAGCAGTCGTGAGCTTGCGCAGGACGCGAAGCTCGTCAGGCTGCTGCGCGACGGGATCGACGCCGCCTCGGACGACGACGGCTGGGCGAACCTCGGCGGCGTCGGCAGCTACGTCGCCAAGCAGGCACCGGACTTCGACTCGCGCAACTGGGGCTACGGCAAGCTTGTCGACCTCGTCGGGGCGATCGAGCTCTTCGAGGTCAAGCGCACATCGGGGCAGAGCGTGCGGGTGCGGGAGAAGCCCAAGGCGACTGCGAAGAAGACCGCCGCGCGTCGTACGACGGCCAAGAAGTCCTGACCGCCGGCGTCGTTACGCCTGACCCCGCTGATCGAGCCTGTCCCCGCTGATCGAGCCTGTCGAGATCACCGGGGTCTCGACAAGCTCGACCGCCGGGGCGCCGCTGATCGCCGGGCCTGCTGCGCTAGCGCCGCCCGACCCGCAGCGCGACGTACAGCACCTGACCGAGCTCGACGCTCAGCGGCTTGCGAACGCTGTCCTTCAATGGCAACAGGTAGCGGCCGGCCTTGGGGAACAACGCGGTGGTGAAGTCCGTGTCGTCGATGCGGACGACGACCGGCACCTGCCCCCAGTACTCGATGCCATGCGCGGCGAACTTGATGTCCTCGCTCGGTTCGGCAGGGACGTCGACGAAGTAGTACGGCGCCGGGCCGCGCCACTCGATGACCGGTCCTTCGAACTCGATGTCCAGGTCGTCCACCCGCCGAGTATCCCGCCGTCACACCATGCCCGGACTCCGGAGTCTGTGATCCACCAGGTGGGTCACAGGCTCCGGGGTCCCAGTGGCGACGGGTCAGTGGCGACGGGTCTCAGGAGCGACAGTCGACCGCCACGCCCAGGGCATGGCAGATCTCCTGCGCGCGGGAATCCGCCAAGCGACCGAGTCGCGCAACGAGCAGGGCCATGGCCGCGTCACGGGACAACACCACGACGGGTCGTCGGCGGATCTCGGCTATCTCGCACCACCACAGCTCGCCCCGGGCCGGCCGTCCGTTCATGAGGCTGACGCAGCCCGCCTGAAGGAGGCCAGGTCTCCCCACTCGTCGGGTGTGTCGAGCGCGTGTTCGTCATAGGCGGCGTAGCTCGCATCGATCTCCGCGGCGCGATGACGGGCGACCAGAGCTTCGAGAGCCGCCACTCCGTGCTGTCCGCTGGCGCCGCAGCGCTTCACAGCCCGGCGAGGAACTCCAGCAACGCCTGGGTGACCTCGTCCGGCCGCTCCTGCTGGATCCAGTGACCGGCACCCGGTACGACGACCATCTGCCGCAGGTCGGTGCAGAGCTTCTCCATCCAGGTCGTCGGGGTGAACATCGCCACCGGGTCCTCAGACCCCGTGAGGTACATCGCCGGCTGGGTGATCCGGCGCCACTCGAGATGCTCGGTGAGCTCCCAGTTGCGGTCCATGTTGCGGTAGTAGTTCAGGCCGCCGGTGAATCCGGTCTCCTCGAACGTCGCGACGTAGTGCTCGAACTCCTCCGGCCCCCACCAGGGACGGCTGGCGGCGAGGTCGACCGGCTCGGCGTCCGCCGCCGCGAGCGACAGCGCATCGGTGGTCAGCGCGCGTCGTACGTCGTCGCCCAGCACGGCGTCGGCCACACCCGGCTCTTGGAACCAGACCATGTAGAAGTCGTCACCGAGCCGCGAGCGCAGGATCTGCATCGGCGGCACCGGGCTGCGACGCGTCGCGGGGACACTGAGACCGGCGACGGCACGAACCCGTTCCGGATGCAGCAGAGCGAGCTGCCAGACGACCGAGGCGCCCCAGTCGTGGCCCACGAAAACCGCATCGCCCAGGTCGAGCGCATCGAGCAGACCGACCAGGTCCCCGCATAGGTTGAGGACGTCGTACTCCTCGATGCGCTCGGGACGACTGCTGCCGCCGTACCCGCGCATGTCGGGGACGATCACCCGGTAGCCGGCCTCGGCGAGCGCCGAAACTTGATGGCGCCACGAGAAGCCGAGCTCGGGGAAGCCGTGGCACAGCACGACCGCGGGCCCGTCCCCGTGCTCGACGATTCGCAGCTCGATGCCGTTGGTGGAGACCGTCCGGCTGTCCAGCCGCTGCCACTGCTCCAGAGTCATGCGCGTGACGATAGGGGGTGGGCTCCGATCTTCACTCGGACTGGTGGTCGGGCGATGACTCACCGTGCGATCGGAAGCCGACGAGTGCGCAGGTGCGTCGGCGAGAGCGACACGACCGCGCCAGCCTCAAGTTCCGGCTCCATAGCGGAAACGACCACGTAGCCGATCCCTGCAGCAAAAAGCGGCGATGGCCTCGTCGGTGGCTGTCCCGAGATCGCGGTCGTAAACGTGCGAGACCTCGATGCCCTCCGTCCTCAACTGCCTGCACATGACCGGGGATAAGTTGGCGTCGAGCAGCAGTTTCATGCTGCGGTGATGGGAAGTCCGCGCTCGATCGATGCGGTTGCGAACTCAAGCGCGGCAACGATGTCCTCCCGCTCAAGGTAGGGGTAGTCCGCGAGGATCTCGTCGTACGTCCTGCCCGCAGCAAGCTGGCCGAGTACGGCTGTGACCGTGACACGGGTGTCACGGATCGTCGGCGCACCGGCCATCCGTGCCGGGTCGACAGTGATGCGCTGGATGGACACGCGTCAAGCCTAGTCCTGAGCCGAGCGGGAGTACACCGGGTCGGCGATCGCCTTCTTCGACGCCGCGCAACCTCGCCGCTCGCGGAGCCCGGGACGCGGCGCAACCCGTCCATGTGGACGGCAATCGACGCCCGTGAGCTCGGACGCGGGTGGAATCTCGTCCACGTGGACGGTTCGTCACCCCCGGTTGCGGCGATGAGCGGTAGCGGTTCCGTGGCTAGGGTCGGAGCATGACCGAGCAGCGCTCCTGGGCAGAGATCATCGCGGACAACCCCGACCACTCGCAGTGGTACGTCGACCGGTTCCGCGCGCTGGCAGCCGACGGTGCCGATCTGGCTGGGGAGGCGCGAATGATCGACGCCATGGTGCCGCGCGGCGCCCGCATCCTCGACGCCGGCTGCGGCAGCGGTCGCGTAGGCGGTCATCTCGCTCGAGTCGGACACGACGTGGTCGGCGTCGACCTCGACCCGGTGCTCGTCGCCGCGGCCGAGGAGGACTACCCCGGGCCGCGGTGGCTGGTCGGCGACCTCGCCCAGCTCGACTTGCCCGACCGCTTCGATGTGATCGTGTCCGCGGGCAACGTGATCACGTTCGTCGATCCCGCGGACCGGCGGGAGGCGCTGCGCCGCCTTGCGGGTCACCTGGCCGTCGACGGCCGGCTGGTCGTCGGGTTCGGTGTCGGACGCGGCTACTCGTTCGACGACTTCCTCGACGACGCGCGCGCAGCCGGGCTCGCGCCCGACGTACTGCTGTCCACCTGGGATCTGCGACCGTTCCGCGAAGACTCGGACTTCCTCGTCGCCGTGCTGTCCCAGGCCTGACTCCGCTGATTGAGGAGGCCGACGAAGGAGGCCGTCTCGAAATCAAGGTCCCCGCACGTCGGCGCTCCACCGCGCGCGGCGCTCGTCGTCGGGCTGTTCCCACCAGGGCGTGCCTCGCTCACCCAGCGCGATCTTGGTCGCGTGGACGCCGGCACGCGCGGCCTTCTCGTCGGGCGTGCCCTTTGCGCGGCGTACCTCTCGACGCCACGCCATCAGGATCTTGGTGAGCTCGTCGCGACGGTCCTCGGGGATGGCCGGATCGGCGGCCCGCCAGCGTCGCCCGTCGACCACGATGTAGCGGCCGTCCGGTGTGCGCTCGGGTTCTGCCACCCGCTAGGCTAGAGCGCGTCAGTCTCGGTTCTGCTTCGCTGCGTTCTTGTCGCGCTTCGGTACGTCGTCGACGGGCGCTGCGGAGGTCTGCTCAGGCACGAGAATCTTCGTGACGCCGTCGGTCACTGCATGCTGCACGCCGGGGACGTAGAGGAAGGCGCCCACGGCCGCCGCGACCAGGCCGAGCTTGACCGGGCCACCCGGGCGAGAGCGGCGACCGCGCGAGCGCCTGCGCGGTTGAGCCGGGGTTGCGGGGTGGGGCCGTCGCGGTGCCGTACGCCGCGGCGCGGGCGCGGTGGCAACCGGTCGAGCCGGTGCGATGTCGAGGGCCGCATGGGTGCTTGCGTCGATGTCGAGGGCGGCAGCCCGTCGCTGCTCCGAGCTGAGCACGACAGGACGCGACAGCAGCATCTGCACGATGTTGCCGGTGGAGCACACCATGACGTCTCGAGCCCAGCCTGCAATGGGTTCGTCGCGCACGAAGCACAGCACCGGGTGGACGTGGTTCGCCGGGACCTCGCGCGTCAGTTGGGCGATGGCCAGAGCGGCTTCCGCTGCGCCAACCACCGCTGGCTCGCGACTGCGGCCGTTCTGCCGCAGAACCTGGTCTCGGACCACGACGGATCCCGACCAGTTCTTCGAGTCGACGACGAACACGCCTGGAGGTCCGACGACCACATGGTCGACGTTGGCGTAGCGGCGCCCGGGCCAACGGATGTCATGGAACACCGCCCAGTCAGTGGCCGGCAGTGCAGCGAGCGCCGCTGCTGTGGCCTCTTCGCCCTCCGCCCCCCGCTCGAAGAGCTCGGCGGTGCGGGCGAGCCGGTCTGCCTTCTCGCGTCGACGTCGCGCGACCTCGCGCGCAGATTCCCCTGCCATCTCGACCCTCCCGTTGCCGAAGACGACACCGTAAGAGGGCCCACCGCACACTGTCTGCGAAACGGGCATTTCAGGCAGGAGGTCGGCGCCGTCCAACGCTCGGGCATAACCTGCTGGACATGTCTGCCGAGCCGTGGCGCCGCACTCGTTGGAGTGCGCGATGACCTGGCCGCGCGTTGGGGGTCTCCGCTCGGTCGAGTTCGGCTTCCCCGGACGGATGCGCGACGAACTCAACGCTCTCGTGCTGACCGGGCGGAAGCGGGCGACGGCCGGGCTGGTCAGCGAGTACGAGCAGGAGGGCGAGGTCCTCGAGCACGTCGGCGAACGTCTTGCCGTGCTCGACAACGACCGGCGACAGATCGCCACCATCGAGGTGACGCAGGTCGACGTCATGCGGTTCGTCGACGTGCCATGGTCGTTCGCTGAAGCAGAAGGTGAGGGCGACGCCGACCTGGAGGAGTGGCGGGCGGGCCATCGGCGCTACTGGGCGGAAGCGGGCACGCCGGTCGAAGACCGGACACCGGTTGTCTGCTTGCAGTTTCGCTTGGCGTGAAGCGTCACGGCCGAGAACGCCGCGCAGCCGGTATGGCCAATGAGCCTGCGAGAGACCTCGCTCACGCACCGAAGCCGAGGAACACGAGGACTCGTCTCTCGACCTCGACCATGGTTGCCGCATCAAGTCGCCCGACTTCCTCTCCGAGATTGCTCCTGCGAACGGTCGTGATCTTGTCGATCATCACGAAGCTGTCCTGGTCGAGCCCGTTGCCCTCATCGGCAGCGACGGGCACCCGCAGCATCGGCGCATCCACGGCGGCGGTGGTGAACGGACAGACCGTCACCGAGTCGGTCGCGTCGAAGCGGTCATCCTGCAGGATCAGTGCCGGCCGGGGTTTGCTGGCGTAGACGCCACCAGCGACCGTGACGACGAGTCCGCGGCTCATTCGTCCCAGTCGTCTGACACGGCCTCGACGAAGCCCATGTCCTCATCGGCAGCAGGAGCGGATGCGACCAAGGCGGACTGCCGGTGCGCCTCCGCCGCGAACTCGGCCGACCGCACGTCGGGCAGCCAGATCTGGACCGGACGCAGACCCTGGGCTCGCATCCGGGCCCGGTACTCGCTCACTCGCTCTCGGACCGCCACGCGTTCATGTTACATGTAACGCCATCGATTCGGCAGAGCCACACGTCGCCGGGATCCGGTGCCCCGTACTCTGCGGCGATGGACATCGTTCCCGGGATCGGCCCCTTCGTTTGGCTGCTCGGCGTCGGCGTGCTCATCGTCAACGCCGTGGGGGACTCCGGTACGCCGGAACTGACCCACTTCGACACACTGGGCCTCGGGCTGGCCGTGTCGGGCGCGATCCTGGCATGCGCTCCGTCGAAGGAGTAGATCGCCCGCTCGATTCGCTAGGGCGCTCAGCTCTCCGGGTCGTAGGCGAACGCCCGCACTTCCTGGGGGCACCGGCACCCTGCGGCGAACTTCGCCGCCCAACGCCACGCGTCGTCGTACGTCTCGAGCTCGAGGATGCTGTAGCCGCCCTCGAGTTGTTTCGTCTGCGGATAGGTGCCCTCGATGACCGTGCCGTCCGCGGCGACACGGACCGGCGGGACGCTCTCGTCGATGTCGCCGCCGAAGACCCAGACCCCGGCTTCCTTGGCTTCGCGTACGACGGCGTGTGCAGTCTGCGAGACCTCCTCGAGTCCGCCGTCGGGGATGTTCATCTCGCCGCTGGGGAACGAGATCAGGTATTCCGTCACGGCTCACTCCCGTCGTCACGATGCATGACCCCCGTGCCTACACCCTCCGCGGCGCGGAGGGAAGCGTCCACTCAGAGCGTCGACGGCCGCCCTACCGCCGCCTCCTCGGCGTACCGCCGGATCCGCGACAACGCGACCGCGACGATGCCGAGGTAGGACACCGCCCACCACGGCACCGTCATCTCGACCCGGCATTGGGAGGGGCCGAGGTCGACGACGAGGTGCTCGGTCGCGGGTACTCCAGCGACGCTCCACGACCAGCACCATAAGGCAACTGCGCTCGCCTCAGCGCTCAGGGCAAGGGCCGATGCGGGCCGGTCATTCGATATCAACGATATCCTCGCACTCAACTGGCCGTTTCAGAAGTGGGTCGCTGCGTTCCTCATCAACCTCCGCATCTTCGTCGCGACGGCTTGGACGCGCAGACCCTGTTTGACCTCACGAAGAGCGCGAAGAACGGATCCACGGGGATCGCAATGGAGCACGGACTTGATGCGGCGTCCGACTCGATCCCTGGCCTTTCACCCCTCTACCCCGATCGGTCCGACTAGTCGACGAATACGGGCAAGGCAGACCCGACCCCGCCAGTCGCGGCGAACAGATATGCGCTTGACTATTGGTGCCGGTACTACCAATGATCCGGCGTCCGTCGCGACGAGCGCGTCTTTCCGCCGCGAATGTCACGCTACCGCGCGCGGGAGTTCATACACCTGTGCACAACAGCGCAGGTTCACCGATGACCGGCCATGAGTCGACCTTCTCCGGCGAGGTGTTGAGGAACTGGAGGCCCAGCCGGTAGGGCAGCTCTAACGAGATCTCGAATGGAGAGTCCATGCCTGGCGTCAGCGCTGGCGACTCATAGGTCACGGCATCGTCGGCCGTGATAGTCACCGATCCGCTTGATCC
This sequence comes from Marmoricola sp., assembly GCA_043427135.1. Lineage (GTDB taxonomy): Bacteria > Actinomycetota > Actinomycetes > Propionibacteriales > Nocardioidaceae > Marmoricola_A. The sequence goes on along the minus strand of JBHWSH010000402.1, from coordinate 15,962 downwards.
GTCCCCGGAGATGTCGGCGAGTCCGGCAACACCCCGAAAGGCGCGACAGTTCCTGCCGGGCGTGAACCGTGCCTCCCACGACCGTGCTCGGGAGTAGGACGGCGGACCGTATCCCTTGTATCGACGTCCATTGATGGTGACGTCGCTGAAGATGAGGTGGTTCGTGTCGTAGTACGGCCGGTAGTCGGACAAGGGAATCCAGCGCCATACCTTGACGCCGATCGTCTTCGAGCGCGCGGGCTTCGCGGACTTGTAGGTCACGACCGCCCGGAAGCGTTCGCTGTTCAACGCGGTGGCGACGTACTTGAACGTCACGCGCTTTCGGTTCCGTACCTTCACAGACTTCACCGTCTGCCAGGACGGGGTGCCGTAGTACAGCGGAACGTTCCACCGTTCGAGGGTGACTCGCTTCGCCTTGCGCGGGTTGGCGATCGTCGCAGTCAGCTTCAACCGGTCCCCCTCGACCAGCTCAGTAGTCGATGCGACGAGGGCGACAGGCCGCTTGTACTGAGACGCCGACGCCGATGACGAGGCCTGTGAGCCAACCAGTGTCAACAGCCCCACCATGAGTGCGATGGTCGCGAGCCCCACTGTCCGGCGTAGATGCATCCCAATGTCCTCCCGTCGACGCGTCCCGCTCAGTCTCACCGATACGGACTGCGCCCGAGGTGGGAACGCATCAACTCCCCTCAGCGATGCCCCCAACAGTGCGCCGTCGTTCGGGCAGCCGACTGCTTCGATCGCCTCCGTCGGTGGTGGGCGTCGTAGCAGGAAGAGCCCGCGCCGCCGACGTGGTCGCTCAAACTCGCCTGGCTAACGATGCCCCGGCGCGGAGTGCCTTCGGAACCTCTGCAACGCCGTCGACGACTTCAACGAGATGCCGCAAGTCCTCAGGCGCCGCGGCGGAGTCGAAGATAACTGCGTACTCGATTCCGGTCGATCTCCATTGGTCGTCGAACCCGCCCTCGGCCACGACGGCGACCCCGTTGAGGACGATGCCGAGCCGTTCCGCTTCGCGGTAGCTGTCGTTCAGGACGCATAGGCCAACGGCGAGGTGCAGCGCCTGAGCGCCATTGGTCAGCGGGCCGACCGTCACGCCCGCATCTGTCCAGGGATGGGCGAGCAGAACGCGTTCGGAGCCGCGCAGCGTGCCTGCGCCCACACGTACAGCAAATGGTGAGTCCATCGTTCGATCCTGCCCGGCAAAACCGCCCGCACGGCCAGTTCCGTGAGGCGGCACGGCCGGCCGAGCACCGCGCGGGCTACCCAGATCTTGTGGTGCTCGAACTACGACGGCAGGCTCGATAGCTATTTGCGCATGAAGTGGCGCTGCAGTACCTCGTACGCCGCTGGGTCCAACGTGTTCTCCGGATCGTCGACGATGTCGCGGATGAGGCTCTCACGGGACGCGGCGACAACCGGTTCGCCGAGCGCGACTTCGGAGTTGGCGGCGTACCACTTGGAGTAGCGGCGGGCACCCAACCGTTGGAGGGTGCGTGCGATCAGGCGTGGCCGACCTCGGCGAGCCCAGAAACCGATCCACGTGCCCGCGACGTACGCGATGAAGAGCGCAGCCAGCATGACGCCGACCGTGGACACGATCTCGTCGCGGGCGAAGTTGTCCACGACCAACAAGAGAAGGTCGTAGAGCTTGGGAACCAGGACCTTGCCATACTCCACGAAGGGGGCCACGTCCTCGGTTACGTCCGCGAGTTGACGGATGGAGTCGAAGTCGGGCTTCGCGTCCCAGGCCGCGCGAAGGTGGCCGAACGAATCGGGGATGCCCCGCCAGATCCTCCACGTGGACATGGCATCCCAGGCAGCAGCGGTCTCGTCCCAGGTCTGGGAGATCCCCTCGAGCGTGTCGACACTCTTCGCCGCCGTGGCTTCCAGCTGCTCAGCATCCGGTGCGTTCTGTTGCATGTAGTCGAGCGAGGTCTGGATCTCCTCGCGGTGCTCGACGACGTACTTGGCGTCGCGGTAGCGGTCCATCAGGTTGGGCACCGCGGCCACCGCATCCTTGGCCTTCCCGCCGGCGGTCTCGGCGTCGCTCAGAGCGACACTGAGCGCAGCGGCCGCGCCGTACGCCTTGACGCCGACCTCGAACACGAAGCCACTGACCCGACGGCCGACTTCGAGACCTGAAAGAGTGCCGGCCATTACTGGTGCCTGCCTGATGACATTACGAATCCCCCGTCTGACTGATGCCCCACCATCCTGCCGTGAGCAGCGTGCCCGCGCAGGGGATCAGCCGTAGTGGTAGCGGCAGGCGGCTATGCGGACCTCGTCACCTACGACCTTGTAAACCAGGCGATGCTCAGCGCTGATGCGGCGTCTCCAATAGCCGGCGAAGTCGTACCTGAGCGCCTCTGGCTTGCCGATGCCCTCGTTGCCGTTGCGCGTGATGTCAGCGATCAAAAGGTTGATGCGCTTCAGGACTTTGCGGTCCTGCGCCTGCCAGGGCTTTGCCAAAGCTTCACGCTCGCGTCAGCAGCAGTCAGCGCGGTGTCGCCAGCACCTCACCCCACGCTCTGACACCCGGTTGCGACACGCACCATCGGCCGTCGGAGCGTCACACCGCAGCCTCAGTGGCTCGATGGCGGATGCGCGGTCGGGTGCTCGACTCGCAGGGCCCGCTTCTGCGCCGAACGCGAGCAACGTCAGGATGTCGTCGGCCTGGTAGATCGCCGAACGCCGGTACTTGCCGGTGCTAGGGCTTAGCACCCCGACCGCGCTCAGCTCGCGCACCAGGTCCTCGGCCCGACGGGGCGTCACCCCCAGTTGCTCGGCCAGCAGTCGGGTGGTCATGACCGGGTACTCGACGACGACGTCCAGGGCTCGATGCAGCGCTGCATCCGTCCGGGTCCCGGCGAGCGCCCCACGCCAGCGCGCATTCAACGCCAGCGCAGCGTCGACGAAGCGGTTCGCGGATGCGACCGCGGTGGCGACGTAGCCGAGGAACCTGCTCACGTAGTCGTCCAGCGCCGTCGTTCGCGCCCTGCGCGACGTTCCGTCGTACCGATATGCGGTGAGCGCCCCGACGTAGCCGCCAGTGTCGTTTCGCAGCACTGCCGACAGCGGCACGACGCCGCCGTCGACCAGGCCAGCACGCTTGAAGACGCCGTGCACGAGTGCCCGGCCGACCCTGCCGTTCCCGTCCTCGAACGGGTGGATCGACTCGAACTGTGCGTGCACCAGTGCCGCCAGGACCACCGGAAGGTCGCCGGAGGTGTTGGCGTACTCCAGCAGGTCGTCCATGTAGCCGTGGACGGTCTCGTGCGGGGGGCCGGCGTACTCGGCATGCAACGGGCTGGCCCCACCGATCCAGACCTGCGTCTCTCGATAACCCCGGCGGTGCCGGGGTAGGAGCTGCTGGTGTATGTGCAGATGTGCTCGTGCTGCCAGGTCCCGTCTCCGAGCAAGCCGATCGCGTCCCTCATCGCCCGTGCGTTGCGAACGACTTGCTCGGCCACGTGGGTTGAGGCGCCGTCGGCATGCAGGTCCTGGTCGAGTGTTCGGAGGTTCGCGAATGCGATGTCGCGGGGTGTCGCCCGGATGCCCTCGATCCAGGACGACGAGATGGACTCGGACCGGAGGGCGGTCGAGTACAACACTGGGAACGGGTTGGTCCTCAGGCGCGCGCCGAACGCCTGCAACCCCCCGGTCACGTCGGCTGCCTGCTCGATGACTCGGCCACTGAGCCCAGTCGTTGTGCCTCCGAAGCGGTCAGGGTGGTAGCGCCGGTACACACCGCCCCGGCGCTCAACGCGGGACGACCCGGCGTAGTCGGGTGGCACCTCGACGCGTTCCCGTCGAGCCATGACGCCTCCTTGAGCGAAGGATCATACTATGATCTTTCGCTCACACGCAGCAGACCGAATTCGTCGATACGGCGTATCATGGCGTCATGCCGCACCTGCTGGATCCCGACGTTATCGCCCAGGCCGTGGCCGAGCGCGACCTGGACGTCGACCCGGCCGTGGTCTACGAGATCTTCGTCGAGGTGCTGGCGACGCGCGATGCGATGAGTGCCGGCGAACGCCAGTTCCTGCTCGACTCTGGGGCTCCTCCGGAGAGTTTTGACGCGATGACGCAAGCACGGGCCCGGGTCGAGCTGGCCACGGCATCGGTCAACGCCCAGACACGGGCCACCCGCGGACTCACCACCGCCGAAGCGGGCGAGCGGTTGGGCGGTCGCGCGACAGCGAACGTACGGCGTTCCGCAGCGGCCAAGGACCTTTACGCCTACCCGCGGGGGCCCCAGCGCGAGCTGTTGTTCCCGGAGTGGCAGTTCGTCGACGACAAGCCGCTCACCGGCCTTCGGCAGGTCCTAGGTGCCTTGCCTCAGAGCATGCATCCGGTCGCCATGGAGCGTTGGATGACGCAGCCGCGCGAGGAACTCAACGACCTTTCCGCCGTTCAGTGGTTGGCCGGCGGCGGCTCCGTCGAGGCCGTCGTCTGGCTGGCGGAGTCCTTCGCCCGCCGATGACGCCGAAGTCCCCCAGCGCCCCACCCGGCCCGCTGACGTACGAGGACCGCGACCTACGCAGCTACGACGGCCCGCTGTTACGCATCCACGCCACCTCTGGAAGACATGCGTCGCGCTGGGACGCCATGCGCACCTGGGGTCCGACCACCGCGCGATGGGATCCTCACCCGCCGCCACCGCGCGAGCATCCTGGGGTCGGCGTGCTGTACTCCGCTACAGACCCCTCCACTCCGTTCGGCGAGGTGTTCCAGGACAGCTGGGTCATCGACCTGCACGAGGACGGTCGCCACCTGTCCGGCTGGCGACCCACCCGGGGATTGATGCTGCTCGACCTCATCGACACGTGGCCCTTGCGCAACGGAGCGACGTACGACCTCTCCACGTCAGAGCGGCACGTCTGCCGCCGGTGGGCGCAAGCCATCCACGACCAGCTGTCTGTGACTGGACCAGGAATCGACGGACTATGGGCACCGTCCACGATGACCGGCCGTGCCATCGTCGTGCTGTTCGGTCGAGCCGCAGATTCGTTCCCGAGCGCGCCGGACCTTTCGCGGCCGCTGCATCATGACGACCTCGTAGCCGTAGTGGAACAGGCTCGCCTTGACACCGGGTACGACGTCGTCGGCTGAGGCTTCCGACTGCCCGGGGGCGGCCGCCTCGTCGACAACCGTCCACATGGACGGGAATGAACCCGTCGCGGCCGTGAACCACGTCGAATCTCGTCCACGTGGACGGATCTCGACGGCGCCGACGTACGGCGCGCCGGGCTCAGCTCTTCGGAGGCCGCGCCAGTGCCCGCTCGACCGCGGGGCGCACCCACGCGTCGAGTGCCCCGTCGTCCGGCAGGTCCGCAGCAGCGACCAGGACGACGCCGCCCATGGTGCGCTCGCCCATCGTCGCCGGGCGGGCGCCCTGCTCCAGTGCTGCCTCGACACCGGCCTTGCCGACGTACACCATCAGGTCTTCGCTGCCGGTGCCGACGGCCATGTGCGTGTTCACCGTCCAGCACAGTCCGCCGAACATCTTGATCTCGCGGTAGCCCGCCGACCCCGCCGCGACCTCGACCGCGCGCCGGGTCCGCTCAGCCAGCTGCTCGTCGTACGCCATCCTCAAACCCTCTCGCGACTCAACGTGCGAAGCATGTCCTCCCAGTGCCGCAACGGCAGCAGGTGCCCTTCGCCTTCGTAGACGACCAGCTCGGCATCGGCCAGCCGCGCCGCCAGCCACTCGCCGTTGGCGGGTAGTGCCATCTGGTCCTGGTCGCCGTACCAAAGGTGGACCGGGCAGACGACGGCGTCGAGGTCGACCCCCCATGGGCCGACGAACGCGACGTTGTCCCACGCGATGGCCATCGGTCCCTGTCGCAGGGCCTCGCGGAACGAGGTAAACAGCGCCCGCCTCGCCTCCGGGTCCGCGATCACCTCCGGGTCGCTCTCGCTCCACATCCAGTCGATCCACGGCGCCTGCTCGTCGTCCAGCATCGTCATCATGCCGTCGAGCAGGGGAGCGCTGCCCGCGTAGAACTGCTCCGCCGCACGAGCGGGGTCGCCCGGAAGGTACGCGAGGGCGCGCAGGTCGTTCTCGTCCAGCGCCTCCCGCGCTCCCGGCATCTGGTCCACCGGCGCGAGACCACCCGATATCCCGACCCGCGTCACGCGGTCTCCCAGGAGCGCCGCCGTCGCCAGTGCGAACGGCCCGCCCCCGGACCACCCGAGCACCGAGAACCGCTCCAGTCCGAGGCGGACCGCCACGGCCTCCACTTCCTGGGCAACCAGGGAGAGCGTGGTGGGCGCGGCGTCGGATCCGCCGAACCCCGGGCGGTCGAAACTGATCACCCGCACACCCAGACGCCGCGCGGCCTCAGCACCGAACTCGACCTCGCGTCGCGATCCGGGCGTCCCGTGGAAATGCACGACCGGGACGCCGCCGAGCGCCCCCGCGTCTCTGACCATGACCGTCCGACCGCCGACGGAGACCTCGAGGTCGCTCACGCGTCGAGCGTACGGCGACTGGCTCGCTTCTGCGGCCCGCGCGGCGTACGACACGGAGCCACCGACGTCACAGCGTCGCGAGGTAGAACGACAGCACGAACCCGGCGGACGTCGCGAGCGAGACCTCCCACCCGCCGTCCCGGTAGGCCTCCGGCATCAGCGTGTCGGCCAACGACGCCAGCACCGCTCCCGCGGCGAACGCCAACGGCAGCGAGATGGTCGTCGGGTCGGCGCTCGACAGCGGGCCAGCACCGACGAGGACCGCGATTGTCAGCAGCACCGCGCAGACCCCCCACGTGCCCAGCACGAACCCGGCCGACCGCCCCTGCTCGCGCATCGACGCGCTGCCGACGAGGGCCTCGGGGAAGTTGGACACGAAGATCGCGGCCAGCAGCGCCAAACCTCCGGTGCCTTCGCCGAGGGCGATGCCGAGCGCCAGGTTCTCCGGTACGCCGTCCAAGGTCACCGCGGCGAGCAGCGCAAGTCCGGCGGCACCCGACTTCGACGCCGAGGACGCGGCACGGTCAGAGGCGGCCGCCTTCGGATCGAGCTTCTCCGACCCGCTCTCCGAGCCGTGAGCGCCTTCCGCCGCACGGTCGAGCCACTGACTGATCGCGGTGAAGACCAACGCACCGACGAGCAGTCCGATCGCCGCGCGCCACAGGCCACCCTGCTCGTAGGAGTGCTCGAATAGCTCGAACGCCAGCGCCGTCATCAGAGACCCGGCGGCGAAGGCGAGCATCGACGCGAGCACCCGCTTGGGCAGCCTCAGCCACAGCCCGGCGAGCGACCCGAAGACCAGCGCGCTCGACGCCACTGCGCCGAAGGCGACCGCGCTTCCCATGCCGACCTTCTACCCGAGCACAGCCGCCCGCTAACGGTGTGCTTGTCGGGCCCGAGCCGCGCGGATGCGGGGCTACTGTCGAGGCTATGGACGCCAACCCGGCGCTGCGAGCGCTCGCCGACTCCGGCATCGCCCACACTGTCACCCGGCACGGCCGCGTCCGGTCGCTGGCGGAGGCCGCGGCAGCACGCGGCGTACCTCCGAAGGCGATCGTGAAGACCCTCGTCGTACGCCGCGGCGAGGGCGACCACCTGTTCGTGCTCGTCCCGGGCGACCGGGAGATCTCCTGGCCGAAGCTGCGGGCGCTGCTCGACGTCAACCGCATCTCGATGCCGGACGCCGCCGCGGCCCAGGAGGTGACCGGCTACGAGCGCGGCACGATCACGCCGTTCGGCTCGCGGACCGCACTGCCGGTGATTGCCGACGAGCAGATCGTCGGGGAGACGATCTCGATCGGCGCGGGAGCGCACGGCGTGGCCGCGACGCTCGCTGCCGACGAGGTCATCGCGCACTTCAGCGCCCGGGTCGCCGACGTGACGGATCCCGCCTGATCCAGGACAGGGACCGCGGAGTTCTTGATCCACCAGGTGGATCAAAGACTCCGGAGCTGCGCGACGAAGGACCGAGGTCAGCCGGCGCGGTTGGCGGCGATGACGTCCCGGTACCAGGCGAAGGAGTCCTTCGGCGTGCGCACCAGCGTGTCGAAGTCGACGTGCACGAGACCGAAGCGCTGGGAGTAGCCCTCACCCCACTCGAAGTTGTCGAGCAGCGACCAGCAGTAGTAGCCGCGCAGGTCGACGCCGGCTTCCTTGGCGGCCAGCGCGGCGCGCAGGTAGGAGTCGAGGTAGGCGATCCGACGGTCGTCGCGCACCCGCCCGGTCTCGTCGGGGCCGACGGCGTAGGAGCAGCCGTTCTCGGTGATGACCAGCGGCGGCAGTGCTGCGCCGTATCGGTCGCGTAGCCCGAGGAGCAGCTCGGTGAACGCTTCGGGGACGACCGGCCAGCCGAAGTCGGTGTACGGCACGTCGGCGACCAGGCCCATGTCGAACGGCAGCTCCGCGGCCGGATCCGCCGGTGCGCCGATGAGCGCGGGGAAGTAATGGTTCACGCCGAACCAGTCCAGCGGCTGAGCGATCACGCCCAGGTCGGCGGCCAGGGCGTCGTGGTCGAAGCCGGGCACCCGCGCAGCGACGCGTTCGACCATGAGGTCGGTCATCGACTCCGGATACGCGCCGCGGAGCACCGGGTCGGTGAAGGTCCAGTTGACCAGGTCGTCGTAGAGCGCAGCCGCCGCACGGTCGTCGTCGGACTGCGACGCGGGCCAGGTGGGTGCCAGGTTGTTGACGATCCCCACACGTCGTACGCCGGCCGCGCGCAGCGCCTGCGTGGCCCGCCCGTGGGCGAGGAGCTGGTGATGCGCGGCCGGCAGCGCGTCGTACATCAGCGCCTGACCGGGGGCGTGGATGCCGAGCGCGTGGCCGTAGAGCGTGACGACCATCGGCTCGTTGAGCGTGGCCCACTGGTCGATCCGGTCGGCGAAGCGCTCGCCCAGGATCGCGGCGTACTCGGCGAACCGGTCGGCGATGTCGCGGTCGAGCCAGCCGCCGCGGTCCTGCAACGCCTGCGGGGTGTCCCAGTGGAACAGCGTCGGGCAGGGGCGGACGCCTGCCTCCAACAGCCCGTCGACGAGGCGGTCGTAGAAGTCGAGCCCTGCAGGGTTGGCCGGACCGCTGCCCTCGGGCTGGATCCGCGGCCACGCGAACGAGAACCGGTAGGTGCCCACCCCGAGGTCGTTCATCAGCGCGATGTCCTCGGGATAGCGGTGGTAGTGGTCGCACGCCACGTCGCCGGTGTCGCCGTCCTTGGTGCGGCCCGGCTCGTGGCTGAAGGTGTCCCACACCGACGGCCCGCGGCCGCCTTCGGTGACCGCGCCTTCTATCTGGTACGACGCGGTGGCCACTCCCCAGTCGAATTCGGGTCCGAAACCGGTGGGTAGGTCGCATGAGGTCATGGCGCCGAAACTATCGGCTCGGCGGGCGGCCGGAGGTTTCGAGACGGGCTCGTTCCTCGCCCTCCTCAACCACCGGGGGTCGCTCGTTCCTCGCCCGCCTCAACCACCGGGGAGTCGAAAGACCACTGACCCGGAGGCGATCGTGTGCGTCACCTGCGCATCACCCGGCAGCCCGGCCGACGCGTCGGTCAGGTCGCGGTCGAGCACTGCGATGTCCGCGCGCTTGCCGACTTCGAGGACCCCGCCGTCGGCGTCGTGGTTGACGTACGCCGACCCGCGCGTGAACGCCGACACCGCGGTCGCCAGGTCGAGCGCCTGCTCGGGCAGGAACGGCGCGTTGTCCCGGTGGTCGGGGTCGACCCGGGTCACCGCGACCTCGATCTCCTGCAACGGGTCCGCCGTCGTGACCGACCAGTCCGAGCCCATCGCCAGCCGCGCGCCGGCCCGCAGCAGGTCGGCGAACGGATACTGCCGATGTGCCCGATCCCGACCCAGGAACGGGATCGTCAGCTCCTCCATCTGCGGCTCGCTCTGCGCCCAGTAGGCCTGCAGGTTCGCGACCGCTCCGAGCTGCGCGAACCGCGGCACGTCGGCCGGGTCGATGAGCTGCACATGGGCGATGTGGTGCCGGTTGTCCCTGACGCCGTTGGCTTGGCGCGCAGCGGCGATGGCATCGAGCGAATTGCGTACGGCGCGGTCGCCGATCGCGTGCAGGTGCACTTGGAACCCGTGCCGGTCGAGGTCGACGAGCGCAGCCTCCAACAGCTCCTGCTCGACGTAGGACAGCCCGTGGTTGTCGGTATGCCCACCGCAGCCGTCGCAGTACGGCTCGAGCAGCGCGCCCGTGTAGTTCTCCAGCACGCCGTCGGTCATGATCTTGACCGACGTCGGATGGAAGTTGCCGACCGTCGCGCTCTCCCGCGCAGCAAGGAACTCCGACACCTGGTCGAGCTCGCGGTGCCGGTCCCACCACAGCGCACCGACCACGCGCGCGGTCAGCCGACCCGCCTCGGCCAGCGAGCGGTACGCCGCGAGCGTCGCGGGCGTCACCCAGGCGTCCTGCCAGCCGGTGATCCCCAACGAGTGCAGGTGATCCTGCGCGTCGAGGATCGCCGTCTCCCAGTCCTCGCGGGACGGGGTCGGCAGGATGCGGTCCTGGAAGGAGTACGCCGCCCCCTCGTGCAGCGTGCCTGTCGGCTCGCCGGTGCGCGGGTCGCGCTCGATGCGCCCGTCGGCCGGGTCGGCGGTGTCGGCTGTGATGCCGGCGATCTGGAGCGCCCGGGAGTTGGCCCAGGCACCGTGCACGTCGCGGTTCATGAGGAAGACCGGACGGTCCGGGACGATCGCGTCGAGGTCCTCCCTGCGCGGCGTACCTCCGGGGAAGTGCTCCATCGCCCAGCCACCGCCGATGATCCACTCCTGGCCGGGGTTCGCCGCGGCGTACGACGCGATGTGGTCGAGGTAGGCGCGGCGCCCGTCGAGGTCGTTGAGCCAGACGTGCAGGCGGTTGCGTCCGGCGAACGGCGCGTGCACGTGCGCGTCCTGGAACCCCGCCAGGACCAGCCCGCCACGAGCGTCGATCACCTCGGTGCGCGGGCCGGTCAATGCGACGGCGTGCTCCGGGTCCAGCGCGACGATCCGGTCGCCGCGGGCCGCCACGGCGCCCGTCCCGGGTCGGTCGCTCGCCCCTGTCCAGACGCGACCGCCGGCGATGACGAGGTCGGCGTGGTCGGTCACGCGCTCATCTTTCCAGCGCTAGTGACAGCGGGGCGCCGGGACGGCACGCTGTGAACCATGAGCATCCCGACCGATCCTGCCGCGGAGCACAGCAGTATCGCGGCGACGTTCACCGAGAAGGTCCGTTCCGTCGGCGACTGGGATGCACCCGCCCCGGTCGAGGGCTGGGTCGCGCGCGACGTCGTACGGCATCTCACGTCGTGGCTTCCGGGGTTCCTCGCCGGCGGATCCTCGATCGAGCTCCCCGCCGGACCGGACGTCGACCACGACCCGATCGCCGCCTGGGAGCACCACACGGGGTCGGTGCAAGCGGTGCTGGACGACCCGGCGTACGCCGACCGCGTCTTGAAGCACCCACCACTGCCTGAGATGCCGGTCCCTCAGGCGATCTCGACCTTCTACACCGCCGACGTCTTCATGCACACCTGGGACCTCGCTCGCGCGACCGGGCAGGACGACCGCCTCGACGAGGAACATTGCCGCGCATTGTTCGAAGGCATGGAACCCATGGACGAGGCGCTGCGGGCAAGCGGGCAGTACGGCGCGAAGGTGCCCGTGCCGGCCGACGCCGACTGGCAGACGAAGCTCCTCGGCTTCATCGGCCGCGACCCCGACTGGCAGGCACCGGCGCATTGAGGGGTTCCGGAGTCTGTGACCCAACTGGTGAGTCACAGACTCCGGAGCCCGCGGACGACCCGGTCAGCCCAGCGCTCGGCGGAGCAGCTCGGCGATCCGCTCCCGCACCTGCGGCGTGAGGCTCGTGACGGCGAACGACGTCGGCCACATGTCACCGTCGTCGAGCTTGGCCACGTCGTTGAACCCGACCGTCGAGTAGCGGGTCTCGAACTTCCCGGCCGGCTGCATGAAGAAGACGATGTCGCCGTCCTTGGCCCACGCCGGCATGCCGTACCAGGTGCGGCCGTCGAGCTCGGGCGCCGTCTCTGTCACGAGGGAGTGCAGCCCGGCCGCAAGCTCGCGGTCGCCGTCCGGCATCGCCTCGATCGTCTCGATGAGCTTCTCCAGCTCCTTGGCCTTCTTGTTGCCGCCCTTCTCCGCGCGCAACTCCTCGGCCCGCGCCTTCATGGCCTCGCGCTCGGCCGCACTGAATCCGCCCTGGTCGCTCTTCGCCATCGCGTCGCCCTCCTGTGTCGGTGAGGTCATGTAACGCGGGGTTACGGACACTGGACAAGGGGTGTGCCCCTGGCGATGCGTCCACGAGCCTGCGGAAGTGCTGCGCGGCGTACCCTCCCGGCATGGCGGGCCGCGACTGGATCAACGACCAGCGCTCCGTACGCCGCGTGGTGCCGAACGGGCGGGCGCCCGCAGACCCGCAGTGGCCGGCGACCGTCCCGGCCGTCGCCCAGCTGCTGCGTGAGGGGCTGGACCTGCCGGCCGGTGTGACGCTGCTGGTCGGCGAGAACGGCACCGGCAAGTCGACGATCGTCGAAGCGGTGGCGATGGCCTTCGGACTGGCGCCCGAGGGCGGCACCCGCAACGTCCAGCAGGGCACCCGCGCCACCGAGTCGCCGCTGCATCGTTGGATCACGCTCGAACGCTCCGCCGGAGCGTCGCGGTGGGGGTTCTTCCTGCGGGCCGAGACCATGCACGGCTACTTCACACGCATGGAGGAGTACGACGCGACGCCGTTCCACGAGATGAGCCACGGCGAGTCGTTCCTCGAGCTGCTGCGAACCCGGTTCGACTCACCGGGCCTCTACTGCCTCGACGAGCCGGAGGCGGCGCTGTCGTTCAGCGCCCAGATCGCGCTGGTCGCGACGCTGCACGACATCGCAGCGGCCGGCGCCCAGGTGCTCTGCGCGACTCACTCACCGCTCGTCGCCGCCCTGCCCGGCGCGCACCTGATCGAAGCCGGCCCCTGGGGACTCCGCCCGACGACGTGGGAGGAGCTCGAGCTGGTCGACCACTGGCGCCGCTACCTCGACGACCCGCGCCGCTACCTCCGCCACGTCCTCGACGGCTGACGCCCGTGGCGCGGCGCCCTCCCGGCGAAGCACCTACTCGTTGATCGCCTCGACGCCCTGACGCTTCAACTCCTCCAGCCGGTCGCGCATGTGCTGTAGCACCTCGGGCGGGTGCGGCTCCCAGTCGGCCACTTCGCGTACGACGCGGAGCGGGTCGCGCGTGCGGTACGACCTGGTCGGGTTGCCGGGGAACTTCTTGTCGGTCAGGTTCGGGTCGTCCTCGAACGGCCCGGTGGGCTCGACCTCGTAGATCCGCCCCGGCCCCTCCTCAACTGCCAGCTCGGCGCCCCACACCGCGGCGTCCATGGTCGCGGTGAGATAGACGAAGTTGGCCTGCTGCCGCGTCCCGAAGTTGGACGCGCGGCCGGGTTCGATCAGGTCACCGACCCGGAGGTCGGCCTTGGTGCCGTGGAAGAACGGCCCCTCGTCCGGCGGCTGCGACACAACGCTCAGCCGCCCGCCATCGCGCCGACGACCATGAACGGCTCCTCACCGGCCACGACCCGATCGGGCAGGGGCACGTCGGGGTCGTCGTGAGACCGGTCCTCCCGACACGCGAAGAACCGCACGAACGCTCGCCGCCGACCGTTGGCGCGGTCGCGGATCGTGCCGCACAGCATCGGGTACGCCGCCTCGAGCGCGTCGAGCACAGTGCGCTGGGTGACGTCGTCGAGCACCTCGATGACGACCTCCCCGTGCACCTTGGCCATCGCCCGCAGATGCGCCGGCAGCGTGACCCGGATCGAGTGGGCCGTCGAGTGGCTCATGCGAGCGTCTGGACCTCGACCGACAGCACGGCCGGCAGGTCGCGCACGATCGGAGCCCAGGTGTCGCCGGAGTCGGCGGAGGCGTAGACCTGGCCGCCCGTCGTACCGAAGTAGATGCCGCACGACTCGTGCTGGTCGACGGCCATCGCGTCGCGCAGCACGTTGACGTAGCAGTGCTCCTGCGGCAGGCCCTCGGTCAGCGGCTCCCAGCTGTCGCCGCCGGTGCGGGTGCGGTAGACGCGCAGCTTGCCGTCGACCGGGACGTGGTAGGTGTCGCTGGTGATCGGCACGACGTAGACGGTCTGCGGCTCGTGTGCGTGCACCGCGATCGGGAAGCCGAAGTCGCTGGGCAGGTCGCCGCTGACCTCGTGCCACCGACCCCCGCCGTCGTCGCTGCGCATGACGTCCCAGTGCTTCTGCATGTAGAGCACGTCGGGGTTGCTGGGGTGCAGGTCGATGCGGTGCACGCAGTGCCCCACCTCCGCCTGCTCCTCGGGGATCTCACCGGAGCTCAGCCCCTTGTTGATCGGCTGCCACGTCGTGCCGCCGTCGACCGTGCGGAACGCACCGGCCGCGGAGATCGCGACGTACATCCGGTCCGGGTCGGTGGGGTGCTGCAGGATCGTGTGCAAGCACATGCCGCCGGCGCCGGGCTGCCACTGCTCACCGCTGTCGTGCCGCCTCAGCCCGGACAGCTCCGACCAGGAGACGCCACCGTCGGTGGACTTGAACAGCGCTGCGTCCTCGGCGCCGGCGTAGACGGTCTCGGGGTCGTGCAGCGACGGCTCGAGGTGCCAGATCCGCTGGAACTCCCACGGCCGCAGCGATCCGTCGTACCACTGGTGCTGGCCGGGGATGCCGTCGTATCTCCCACCCGGGGAAGTGCGGCCCGCTGATCTCCCAGTCCGTACGCCGCTCGTCGGAGGTCAGCACGAAGGCGCCCTTGCGCGTGCCGACCAGTACCCGTGTGCCGGCCATGCGCGGCCCCTTCCGTCGTGGTGCAACGACGCTACTCGTCCTCACCGACAGAAGGCAGCCCGATTTCGCGGGCGGGTCAGACAGGTGTGCAGCGGAGCCTCAGCGGCGGGCGGTGAAGTCGGTGTCGACCCGACACCAGTCGGCAGTGACGTAGTTGAAGTTCCCTTGCATCACCTTGGGTCCGTCGATCCGCATCTGCAGACGAGCGCGGTACCACGCGTTGCCCTGGCTCCACTCGTGCAGGACGTCGACGATGCCATTGCTCGGGACCTTGACGGCCTTCGGGAAGTTCAGGTTGACGAGCCGATAGGTCGCACCGACCTCGCCGGGTGCGCGACACGTCATCCGGACGCCGCGGGCCTTGAACGCCTTCACCTTGCCGCCGGCGACCTTGAAGGTGATCTTCCCCGGCTTCGCGCCGGTGCTGTACGAGCCGGCCGCCGGTCGCCGCGGTGCCTTGACCGGCGCCACCTTGATCTTGCGCACCGCCTTCGCGCCGCCGCTGCGCGCGACGAGCTTGAGCGTGGTGGCGGTCTTGCGGGTCAGCTTGACCTGCACCCGCGCGACGGCCTTGCCGCCCCTGTTCAGCCAGCCGACCTTTGCGCCACGGATTTTCACGCTCTTGCCGCTGCCCGCGAGCTTCACGTCGAACGCCTGGTAGCGGCCGGGGTTGGAGACGGTGACCTCGAGTGGGGTCCACGCCTTCGGCACCAAGCGGAGTCGCTTCTGCTCGCGGTCCAGGAGCTCGACGGCTCCCACCTTCAACGTCGGTTTGGCGTGGACGTCCTTCAAGTCGCCGATCAGGGCGTCGTACGTCGTGTCGTCGGGGCTGCCAGTGGCGACGAAGGCGCAGTTCCAGTCACCGACGCGGGCATCGACCGAGTCGCCGTCGAGCGTGACGGTGCGTCCGGACACGGAGAACCCCGCGCTGGGCGTGCCGGTGGTGGGCGTCGTGTAGGTGGCTTCGGAGACGCAGGCAGTGCCGTCGGCGGCGCCGAAGCCGACCGCGAGCGTGGCGCCGGGCCCAGGCGCAGCGTGCAGCACGACGGTCGCCTTGACCCGGTAGCCCTCGATGTCCTGCGTCACCCTGGCCGACTCGATCCGCTGCGAGTCCGCTGCGCCCGCACTCGGCATGCCAGCCGGGCGGGTCTTCAGCACCCCGG
>JBHWSH010000401.1:0-6291 GCA_043427135.1 Marmoricola sp. | reverse complement strand
GTGAAGATGCCGCCGCCGACGCGCATGAACATCGCCAGCAGGGCCGCGCCGAGGCCGAAGCCCTCCAGCACGGCCGGCGCGTCGCCCTTGTACAGCAGGACGACCAAGGCGGCCCCGAAGAGCCCGAGCCCCACAGTCGCCATGCCGACGGCTCCGCCGGTGCGGAAGGCGATCCGCATCGCGGGGTCGCGGCCCTCGTTCTGTGCAGCCGCGGCGACACGCACGTTGGCGCGCACGGCGAGCAGCATGCCGAGGTAGCCGATCAGCGCCGAGAACCCGGCGCCGACCAGGAAGAACGCCGAGCGTCCGATCCGGATCGAGGCATCGTCCGCGGGCAGGATGAACAGCAGCGCAAAGGCCAGGGCAGCGAACACCGCGAGGGTCTTGAACATGCGGTTCAGGTAGGCCTGGGCGCCCTCCTGCACGGCGTGGGCGATGTCCTGCATCTTCTGCGTGCCCTCGCCCGCGCTCAGCACCTGAGCGCGGAACATCACGCCCATCGCGAGCGCGACGAGCGCGACGACACCGACGATGACGACCAGGGTCATGTTGCCGCCGGACAGGTCCACGGCGTCGCCATCGGCGCGGAAAACGCCTGAGACCGGGAGATTCATCCAGTTCCTCCGATTCGGGCCGGAGCCCTCGACATTGACGTCCGCGCGGCCACGTCACGAGGCGTGACGTGTGTCACGGACGCACGGAGCATACCGACGCTCGTACGCCGCGCAACCTGGGTCAGCGCCGTGTCGGCGAAGGGACTGGACGTGGTGTCAGGCAGCGGGCCAGGAGGCGGTGACGCTGGTGACGCCGTCGCGCTCCTCGACGGCGAGGTTCTCGTCGATGCCGCGCAGCAACACCCAAGGGTCGAGGTCGAACTCGTCGAGGCTGGGGTCGGCCGCCCCGAGGTGGCCGGTCACGGTGACACTGAACCCATCGGAGCCGGCACTCAGACCGACGCGGACCTGCTCGCCGTCGGACTCGCCGGGCGTCGCCGCACCGTCGGTCCCGATCATGACGGCGCACGCCTCACCGACGGCCAGGCGCACCTCTTCGACGACGCCCTCGTCCTGGCCGGCACGTCGCGCGACGGCAGCGGCCACCAGCCGCACCGTGCGCACCAGCGCGGGGTCCCGGGCGATGGCGACTGCGACGAGCTCGCCCGCGGGCCTCTCGGGCGCGGTCGCGGTCGCGGTCATTCGCCCGCCAGCGCCTCGGCCTGCGAGCCGTGAATGGCGAAGACCTTGCCGAGGCCGGTGATGCGGAAGATCTTGAGCAGACGCTCCTGGGTGCAGACCAGCTGCAGCGAGCCGTCGTTGGTGCGGACCTTCTTGAGGCCGCCGACGAGCACGCCGAGCCCGGTGGAGTCGAGGAAGTCGACCTTCTCGAGGTCCACGATCAGGTTGTACTCACCAGCGTCGACCAGCTCGGTCATCTTGTCGCGCAGCTTGGGCGCGGTGTAGACGTCGATCTCGCCACCCACCTCGATGATGATGTGACCGTTCTCCTGACGGGTCTCCAGGGACAGATCCACGACTTCTCCTTGATCGACAACACAGGCGATCGGGCCCTCCCGCTCGCTCAGGGCATTAGACCATGCCTGGGAGACTGGGCCGGTGCCCTCCCGTCGGTCCCGTTCCGCCGATGAGCTCGTGGGACTGCTCACCCGGGTGCCGGGTCGCGAGGACCAGTTGACCCACCTCGAACAGCTGCCGTCCCGCGAGGGACGAGTCGTCCCATGGCCACAGTGGGTCGCCCCCGCGGTCGTCGAGTCGCTGCGTGCGCGCGGAATCGATCAGCCGTGGGCGCACCAGGCGGAGGCAGCGGACGCGGCGTACGCCGGCCAGCACGTGGTGGTCGCGACCGGGACCGCCTCGGGGAAGTCGCTGGCATATCAGCTGCCCGCACTGTCGCGGATCCTCTCCACCCGCAGCCCGCAGGGACGCCGCGGAGCGACCGTCCTCTACGTCGCGCCGACCAAGGCGCTGGCCCAGGACCAGTTGAGCGCGCTGTCGGCGCTCGGACTCCCGCGTTTGGCGGCGTGCACCCATGACGGGGACAGTTCACGCGAGCAGCGCGACTGGGCGCGCGACAACGCGGAGTACCTCCTCACCAATCCCGACATGCTCCACCACTCGCTGTTGCCGGGACATGCGCGCTGGGCGAAGTTCCTCAGCCTGCTCGAGTACGTCGTCGTCGACGAGTGCCATCACTACCGCGGCGTCTTCGGTGCCCACGTCGCACTGGTCCTGCGGCGGCTGCGACGCATCTGTGCGGCGTACGGCGCGCATCCGACGTTCGTGCTGGCCTCGGCGACGGTCGCGGAGCCAGAGGTCTCGGCGACGCGGCTGACCGGGTTGGAGGTGCAGGCGGTGACCGACGACGCCTCGCATCGCGGACAGGTGGCGCTGGCGTTGTGGGAGCCGCCTTTCGCCTCCTTCGACGGCGAGAACGGTGCACCCGTACGCCGCGCGGCCACCAGCGAGGTCGCGGACCTGCTCGCCGATCTCGTCGTGGAAGGCGTGCGCACGTTGGCGTTCGTGCGCTCGCGCAAGGGCGCCGAGTCGGTGGCGCTCACCGCGGCCCGCCACCTCGACGAGGTGGAGCCGGGCCTCTCGACCCGCGTCGCGGCGTACCGCGGCGGCTATCTGCCCGAGGACCGGCGGCAACTCGAGAAGGCGTTGCGCGACGGGGATCTGCTGGGAGTCGCTGCCACGAACGCGCTCGAGCTCGGCATCGACATCGCTGGCCTCGACGCAGTCCTGATGGCGGGGTTCCCCGGCACGCGCGCAGCGATGTGGCAGCAGATCGGCCGAGCTGGGCGGGCCGGCGAGGACGCGCTCGGGGTGTTCGTGGCGCGCGACGATCCGCTCGACACCTACCTGGTCACCCATCCCGAGGCGCTGGTCGGCGCGCCGGTCGAAGCCACGGTCTTCGACCCGGGCAACCCCTACGTACTGAGCCCGCACCTGTGTGCCGCGGCGGCCGAGCGACCGCTGACCGAGGAGGACCTCTCGTTGTTCGGTGCGGGTGCGCGCGCCGGGGTCGATGCGATGACCGCGGCCGGACTGCTGCGACGGCGTACGGCGGGGTGGTTCTGGACCGATCGGCGGCGGCCGAGCGACCTGACCGACTTGCGCTCCACCGGCGGGCGTCCCTTCGACCTGGTCGAGGACTCCACCGGCCGGGTCATCGGCATCGTGGACAGCGGGTCGGCGCATTCGATGGTGCACGAAGGCGCGGTCTACCTCCATCAGGGCGAGACCTACCTCGTCGAGCAGCTGTATCTGGAGGACCACATCGCGGTGCTTGAGCGCGCGAACCCGCCGTACACCACCTCGGCGCGGGAGGTCACCGACATCTCCGTCGTGGAGACCAGCGAGAAGACGACGTGGGGTGCCGCGGAGCTGTCGTTCGGGTCGGTGCGGGTCACCCATCAGGTGGTGTCCTTCCTCAAGCGCCGCGTGCCTGGCGGGGACGTGATGGGTGAGGAGCCGCTCGACCTGCCGGCACGGGCCCTGGACACTCGCGCCGTGTGGTGGACGCTGCCGGCCGACGTACTGGCGGAGTCGGGTCTGGCCGATGCCGATCTCCCCGGAGCCGCGCACGCTGCGGAGCATGCGGCGATCGGCCTGCTGCCGTTGTTCGCCACCTGCGACCGCTGGGACATCGGCGGGGTCTCCACGGCGCTGCATCCCGACACCGGGCGACTCACCGTCTTCGTGTACGACGGCCACCCGGGCGGCGCGGGCTTCGCCGAGCACGGCTACCGCAAGGCCGGCCGCTGGCTCACTGCGACGCGCGAGGCGATCGCCTCGTGCCGATGTGAGACCGGATGTCCGTCGTGCGTGCAGTCACCCAAGTGCGGCAACGGCAACAACCCGCTGGACAAGGACGAAGCGGTGCGACTGCTCGACGTACTGCTTCGCGGCCGGCCGCCCGACTGAGCCGGTCTCCGGTGGTCGAGCCTGTCGAGACCCACCGGCGGTCGAGCCTGTCGGTCAGCGGGGTCCTGCGTGCGCGTCGGCCCGGACGCGGAAGGTGCGGCCGAGGATCTCGCGCGGAGCAGTTGCGACCGTGACGCGCACACGGTCCCCCGCGACGGCACAGTCGGTCACGTCGGTGCCGTTGTCGGCAGCGCTTGCGGAGGCTGCAGCGCACGCGTCCTGGCCATACTGGAGAGCCACCGCGCCGGCGAGCGCCGCGAGGTCTGCGGCGACGGCAGTGTGTCGACTCTGGACCAGCAGCCCGCCGAGCATGGAGATCGCGACCGCGATGGTGAGCAACACCCCCGTGAGGGCGACGACCACGGGCACGGCCCACCCGCGCTCGTCGCGAGGGGGACTCATCGGGGCTCCTCTCGCGCCACGGCGCGCGAACTGACCTCGACGGCCGGCACGAACTGGAACAGCCCGCCCGGACCTCGCACACCGGCGACGGCCACCACCGTGACGTTGCCGCCGCCTCGGCGGATCGCAAAGCGAGTGTTTTCGGGGGCTACGGCGCGGCCGGCCGCCGTAGCCACGGCGTCGCTCTCGCCGCGGGCCGCAGCTCGGGCAGCCTCCCGGGCCCCATCGACGACCCGGACCTGGGTCGAGGCCACGGCCATCAGCCACACCAGTCCGATGGTCAGCGCGATCAGGACGGGCAGCACGGCGGCGGCCTCGACGGTCGCCGCACCGCGTTGGCCGCGGACTCTTGAGCGGCGGGTGACCGTGGGGGGCTGCCACCCCCGACGGCCTCCCACGGTCACCGGCCTGGTCATCTCAGGCGATCCCGACCATCTTGAGGAAGAAGTCGAGCAGCGTCTTCAGCAGGCTCTGACCGAAGTCGCTGGTCAGCAGCTTGATGAGGACTCCGGCGAAACCGCAGCCGACCGCGGTGACCGCGGCGTACTCGGCGGTGGCGGCACCGATCTGGGTGCGGGTGCGGGCGTTGGGAGAGCGAGTCATGCGTGTTCCTCCTGGGAGTTGGAGCGCCGGGTTGGCGTTCGACGGGCACGACTCTCGTCATCCGCAGCCGCTCGATCGACCGGCATCTGTCGCTCTGGGGAGAGCCGCTGGGACGCAGGGACATGGGGACGAGAACCGGCCCGCGGCAGTCATCGCACGGCACCCAGCAAGCTGCCAGCAGCACCCGCGACGAGAGGCACGATCCCGATCAGTACGAAGGCCGGCAGCAGGCAGACGCCGAGGGGCACAGCAGCGCGCACCTCGACTTGGCGGACACGCGCCTCGACCTCGGTACGCCGCAGGGCACGCAGGTCGCCGGCGAGGCGCTCGAGCGACTCCACGACGGGCGCGCCGCTCTCGGCCGAGCGTCGAAGCGTGCGACCGAGTCGGCCGAACTGCGGATGAGTGGCCATGTCGCGCCACACCAGCGCGGGGTCGGCACCGAGCTCGAGCCGGCCGACGAGGGCACCGAGCTCCTCGGCGACAGTCGGATGGGCTACGGCGATGACTCGGCTCAGTGCCTCTGCCGGGGAGGCACCGACCCCGACGGTGGCCAGCAGCAGGTCGACCACGTGGGGCAGCTCTGCCTCGACGACCTCGCGACGCCGACGGACCGATGCCGGCTCCAGCCGGCCGGCGTAACGCCACCCGGCCGCGCCAGCACCAAGCGCGCCCGCGAGACCGAATGCCCCGGGGACCATCAGCAGGACGACGAGCGCCGCGCCGACTGCTACGAGGAGCTGCGTGCGGCCCGCCGGGGACGCGGCGATCCACGGTCGTGTCGACTCGACGGTCTCTCCCGAACGCACGGACTCGCGGGTCGGCCACCGTCGCGGCACGTGCCCGACCGTGAGCCAGGCTGCTGCCGCCGCCAGAACGGCTGCGACGAGAACGGTCGAGGCCATCAGTCCTCGCCTCCGACCGCGCGGACGGCGATGCGCTCGATCCACTCCAGGCCCGCGGCGCAGAGCGTGACGCCGGCCGCAAGACAGACCACCCCGGGCCACGTCCCGAGCAGGAAGCCCCACGGATCGACTCCGAGTCCGTCGGAGGCCACCAGCACGACGACCGGCAGCGCCATCACCAACCGGGCGGTCGCCCGCGCCGCCGAGAGCTCGGACTGCACCAGCCGATCGGCGGCCTGTCGCGACCGCACCGTCTCCAAGACACGCCCCACGGCGTACGTCAGCCCGGCTCCGGTTTCCGCGCTGAGCCGCCAGACTGCTGCCACGCGCCGTAGTTCTCCGGCTCCGGGCCGCGCCGCGGCGGCTCGCAGTGCTTCCGGGACGTCACCCCCGAGACGTGCCGATCGCACGACGGGTGTCAGATCGGGCCAGGACGT
>JBHWSH010000400.1:0-16249 GCA_043427135.1 Marmoricola sp. | reverse complement strand
ATCGTGGCGCTGGGGCTCGCAGCGCTCGTGCTGTGGCAGCTGTCGGAGGCAGCCGTCGGGCACCGCGAGGCCGACGGGAAGGAGCGCATCGCCAAGCGCCTCACTTCCGTCGGCAAGGCCGCGGTGTACGCCGTGCTGGCCACCGCCCACGGCCATCGAGACGGCGCTCCCGCGCGAGGGGGCGTGCGAAGACTGCGGTGGGGCCGGGACGGTGCCGACCGTCGAGGGTCAGGAGTCGCTGGCCTTCCTTCACCGCCACCTGCACATCGACAAGAAGTAGTTCCGGCCTGCGAAGCTGCTCACACGATGAGTTGGTGCCTGGCGAGTTCGCGGTAGAGGTCAGAGCTGCGCAATAGTTCCTCATGGGTGCCGGTGGCGGTGAGGTGGCCGCGGTCGAGGACGGCGATCTGGTCGGCCCCGGCGACGGTGGCCAGGCGATGGGCAACGATCAGAACGGTGCGGCCGGTCGCGGCCGAGCGGATCGCGGCGTGAAGAGCTTGCTCATTGCGCGAATCTAGGCTGGCAGTGGGCTCATCGAGCAGCAGCAGCGGCGTGTCAGCGAGCAGGGAACGGGCGATCGCCAGACGTTGGCGCTCTCCGCCCGACAGGCCCGCGCCGTCGTCACCGACGGTGGCGTCCAGACCCTCGGGCTGATCGGTGATGCGCTCCAGGAGATTGACCGAGGCCAGCACTTCCTGACACTGCGCCTCGTCGACGTCCGTCGCAGCCAGCATCAGGTTCTCCCGGATGGTGCCGGCTAGGACTGGGGCGTCCTGCTCGACGTAACCGATCTGGGCACGCAGCACTTCCCGTGGGATCGTGCGGATATCAGTACCGTCCAGTCGGATGGTGCCGTCGTCGGGGTCGTAGAACCGCTCGGCCAGAGCGAGCAGGGTCGTCTTCCCTGCCCCGGACGGCCCCACGATCGCGGTGGTGGACCCACGCGGCACCTTCAGGCTGACGTCGGTCAATACGCGATGATCTGGCCGGTAGCCGAAGGTCACCTGGTCGAACACCAGCTCCGCCTCACCGGCACGAGCGCTCAGCCGTTCGGGCACGGGCATGCTGCCGCTCGCCGATCCCGCGCTGCCGGTCACCGGTCGCGGCTGAGCGATGTCCTCGGCGTGCTCGGTGGGAAGGTCGAGGACTTCGTGGATGCGGGCCAGGGCACCCAGTGCGGCGCGCACGGTGGTGATCGCGGAGAAGAATTGCCCCAGCGGCATGACCATCATGAACAGAAACAGGATGAATGTCACCAGGTCGGCCACCGTGAGCACACCGGCAGCGACCCGGTAGCCGCCGACGCCGAGCACGGCGAGGAAGGAGCCTTGGACGGCCAGGCCGCTGATAGGCCAGAGCACGGCTTCAACACCGGCTACCCGCACCCCGTAGCCGTAGGCGGTCGAGGCTTCGTCGTTGAGTCGGGCGATCTCCCGGTCGGTCGCGCCGCTAGCCTTGATGGTGCGGATGGCCGAGACGGCCCGTTCCACTCCTGCGCTGAGGCGGCCGACGGCTTCCTGGGACGCTTGGGTCAGGGTCTGAATCCGACCGGAGGCCAGCACGACGCTGACCACGGCCACCGCCACCACGGCCAGGGTGATGCCCAGCAGGATTGGGTCGAGCAGCAGCATGGCGATCAGCGAGCCGGCGAAGACGAGCGTGCCGCCGAGGGCATCAACCAGTCCGCCGGTCAGCGCGGCGCGCACCATGGTGGTGTCGGACCCCACCCGGGAAACGAGGTCGCCGGCGCGGCGTGTGTCGTAGATTCGGACCGGGAGATGCAACAGCTGAGTGATGAGTCGGCGACGGGCCGACAGCACGACGCCCTCCGCGGTGCGCTCCAGCAGAAACTGCTGCACCGCGCCGACGAGCCCAGCGCCGATCACCAGCGCCACCAGGACAGCGACCAGGTATCCCAGCGGCTGGCCACTTCCAACGGACTCGATGACGCGATTGACCAACAAGGGCTGTACCAGGCTCAGGCCCGCGCCCAGGACCGACAGCACGACCACGACGGTCAGCACGCCGCGGTGCTCATGCAGGTACCCCAGCAGGGCGCGCAGCGGTGCCGGCGCGGGGGTCGGATCGCGCGTCGTGATTTCAGCCACGGGTGAACCTCGACCCGCCATACTTACGATGCACCGCCTGCCGGCTGACCCCCAGCGCGGCGGCGATCTGCGCCCACGAAAGTCCCTGGGTGCGTGCCCGGCGTACGGCCACCGCCTCCACCCGAGCCACCTCGGCCCGTAGTCCGGCCGTCGCAGCCAACGCCCGCAGCGGATCGTCATCCGCAGCCCGCTCCACCAGGTCACCCATCGTTACCCTGTCCATGCCAACACCTCCATGTGTCAACATATGATGACAACGAAGCGCGTGCGTGTCAACAGATGCTGACGTGAGCAAGGTCAGCGCGCACCTTGGCAGCATGACGGTCTCAATGCGGGTGATGAGCGCGGGTGACGGGTACAAGTACCTGTTGCGCTCGGTCGCTGCTGGCGATGGTGACAGGTCATTGTCCACGCCGCTGACGCGGTACTACGCGGAGGAAGGAACGCCGTGCGGGAGCAAAAGTAGCTACGTCTCGATGGCTCGCAGTGTACCCGCCCTGGCCCGGCACGCCGTGTGCCCCTGAGTTGTTTGCGGCCGTGCCCGGCTTCGCCTGTCACGTCCAGGTGACCGTGTCGGCAGAACTGCTTCTTGTCTGGTAGCGAGGTCAAGTGCCAGTGAGGTCGAAGCTCTGCCCGGTCCATGTGCGGCGCAACCACCGGTCGTGGGAGGCGATGACGACGCTGCCTGGGTAGCTGGGGAGGGCTGCTTCGAGTTGGGTAACGAGCAGGAGCGAAAGGTGGTTGGTCGGTTCGTCCAGCAGCAGCACGTCGGGTGGGTCGGCGAGGAGCACAGCGAGGGCCAGTCGACGTTGCTGTCCGACGCTGAGAACGTGTACGGGCCGGTGCTCATCTCGGCCCGCGATCAGCCCGAATGTTCCCAGAGGCACCTGCTCGGCTCGTTCCCTCCCGACAAGGTCTTCGTAGGCCTCGTGTGTGGTCCGTTCCGATCCGCGGTGGTGCGGGTCTGGCAGGTCGACTTCCTGGGCGAGCAGACCGATACGCAGCCCTGGCGGCCGGTTGATGGTCCCCGCCGTTGGGGCGAGGTCACCGGCGAGCAGGTGCAGGAGCGTGGACTTCCCCGACCCGTTGGGCCCGGTGATCAGCCATTTCTCATCCGCGCTCACCGTCAGTGAGGTCGCCTTGATGCGCCCGGCGACCGCAACGTCGGTGGCCGCCAGCACCGGGCCGGACCAGGCACCCTGGGATGTTGCCATACTCTGCGCGGCGGTGAGCCCTTGGAACTGTAGCTCCTGGGGCGGTTTGTGGATTTGCCGCTCCTGAAGGTCGGCCAATCGGGTCCGGGCGTCGTTGACCCGTCGGGAAACCACTTTGGCGTTGCGGTCGGCGTAGTACTTCTGCGCCATGCGCACCTCCGACCGCGGCTTCCAATCGCGGTGCCCGACGCTCTGATTCTCACCAACGGCGGCACGGAGCCGCTTGAGTTCTCCCTGCTCTTCGCGGTACTGGCGTTCCCACCGCTCTCGTGCGTCCAGTCGGGCGTGCAGATAGTCGGTGTAGGTGCCCGTGAAACGGGTGATGCCGATGCCCGCCCCTCCACCGTCCCCGACGAGCGGCCCGGCCACCGCGTGCGGTATCGGGGCCGGGTCCAGGTCCACGAGCGAGGTCACGGCCTCGTCGAGGAACGCCCGGTCGTGGCTGGCGATCAGCACCGGCCCCGCCCACGAGGCGAGCACAGTGCGCAGGTGTTCGGTGGCGGCGTCGTCGAGGTGGTTGGTCGGCTCGTCCAGCAGCAGCACGTCCGGGGCGGAAAGGAGCAGCCACCCCAGGGCCAGACGCGAGCGCTGCCCACCGGAGAGGCGCGCGGTTTCGCGTTCGCGCGGCAGATCGCCCAATCCCAGTCCCGTCATCATCGTCTCGATGCGCGCATCGACGTTCCATGCCCCGACCCGCTCGGCGGTTTCCAGAGCGTCGGCGTAGCTGCGCGCCGCATCTTGGTCATCGGGCGCATCGGCGAGAGCATGGGCCCCTGCGTCTACCGCGTCGGTGGCCGCGCGAAGTGGAGCGACCGCGGATTCGAGCGCTTCGGCGATCGACATGCTGGCCTGGAATGGTGGTTCCTGGTGCAACAATCCCATGCGCGGCGCATGCCCGCCGGGCGCGGTGGCGTGCACGCTGCCGCCGTCCGGGCGTGTCAGACCGGCAATGATGCGCAACAACGTGGTCTTGCCGGACCCGTTCTCACCGATCAATCCCGTCCGGTCTCCGGCCGGGACGGTAAACGAGACATCGGTGAGCACCCGTCGATCTGCGAACGAGATCGAGATGCCGTCCAAGCGCAGATGAGCGGCGGCGCGCGAAAGTGAAGTAGAAGTTGTGATGGCCACAGGTGTCCTCAGAGTCGATCGAACTCCCGCCGGGCACACGCCACGGACGCAGGAGAAGAGCGAGGATCACCAAGTCATGCCACTACTGTAGCCGAACCGGCCCCAACCAGAACACGCCCTCGGATATGCCGGCCTGACCGTCACGGCCAGTATTGTCAACCCGTACCGCATTGGCCCTCACGGACAATGAACTTTCGTCAGTAACCTCGGCATGCTTTCGAATAACGACTTCGCCGAGATGGGTGCAAGGTCGGGCCGCCGAGCGCCCCCACGGACACCCGAGGTGCACACCTTGTAAGCATGACGGTGTCGATGCGGGTGATGAGCGCCGGCGACGGCTACAAGTACCTCCTGCGTTCGGTCGCCGCTGCTGATGGCGACCGGTCCTTGTCGACACCGCTGACGCGTTACTACGCGGAGGAAGGTACCCCGCCAGGACGGTGGCTCGGCTCCGGCCTGGCCGGCCTCGGTGACGGCCGGCTCGCCCTGGGAGATCAGGTGTCGGAGGCTCAGCTTCAGTTGCTGATCGGGATGGGCCGCGACCCGATTACCGGTGAACCGCTGGGCCGAGCCTTCCCGCAGTACGCGCCGGTCGCCGACCGGATCAGGCAGCGGGTCGAACAGTTGCCCAACGAGCTGGGGCCGGCGGGCCGGGCGGAGACGGTCGCCCAGATCGAAGCCGAAGAAGCCGCCCGCGTGACCCGGCGCGCGGTAGCCGGGTTCGACTACACATTCTCCGTCCCGAAATCCGTCTCGGTGCTGTGGGCTGTAGCCGACGCGGGGACTCAGGCGTTGATCGCCGAAGCCCACCACGACGCGGTTGCTGAGGTGGTGGGCTTCATGGAGCGTGAGGTCGCCGCCACCCGCACCGGCGTCACCGCCGGAGATGGGGCGGTCGCGCAGGTCGATGTGACCGGGCTGATCGCCACCGGGTTCGATCACTACGATTCCCGCGCCGGCGACCCGCAGCTGCACACCCATGTCGTGGTCAGCAACAAGATTCAGACTGCGTTCGATGGGAAGTGGCGATCGTTGGACGGGCGGCCGATGCACGCCGTCGTGGTCGCCCTGTCCGAGCATTACAATGCGGTCCTCGCCGATGGGCTCACTCGAACTTTCGGCGTCGGCTGGGAGGCACGGGAGCGGGGACGGGATCGGAACCCGTCCTGGGAGATCACGGTCGTCCCCGACGAGCTGATCGCTGCCTTCTCGACCCGCTCTCACGACATCGAGATCGAGGCCGATGGGCTCATTGCTGGCCACGTGGCGAAGCATGGTCGGCGGCCGTCGGCGGCGACGATCGTCAAGCTGCGTGCCCAAGCCACCCTCGCGACCCGACCGGACAAAGAGGTGCGATCGCTGGCTGACCTCACTGCGGAGTGGCGCAGCCGCGCCACCACCCTCCTTGGAGACGACGCAACGTCATGGGCCAGCCGCTCGACGAGCAACGAGCTGCCATCAGTGCTGCGCGCCGATGACGTGCCTCTGGAACTGGTCGCTGAACTCGGCGCCTCGGTCGTGACCGTAGTGGGTGAGAAGCGCTCGACGTGGCGGCGGTGGAATCTGCATGCGGAAGCCTCACGGCAGACGATGGGCTGGCGGTTCGCCAGCTCACGGGATCGTGAGGCCATCGTCGGGATGGTCACCGACGCCGCCGAGAGTGCCTCGCTGCGGCTCACCCCGCCCGACCTCGCCGCTTCACCGGCGGCATTCCGCCGCATCGACGGAACGAGCGTCTTCCGGCCCAAGCACTCCACGGTGTTCTCCTCCGAAGAACTCCTCGCGGCTGAGGATCGCCTACTCGTCCGCTCCCGCACCCTCGCCGGGCCGACGGTGGCGGTGGCGACAGTGGAGAGCATGACTTCCCGCCCCGGCGCCGAAGGATTGATACTCGGCCAGGACCAGGCAGACGCCCTGACCAAGATCGCGGTGTCTGGCCGAGTCCTGGACGTGCTGGTTGGCCCCGCGGGTGCGGGCAAGACCACCGCCATGAACGCCCTGCGACGGGCGTGGGAAGCCGAGCACGGCCCAGGCTCGGTGGTCGGGCTGGCGCCCTCGGCGGTCACCGCGCAAGTCTTGGCCGCCGAACTCGGCATCCCCACCGAGAACACCGCAAAGTGGTGGACCAACCACCTCACCCACGGCACCACGTTCCAGACCGGGCAGCTCGTCATCCTCGACGAGGCATCCCTGGCCGGCACCCTCTCGCTGGACCGCATCACCCACCTTGCCGACCGGGCGGGGGCAAAGGTGTTGCTGGTCGGTGACTACGCCCAACTCCAGTCCGTCGACGCCGGCGGCGCCTTCTCCCTGCTCGTGGGCGACCGTGACGATGCGCCCGAGCTGGTTGACGTCCACCGGTTCGAGCATCAGTGGGAGAAGGCGGCCTCCCTCGCACTCCGGCACGGACGCACGCAGGTCATCGACACCTACCTCGACCACGACCGCATCCACGGTGGCGATGCCGAGGTGATGACCGATGCCGCCTACGTCGCCTGGCGAGCCGACCGCGATCGAAGAATGGTGTCGGTGCTGATCGCTGAGACCCGCGAGGACGTGACAGCCCTGAACACACGCGCCCGTGCCGATCTGATCCTCGACGGCACCCTCACACCGGGCCGGGAGGTCGAGCTGAACGACGGCACCACCGCCGGTGTCGGGGACACGATCATCACCCGCCGCAACGATCGCCGCCTGCGCAGCAGCAGGGACTGGGTCCGCAACGGCGACACGTGGACCATCCGGGATGTCCGTCACGACGGCTCGGTCACCATCCGCAAGGCTGGCCGCAGCTTCGGTGGCTCCATCGTCCTCCCGGCGTCCTACGTGGCTGAGCATATTGATCTTGGTTACGCAGTCACGGCGCACCGGGCGCAGGGCGTCACCGTCGACACCGCGCACGTCTTGGTCGAGCCGACCACGACGCGGGAAAACCTCTACGTGGCGATGACTCGCGGCAAGCAGTCCAACCAGGCCTACGTCGTACTGGACCGGGCCGACGACCACGCCCATCCGCATCCGAGCGACAACCCCGATGCCAACGGCCGGTCGGTGCTGTTCGGGGTGCTCGGCCACGTCGGTGCCGAGCTGTCGGCGCACGAGACCATCACCGCCGAGCACGAGCGCTGGGGCTCAGTCGCGCAGCTCGCCGCCGAGTACGAGACGATCGCCGCAGCCGCCCAACGTGACCGCTGGGTGAGCCTGATCCGCGCCTCCGGTCTCAGCGACGAGCAGGCTGACGGCGCCGTGGGCTCCGAGGCGTTCGGGGCGCTCGCCGCCGAACTCCGCCGCGCTGAGGCCAACCACCACGACATGGGCCGGTTGCTGCCGCAACTGGTTGCCGCGCGCGGGTTCGCCGATGCCGACGACATCGCCTCTGTACTGCACTACAGGGTTGCCCGTGCCACCGCCCGCCCGGCAGGGTCGGGCCGGACCCGCAAGGCACCACGGCTGATCGCCGGACTGATCCCGTCCGCGGACGGCCCGATGGCCAGCGATATGCGGCAGGCGCTCGATGAGCGGCGCGAGCTGATCGAGGCCCGCGCCGACGCCGTGCTCGACACCGCACGCGATGCCGGCGAGTCCTGGACGGTGCCCCTCGGTGAACCACCCCTCGACCCGCGCACGACTGCGGCGTGGCGACGGCACGCCCGCACGATCGCCGCTTACCGCGACCGCTACGGCATCACCGAGGACACGCCACTCGGGCCGGAACCGGAGAACGCGGCGCAGAAGATCGACGCGGCTCGCGCAAGAAGCGCACTTGCACAGATAAGGGAAGCCACTCGCCAGCCTGCTGGCGCCATCGAGCGTCGCCCGATCGAGCGGACCTCCTTTGAGCGGAGCCTGTGATCTGACCTGCGGGACTGTCGGTGCGGCGGCGTACGATAGTTACATGAGTGTAGTTCCTGCAAGTTCGACCGATCCCGGGGGCGAGAGGCCGTCCGGACAGGTCTACGTGCCCGGACGGCAGGACCATCCATCCACGACCATCGAGCCAACTGCCCCGCCCTTCGATCGCTTCCAGGTTCTCGCTCTCGATGGTGGGGGAGCCAAGGCACTATTCACCGCTCACGTGCTCGC
Source organism: Marmoricola sp. (assembly GCA_043427135.1). Lineage (GTDB taxonomy): Bacteria > Actinomycetota > Actinomycetes > Propionibacteriales > Nocardioidaceae > Marmoricola_A. The sequence goes on along the minus strand of JBHWSH010000400.1, from coordinate 7,713 downwards.
GCGCCTGGAACAGGACCTCGACGTGAGCATCACGGACTCCTTCGACTTGATCGCTGGGACGTCGGCGGGCGGGATCGTCGCGCTTGCGTTGGGTGCCGGTCTCACCCCGAGCGAGATCGTCGGGCACTATGAAGAACTGGTCGAGGCAGTCTTCCCGGCCGCGCGCCGGCGATTCTGGCGGCGGCCACGTCAACTCACTGGACCAATCTACGACGGCGATGCGCTGCGCACCGCCTTGACAAAGGTGCTCGGCGACCGGCTGCTCGGAGACAGTGCGAAACGGCTGGTCATTCCGGCGTGGGATGTGCAACGAGGAGCCGTGCACATCTTCAAGACGCCGCACCACACGCGACTCGCCCGGGACTGGCGCATCCCGATGGTGGACATCGCGACAGCGACCTCGGCGGCACCGCTCTACTTCCCGGCCGCGCGCGTCGATGGACACCGCCTCATCGACGGCGGGGTGTGGGCGAACAACCCCTCCGTGGTCGCGATCTCTGAGGCCGTGAGCATGCTCGACGTGCCGCTGGCCTCGATCAGGGTGCTCAACGTCGGCACCATCGACCAACTCACGAACCACCCCAAGCGCCTTGACCGCGGCGGGCTGTTCAACTGGGCGAAGCCGATCGCACCCCTCATCCTCAACGCCGGAAGCCGTGGCGGGCAGGGCATCGCTGAACATCTGATCGGCAAGGATGCTTACGCCAGATTTGACGCACGGGTTCCTGGCGATCTGTACGCACTCGACTCGGCAGACCCGAACGACATCGCTGGGCTCGCCGCCTCTGTGAGCCGCGAACTCAGCCCTATCTACGCCGCGCGGTTCGCAGGTCATCGCGCAGCCGAGTACACCCCGGTGATCGGAGGCCGACACCGCGGCGATCCGACCGGCCCGTCGACCCCGGAGGTCTCCGATGAAGCTCACTGACTACTTCAACGTCCTGCTCAAGGACACCGTCAACCTCGGCCAGGTGAAACTCGACTCGCTGGACTCGCGCGTCGAGGCGGTCTACAAGGCGTTGAAGGCCGACGAACAGATCGGACATCTCATTCTCGGCAAGACGCCTCAGGGCTCGTGGGCGCACAAGACCATCATCAACCCCGTCGGCAACAACGAGTTCGATGCGGACTTCATGCTCGACATGAGCGAGAACCCGGACTGGGCAGACGATCCCAAGAAGTACATCGAGGAGGTCTACGCGGCTCTGCACCGCCACAGTACGTACGGGACCATGCCGCACTCACGCAAGTGCCGCTGCGTCCGACTCGTCTACGCGAACTCCATGCACCTCGACATCGTGCCGCACCTGAACCTCGCCGATGGGCGCGAAGTCATCGTCAACCGCGACGCCAACGACTGGGAGCTGACCGACCCTCAGGGCTTCACGGACTGGATGAGGAACAAGGACGCGATCGCGAAGGGCAACCTCCGCAAGGTCATCCGACTGATGAAGTACCTGCGGGATCACAAGAACACCTTCACTGGCACCCGGTCCATCCTTCTGACGACGCTGCTCGGCGAGCAGGTCACCGAGCTGCGCACGCTGCTCGACCCCGGCTACTACAGCGACGTCCCCACGACTCTCCTGCACCTCATCAAGGACCTCGACGCCTGGCTCCAAGCCCGCCCGACCAAGCCGTCCATTCCGGACCCGTCCGGGTCCGGCGTCACCTTCGACCATCGCTGGGAGCAGTCCACCTACAGCTACTTCCGGGACCGCATCCATGTTCACGCCGCCGAAATCGAGGAGGCGTACGAGGAGGAGAACAAGGAGCGCAGCGTCGAGCTGTGGCAGGGTATCTTCGGTGACGGCTTCAAGGCCCCGGTCACTTCATCCAGCAGCGCCAAGTTCCCGGCAGCAGCTCCCGCGGCCGTTTCCACCGCGGGGCGGTCTGGCCGCGCGGGATGAGCCGCCGCGATCGGGCCACGCTATCGGCCTGGCAGAAGCATCTCGTTGACGAGTTGAAGTCACTCGCCAGGGAGCGGCCCCAGGACGTGCGGATAGTCGAGCAGCCTCGGCTCGACGCTGACGGCGACACCACCCTCCGACTCCGGCTCCACACCGCCGACATCTCACACCGGCCCGGTGGGCTGGAACTTGGAGATGGCGAGGAGTTCATCGTCAGGATTCGCCCTTCGATGTTCCTGCCTCCGAGCGCCGAGGTTGAGCACACTCGCTTCCTCGGTTTCCCGCACGTCCTTCAAGGCCACCGGCTCTGTATCTACCTCGACCCCTCCCGCGAGTGGCGGCCGCCCGCAGGAATGGCAGGGTTTCTCAGTCGACTGTGGGACTGGCTCGCCGATGCCGCCGGTGGAGCCTTCGATCCCTCGACCGCGATGTACCACGCTGTCGGAGGCGTGCTTCACCACGCCGACAACACACCCACCATCGTCGTCCGCGAACCCGGGCCGCAGAAGCAGCATCAGATCGCTCGGCTCATCCCTCGCTCACCGCACCGCTACGACCTCACCTACTCGACCGACCGGGACGGACACCGCACGCCCGTCTTCGTGCTCGCGAGCGACCTCCCCTTCGGCGCAGCTTCCACCTTCGCGCTGTTCCTGACTCTCCTGGACGACCCGCGGCTCGACCGCGCCGATGGACGATCACCACAGGTCGCACCGCAGTCGCCCGCGTTCCTTACCTCACTCCTAGCCAGCGCTCTACGAAACGCTGACGGCGCCGAGCAGTACTTCGTGCTTGCCGTCCCCCACCCCGCAGGCGGACCGCACCATCTTCTCGGCGGACGCCTCCCCGCAACTACCGCCGACGCCCTCCGGCGCCTCGCCAAGAAGCATGGGACCGCGGTCAACCTCGATCCCGCGATCATCAACGCCGACATCCCCATCGAATGGTGCAACATGTCCGACGAACGGCAAGAAGTCACAACTCGGCGCGACGACAACCGTCCCGTCAACGGCTTCCAAGGAAAGACCGTTCACATCTGGGGCTGCGGCGGCCTGGGATCGTGGCTCGCGGAGTTCATTGCACGCGCCGGAGCCAGCGCCATCACTGTCTGCGACCCCGGCACCATCACCGGCGGACTCCTCGTGCGACAGAACTACACCGAAGCCGACATCGGCCAGACCAAGGCCGACGCCCTCGCCACGCGCCTGCGCGCGATCCGCGACGACATGACCGTCACCGTCGCAGAAGGGAGCGTCCCCGATCCAGCCGTCGCTCTCGCTGCGGACCTCATCATCGACGCCACCGTCAGTCACAGCATCACCACCTACCTCGACACCCTCGCCGGCGAAGACCGCAAGACACTCATCGCCCAGGTCGCCACCGACGCCAAGACGGGAACGCTAGGTATCGCCAGCATCTGCGCACCCGGCACCACTTGTACACCGTCTGAGCTTGACGACCAGGCAGGACGCTCGATAGTGGCCGATGGCGCGCTGGAGCTGTACCACCCACTCTGGGACGACGCAGCCGCGAGCGACGAACTGATCCCCACCAGAGGATGCTCGGTACCCACGTTCCACGGCTCAGCCGCAGACCTCGCAGCCGTCGCCGCGACACTCGTCAACATGATCGGCCTCCACCTCCAACAGGCAGAGGCAGCCGTTTCCGGAACCCACCTCATCGCCCTGCCACACGCGCCAGCCGGCCCACGGCATCACTTTTCTGCGGCGGCGTCGGACCCTGGCGGATGAGATAGCACGAGGGTTCCGTCTGTCCGGGCTCGGGCGTACAGTGGAAGCTGAGGCAGGTCCTCTTCGATTGCGGGTCCTCCGGGACGGCCCACTACGGGCGCTCATACACGTACTGCCTCCTCGACGGAGAGACACGTGTGACGAGAGGCCCGCCATGATCCGCATGATCTGGACGCTCAGCGCCCACACTCGCTACTACCTGCGCCGCTACATGCCCACCAACCGGCTTCTCGACGCGATCTATCGACGCCGCAACCTGCGGTGGGGCGTTCCCGCGATGCTCCTCGCCGTGCCCTACCTGTTGATCGCGAGCATCTGCACCAACGCCCTCGACCAGGGCGCCCCAGGCTGGCTGCATCTGGTCGTGCTCTGGTCGGTGTGGAACGCGATGAAGTTCGTCATCATGGGGCCGATCAGCCTCGTCCTCCTGGTGCGCGCCCGTATCCGAGAGGCTGGTGCACGTCGCCGGGATCGAACACGCGAGACCCCGAGCTGGACCACGCGCCAGGAGGAACCGACTGCCTACGTCGCGGCACGGTAGCCCTCGCCGGGACAGGCCTCACTTGATCGGCGAGCGTAGTCACGCTCGTGGCGGTCCGGGGCCGGCCGCGAACAGCACGCCCTATCGGTGCGCTGGTTGTTCCTTCGCGCGCCTGCCGGTCGCTCTAGAATTGAGCCTGAGTAGCACGGTCGCTCCCGACCTCGCACTCGCGGCGAGGGAGGATGACGGTGACAGACGCGACGCCACCTCAACGGGTGGACCCGCGCGACCTGCTGAGCGAGTGGGCGAACACCTCCGACGAGTGGGTGCGCTACATCGTGAGGCACGTCCTCAACGGCGGCGGGCCGCTCGGAAGCGAGGAGCAATCCGGAGCGTACGTCCTGTTTCGTCAGGAGAAAGCCTTCGATATCCGCGAACTCCCCACGGAAGAGACGCTCGTCACCCTCGAACGCGAGGATGAGGCGATCGAGCCGCTGACCCTTACCTCGCTCTCCGATGTCGTTGGTGTCAACGCCTTGGTAGATGGCGGAGTCATCGAGCCGCATGCCGGCCTGACGATCTTGTTCGGAGAGAATGGCACAGGCAAGACGGGGTACTCCCGCATCTTCAAAGCCCTCGCGGCGAGTCGCACTGCCGATGTGATCCTCGGCGACATCGAAGCGGCGTCGCCGCAGCCCCAATCAGCACTTGTCGGCTACACGCTCGGCACTGAGTCGAAGACCTACACCTGGACCGGACAACAGGGCGTCGCGCCCTTCACCAGGATGTCCATCTTCGACAGCCCTTCTGTTAGCTTCCACGTAGATGACGACCTTGAGTACGTCTACGTGCCAGCAGCCCTGGCACTGTTCAATCACGTCATCGCAGGCATCAAGTCGGTACAAGCCCACATCGACCAGGCCGTCGAAAGCCTACGATCTGGGTCCACAGGCCTTCTATCTCGCTTCCCACGCACCGCCGCGGTTTACCCGCTCATCGAGACGCTGGGAGCGTCCACTGATCTCGAACACCTGAGGTCGCTCGCCGACTCCGATCCCGACGTCGACACACGTATCGGCGACTTGCGCCGCACGGTCGCCGCGCTGGAGGCGGACACCATCAGCGCTGAGATCAAGCTGCAACAGCGAGTCGAACGCGTCTTGACGCAAGCTTCCGACGCGGCCACCGTGATGGCTGACTTCAACGTGGAGGCATACGGCCGCGAACGCGACAGCCTTCACGGACTTGAAGAGGACTACCGCGCCTTCCGAACCGCCCTGTTCGAGGCAGCCGACCTGCCGGCCGAGCCCGACGACACCTGGAGCACGTTCATCGAGGCCGGCGAGGCATACCAAGCACATCTCATCGCGGTCGGAGCACACGACGCCGATCGGTGTCTGTACTGTCGGCAGCCACTGAACGAAGCGGCGCGATCGTTGATCGGCAAGTACTCCGAATACCTCGAAGACAAGATCACCACTGACATCGCCGCTTCAAAGGCGCGACTCCACACACTTACAGAACCGGTCACCTCGATCCAGGTCAACGACGTCTCTACCTTCGCCGACGAGTACGCAGACACCGAGGACAAGCCCCACTTCCACGTTGAACTCGATCGGACCCTGAGCGCCATCGCGGAGCTGACCGAGCAGCTTCTCTCCGCTTCCGCTGTGAAAACAGCGCTGACCGAACACGCCGGTAGAGATGCGATAGCGCTCGGCTCGGCGTTGGAGACCGCCAAGCAGGCCCTCGGCGAACTGAGGGCACAGGCAGCCACACGAGCTGAGACCTTGGCCGAGAAGAAGAAGGAGCTTGTCGAGCTAGAAGCCGCAGCAGAACTGACGAAGTCGTGGACGCTCATCGAGTCACACGTCCGCGACGCCAAGCAGGCTGACCGGCTCACGCTGCTCGCCAAGCCCATGCCTGGGCTCCTGCGCGCTGTAACCGGGCTGGCCAAGACCGCAAGCGACCAGATGATCAACGAGAGCTTCGATGCGCTTTTCAACGAAGAGTGCGCGGCACTTCGCGCGCCCGCGCTGCACGTGGAGTTCGTCGGCCGACAGGGTCGCGCACAACGCCGCAAGATCCTCAGCGGGAAACACAAACCGTCCAAGGTGCTCTCCGAAGGAGAGCAAAAGGTCCTCGCAATAGCGGACTTCCTCGCCGAAGCGCGCCTCGCCGGAATCACCGCGCCGGTCATTTTCGATGATCCTGTCTCGAGCCTCGACCATCGCCGCATCAACGAAGTCGCGCAGCGCGTCGCTTCACTCGCCGACACGACACAGGTCATCGTCTTCACCCACGACATCTTCTTCGCCAGCACGCTGCTTACGCTCATGGAAGCAACCAAGCGCTGCTCCTACTTCCAGATCACGGATGAAGAGGGCAAAGGGAAGGTCGCCCGGGCGACAGGGCCCCGCTGGGACAGCTTGAACAACATCAAGAAGAACATCAACGAGACCATCCAGGCAGCAAAGTCACAGGAGGGTGATGCGCGGGCGGCGCTGGTCCGCACGGGTTACGACTGGGTGCGCGCGTGGTGTGAGGTCTTCACCGAGACTGAACTACTCCAGGGCGTGACTCAGCGCTATCAACCCAACGTACGCATGACCAACTTGCCCAAGATCAAGTCCGAAGCACTTCCTGCTGCGATCGATACCGTCAACCGCATCTTCGAGGAGGCATGTCGGTACATCGACGGCCACTCACAACCCCTGCCTAGCCTCGGGGTCAGCCCTACACTCGCCGGACTCGAAGCCCACTGGGCCGAGCTGACCGAAGCGCGAACCGCATACAACGCGGCGACCCCGTAGGCCTTCTCAGGACACGCCCACCGCAGTAGCCCAGACACCCAGCCACAGCCAGTCATGCCGATGCTCGTGCCCGTCTACCGCTGGCGCGGATGGGCACATCGACGTTTGCCAGAGCACGCCTAACCGCCTGCTGACTGACTCCGAACCGCAGACCGACCTCCATCAGACTCAACCCGCCGGCGTACAGCTCGACGGCTTCGGCGAGGTCGCACTCATCCAGACCGCGCCTGCGGATCGGGACCGAGCGGCGGACCAGATGCGCAGCAGCCGTGCGGCGGTGCACGCCGAACCGCTCACCCAGCTCCACCAGCGTCGCGCCCTCCTCGTAGAGGGCCACCAGCTCATCTACCTGTGCTGGGCTCAGGAAGGTTTGAGTCATCCCAACTGCACGCACCATCTGACCCCGCTCGTCCACTACAGACGGCTCCAGCGGCCTGCGGTCCCGCTGATAGACGCCCCGTGACCTGCGACAAGCCACGGTTTTCAAGGCCGGGCAGGGGTTCTCGAACTCTCTACGGAGGTCCACTCGAAGTTCGGCGGTCTCGCCGGACCGCCAGGACAGGACAAAGTCGGTCCTGACCCGAGCTCGTGAGCTTTCGGTGGCACTTCGTTCGGTTGGTGCGGCCTGCGCAGGCTCCTGGAGATTGCTTGACCGCGTGCGCCCGGGGTAGGAGTCACGAGGTCGGCCGGAGGGAGACACCTGACGTGAGCGCGCAATCGACTGCGGAGGAGGTCCGGCAGAGCGACACGCTCGACCA
>JBHWSH010000399.1:0-14152 GCA_043427135.1 Marmoricola sp. | reverse complement strand
GAACTTCGCGCTGGTCGGGCTGCCCGCCGGCGCGCTCCTCCGGCCGTTCGGTCTGCTGCCGTTCGGTCTGCTGCCGGTCCGTCTGATGCCGGTCTGCCGGTTGCCGGTCCGTCTGCCGATCGGCCTGCTGCCGCTGGCGCTGCTGACGCGGAGCCTGCTGGCGCTGTTGACCACCGGGCTCGCCCGGGTCTGCCTGCGGCTGCTCGGCCGACGACTCGGCGCGTTGCGCCTGCGCGGCCGGCTGCTGCTGGTCGGATCGGTCGGAGCCACCGGCCGACTGAGTCGGGGACGTGGCTTCGGGCTGGGGGGCCGGCTGGGCTGTCGACGGGGCCGTCGACTGAGTTGTCGATGAGGTCCCCGACTGGGCACTGCGGATCGCCTCGACCAACTGCGCTTTCTTCATCGTGCCGGCGCCCTTGATCCCCAACCCGCTGGCGATCTGCTTCAGCTCGGGCAGGAGCTTGCCGCTCAAACCGCCTCCGCCGCCGCGGCGCTTGCCCTGAGATATGGTCTCGACTGGTTCGGACACGTGATTCCTTCGTTCGGGTCGTCAGGAGGGGGCCGCACGGCGCCGGAGCGGTGACGCGGCGGGCGTCGGATGCACACACAGGAGTGGAGACGAGAAGAGCCGGGTGGACGGCTGGAGTGCCGGGGTCAAAAGGACGGGGCATCAGTCGCTGCGCCGGGCGCGGCTCAATGTAGCACCCTCAGATCGTCCGGACGCCGCCCTCGTCGACAGCGAGCTCGCGAGCCCACCATCCGTCCGGAGCGCTCGCCATCACCTCGGCGACCTGTCCGGGCGTCACCATGGCCAGGACCGTCGGACCGGCTCCCGAGATCGCCGCCGGCAGGCCGTCCTGTCGCAAGCCGCGCACCAACGCCGCCGACTCGGGCATCGCCGCAGCACGGAAGGGCTGGTGCAGTCGATCGTCCGTCGCGTCCAACAGCGCCTCCGGCCTGCCGGTCAGCCCCGCCACGATCAGAGCCGCCCGGCCTACGTTGTAGGCGGCGTCGGCGTGCGACACATGCTCGGGCAGCAGGCCTCGTGCCACCTCGGTCCCGAGCGGTTGAGCCGGGACCAGGGCCACGAACGCGACCGCAGAAGTGACCGCGAGCCGGACCACACGGAAGCTGCCCTGCTCTTCGTAGGCAATGGTGAAGCCGCCGAAGACCGCCGGAGCGACATTGTCGGGGTGTCCCTCGATGCAGGCCGCGATCTCGAACAGCGCGTGGTCGTCCATGCGCTCCGAGCCAGTCGTCACGAGGGCACGGGCAAGTGCGAGCCCGGCCACGATCGCCGCCGAGGACGAGCCGAGTCCGCGGCCGTGCGGCACGCTGTTGCGGCAGCGCAGCCGGACCTGCGGGAGCGCCTCGCCCAGCTCCTTCATGCCGCGTGCGAGGGCGCGATGCACCAGGTGTGACCCGTCCAGGGCGACGTCGTCGGCGCCCTCCCCCTCGACGAGGATCGTGGGCTCCGCCCCGCATGGCCCGATGACTTCGGCCTCGAGCTCGTCGTACAGCGACAGCGCCAGCCCGAGGGAGTCGAATCCCGGGCCCAGGTTGGCGCTCGTGGCCGGCACCCGCACCCTGACCGGACCGGCGGCGAAGTTCGACTCAGTCACGAGGGCGAAGCCGATCAGGCGAGGCCGGCCGCGTCCGCGGCGGCATCCACGTCGGCGTCGACGACGACGTCGACGAGGTCGGTGAAGGTGGACAACGCCGTGTCGATGTCCTTGAGCCCGTGACCGGTGACCGTGACGACGACCTGGCGTCCGGCGAGGTCGTCGCCGGAGGCGCTGTCCGCGAGCAACCCGGCGACGGAGGCGGCGGATCCCGGCTCGACGAAGACACCCTCGCGGGAGGCGAGCTCCCGCTGCGCCTGCAGGATCTGCTCGTCGGTGACCGCAGCGAACCGGCCGCCGGAGGTCCGTTGAGCGGCGACCGCCAGATCCCACGAGGCCGGGTTGCCGATGCGGATGGCGGAGGCGACCGTCTCGGGGTCGCTGACCGGCGCACCCTGGACGAGCGGCGCGGCGCCTGCGGCCTGCCAGCCCCGCATCTGCGGCAGCTTCGTGCTGACTCCGGCGTCGGCGTACTCGCGGTAGCCCTTCCAGTACGCCGAGATGTTGCCCGCGTTGCCGACCGGCAGGACGTGTACGTCGGGAGCGTCGCCGAGGAAGTCGACGATTTCGAAGGACGCGGTCTTCTGCCCCTCGAGTCGGTAGGGGTTGACGGAGTTGACCAACGCGACGGGGTACTTCTCGGCCAGCTCGCGCGAGATCCGGAGGCAGTCGTCGAAGTTGCCGCGCACCATGATCACCTGGGCCCCGTGCACGATCGCCTGCGCGAGCTTGCCGGCGGCGATCTTGCCCTGCGGGACCAGGACCAGCGGCTTGACCTTGGCGCGCGCGGCGTAGGCGGCCATCGACGCGCTGGTGTTGCCCGTCGATGCGCAGACCACGGCCTCGGCGCCCTGGCCGACGGCCACCGAGAGCGCCACCGTCATGCCACGGTCCTTGAACGAGCCCGTGGGGTTGCTGCCCTCGACCTTGAGCCACACCTCGGCACCGGTCAGCTCGGAGAGCCATGGGCTGTCGACCAGGGGGGTGCCGCCTTCACGCAACGTATACGTCGGGGTGCCCTCCGGCAGCGGCAGCCAGTCGCGGTACTCCTCGATGACGCCGCGCCACTGGTGAGTCCTCGTCGATCCGCTCACTCCGACTCTTCTCCCTCGACCCGCATCACCGAGGACACGTCGCGCACCTCGGACATCACGCGCAGGGCCTCGACGGTCGCGGACAGGGCCGCGTCGGTGGCTCGGTGAGAGACCACGACCAGCTGGGCGTCCTTGCCGCGGCCCTCCTGACGGACGGTTTGGATCGACACTCCGTGCGCGGCGAAGACCTGCGCGACAGCAGCCAGGACGCCCGCACGGTCGTCGACGTCGATCGAGACGTGGTACTTGGTCTCGGTGCGGCCCATGGGCAGCACCTCGAGGTCGGCGTAGACCGACTCGCCGGCTCCCGTGACCTCGGCCAGCCGGTTGCGGGCGACTGTGACCAGGTCGCCGAGGACCGCCGACGCGGTCGGGGAGCCGCCCGCGCCGGGGCCGTAGAACATCAGCTGCCCTGCGGCCTCGCTCTCGACGAAGACCGCGTTGTAGGCCTCGCGGACGCTGGCCAGGGGATGGGACCGCGGGATCATCGCCGGGTGCACCCGGGCGGTGACCGCCTCCCCGCCGTCCGCGGTCCGGGTCAGCTCGCAGATGGCGAGCAGCTTGACCACGCAACCCATGTCGCGGGCCGAGGCGACGTCTGCCGCGGTGACGTCGGAGATGCCTTCGCGGTGCACGTCGCTGGCCACCACCCGCGTGTGGAAAGCCAGTCCGGCCAGGATCGCAGCCTTCGCCGCAGCGTCGAACCCCTCGATGTCGGCGGTCGGGTCGGCCTCCGCGTAGCCGAGCTGCTGTGCCTCCTCGAGCGCTTCGGAGAAGCCCGCTCCGGAGGTGTCCATCTTGTCGAGGATGTAGTTGGTGGTGCCGTTGACGATGCCGAGCACGCGGCGTACGCGGTCTCCGGCGAGCGACTCACGCAGCGGCCGGAGGATCGGGATTGCACCCGCCACGGCCGCTTCGAAGTACAGGTCGCGGTCGGCCTTGTCAGCAGCAGCGAAGAGCGTCGCGCCGTCCTCGGCGATGAGCGCCTTGTTGGCGGTCACGACGCTGGCGCCGTGCTCGAGGGAGCGGAGGATGAGCGTGCGGGCGGGCTCGATCCCACCGATGACCTCGACGACGACGTCCACCCCTGAGGCCACCAGTGCCTCCGCATCGGTCGTGATCAGGTGCGCGGGCACCTCGACCTCGCGGCGCGCGTCGGGTCGCCGGACCGCGACCCCCGCGAGCTCGAGCGGAGCGCCCACGCGGGCCGCGAGGTCGTCGGCTTGCTCCTCGAGCAGCCGCACCACCTGACTGCCCACCGAGCCGCAGCCCAGGAGCGCGACCTTCAGCGCGCCCTCTCGGTGTCCGTTCACCGTCGTCGTCCTTCCGCCGCCGCAGCACCGCACAGGTGCCACCGCCCATCCTCCCGCATCATCGTGATCCTCGCCCGGGCAGGTGCGATCGCCGGTGCGGCCGCCCGTGCGAGGTGCCGGTCAGGCGCCGACATCGGTGCGCAGCAGGTCGTCCTCGTTCTCGCGACGGATGACGACGTAGGACGCGCCGTCCCGGACCCCGATCACCGGCGGGCGCAGGACGTGGTTGTAGTTGCTGGACATCGATCGGCAGTAGGCGCCGGTCCCCGGGACGGCGAGCAGGTCCCCGACCGTGACGTCGCCGGGCAAGAACTCGTCCTTGACCACGATGTCGCCGGCCTCGCAGTGCTTGCCGACCACGCGGGCCAGCACCGGGGGCGCCTCGGATCGACGCGAGACGAGCGTGGCGGAATAGTCGGCGTCGTAGAGCGCGGTGCGGATGTTGTCGCTCATCCCGCCATCCACCGAGACATAGGTACGCCGAGCGCCCGCGTCCAGCGCGACGTCCTTGACGGTGCCCACCTCGTAGAGGGTGCACATCGCCGGGCCCACGATGGCCCGGCCCGGTTCGATCGACAGTTGCGGCACCGGCAACCCGAGGGCGCGGCACTCGTGCTCGACGATCCGGGAGAGTCCGGCGGCAAGCGTCGCCGGCTCGGCCGGATCGTCCTGGGTCGTGTAGGCGATGCCGAAGCCGCCGCCCAGGTTCAGCTCGGGCATCTGGAGGCCCAGCTCCTCGTGGACCCGGGCGTGAAGCGCCAGCACCCGGCGGGCTGCGACCTCGAAACCGGCGGTGTCGAAGATCTGGGAGCCGATGTGGCTGTGCAGCCCGCGCAGCTCCAGGCCCGGCGACTCGGCCACGCGGCGTACGGCCTCGAACGCGTCGCCCGCGGAGATCGAGAAGCCGAACTTCTGGTCCTCGTGCGCCGTGGCGATGTACTCGTGGGTGTGGGCCTCCACTCCGGCGGTGACACGCACCATGACGCCCACGGTGCCGCCGGTCTCCCGCACCAGGCGACGCAGCCGCTCGATCTCGTCATCCGAGTCGACGATGACCCGTCCCACGCCGGCCTCGAGTGCGCGCCGCAACTCCGCGACGGACTTGTTGTTGCCGTGGAAGCCGATCCGCACGGGGTCGAACCCAGCACGCAGCGCCACGGTGAGCTCGCCACCCGAGCAGACGTCGAGGGAAAGGCCCTCCTCTGCGATCCAGCGGGCCACGGTGGTGCTGAGGAAGGCCTTGCCCGCGTAATAAACGGTGAAGCCGGCGAACGCGTCGCGGAAGGCGCGTGCCCGCGCCCGGAAGTCGTCCTCGTCCAGGACGTACGCCGGCGTCCCGTGCTCGCGAGCGAGCTCACGCAGATCGACGCCGCCGACATGGAGGACCCCCTGCTCGTCCTTGCGCGCCGTGCGGGACCACAGGCCGCTCACCAGCGCGTTGGGGTCCTCCGGCGAGCGCAGCCATGCCGGGCCACGCTGGTTGATGTCGGCGTGCAGGGCGCCGGCCTCGTGGGCTCTCATCACTCCCGCTCTCGTGTCGATGTCCCGTCGTGCTCCTGAGGGAGGCTACGGCGTCCTCACCATGTACGCTGTGCGCGCACCTCGAGCCCCCGTAGCTCAGGGGATAGAGCACCGCCCTCCGGAGGCGGGAGCGAAGGTTCGAATCCTTCCGGGGGCACCCACCGACCCTCACCGGGCAGGCACGTCCGCCCGATCCCCCGACGCGATCGCCGCGTCTCTTCTCGCCGCTCGGGAAAGCGTGAGACCCTGCTCACACTCGGCGCTCGGCTGGGCGAATTCGGCGATTTGGGCAATTTTCTTCACCTCGTCCCGTCACCTTCGTCCGGCTCCGGCGTTGGGAGAGACAGTCAAGAGGGAGGACTGTGCCCCGATCTCGGGCGCGGCCATCGACCAGTGGGAGTTGACGTGAGTCGTTTGAAGAAGATGTGGGCCCGATCCGCCGTGGCGGTGACCACGCTCGGCTTGGCCGCCAGCGGCGCGGTCATGGTCGCGAGCCCTGCCGAGGCCAAGCTGCGGGAGACCGACTACGGCCTGCAGACCTCGGCGTACGGCACGAGGATCTACTCCAACATGCTCGGAGCCGAGTCCGGTCGGACGGCCTGGAGCTACATCAACTGCACCCGCATGACGGGCATCAAGCGCGACAAGAAGGCCGGCAGCATCTCGGCGCCCGCCGACGACCCGCTGATCAACGTCAGCGGCGTCGTCAACGAGAACCGCACCTACCGCGACGTCAAGAAGAACATCGCCGCTGCCGCCACCTCGACCTCCAGCGTCGGCCGCATCGCGCTGGGCAACAGCCAGACGCCGCTGCTGCGCATCGACGGGCTCAAGGCGACGTCGACGGCGTGGGCGGACAAGAAGGGCAAGCTGCACGCGGAGAACGTTGTCGACGCCGCCCGGATCCGTCTGACCGGTCTGCCTCAGGAGATCCCCGCCGAGCTGCGCGAGCCGCTCGACGCGCTGCTTGAGGCGATCCAGACTCAGGTACTCGACACCATCCTCGACACCATCAAGGAGTACGCCGGCGGGATCGAGATCCCGAGCCTCGGCGTGATCAGCGTCGGCTTCGACCGCACGAACATCAAGAAGAAGACTGCCGCCGCCGAGGCCGCGGTGCTCAAGATCAAGCTCTTCGGGGCCGACATGGCCGCCGGTGGCGGCGATGACAGCATCGTCAACGTGGGCCGCACCTGGGCGCGCATCAACAAGGGCATCCCCGCCGGACTGATGCGCGGCAAGGGCTGGGGCGCCAACATCGACCTCCTCGGCGGCATCCTCGGCGTCGGCGAGCTCGGCATGACGCCGCTGCCGTGCCGGGGCACCGACGGCGCCGTCAAGGGCAGCTCGACCCTCGGTCTCGACCTCGCCGGGCAGCTCGGTCTCGGTGCCGCCGGCAGCAAGGTGATGGGCCAGCAGAAGAAGAACGGCAAGGCCACGGCCTGGACCGAAGGCAGCCTGGCGGGCATCAAGCTCGGCCCGCTCGAGATCAAGGGCATCACCGGTCGCGCCAACGTCAAGCAGAAGAAGAACGGCAAGGTCAAGACCAGCATCAAGGGCAGCACGCTGGGCGAGATCATCATGGACGGCGAGTCCATGGGCGGCTTCGACCCCGCCACGGCCAAGGACATCCCTCCGATGGAGATCCCGGGCGTGGGCAAGATCGAGTTCTTCAAGAAGTCCAAGTGGGGGGTGCGCGGCGTGCGGGTGAGCGCGATCGTCATCACCTTCGCCGAGGAGACCCCCCTGGGATCGGTCGTCCGGCTGGGCAACGCGCAGGCAAAGATCCAGAAGTACTGATCACCTGACCCTGCACTCCAGGAAGTGACGAAGGCCCCCGTCCTCGGACGGGGGCCTTCGTCTCTTCAGCAGCGCCCGTCGAACGTGCCGTCCTTGCGTGCCTGGTTGCCGAGTCGCCGCGCCTGGGCGACGTCGGGGAACACCACGCTCTGCGCCCCCGCCCGACCGATGCGTCCGCCAAGGACGCACCCGCGCAGGTGCCGGGGGTCCACCGCGGTCGCGGCATGGGCCAGCCGGTAGAGCTCGCGCGGAGCCGCGTTGGTGTGCAGGTTGCGCAGCACCGAGAACATGCCGCGCTCCATGAAGCCGGGCTCCTCGTCCCGAGAGCGGACCTGACGGAGGATCCCGCGCAGGGCCTCCTGCTGGTTGGCTGAGCGGTCGAAATCGCCACGCGGCAGCCGGTAGCGCACCCGCGAGAACATCAGCGCCTGGAACCCGTTCAGCTTGTTGCGGCCCACGCGGATGCGGCCCGGGATGTGGGGATCGGTGAACGCGAGCCGCGAATGGACCGTGATCCCCCCGATGTTCTGCACCATCGCGCGGAAGCCCTCGAAGGAGGCCGTGAAGACGTAGTCCGGGCTCACCCCGACGAGGCCGGCGACTGCGCGAGCCATGAGCTGCGGGCCGCCGAAGTACATCGCGGAGTTGATCTTCTCCATCCCGCGGCCGGGGATCCGCACCCACGAGTCGCGGGGGATCCCGATGATCGAGCCGCGTCCGGTGCGCAGGTTGATGCCGATGAGCTGGATCGCGTCGGCACGCATGCGTAGCACCGGCTGCCCTGGTCGGGCGTCCGAGCCCAGAGCGAGCACCCACACCACGTCGCGAGGACGGTCCACGCCCTCGGCGGCATCGACCTTGACCAACGCCGTCGAGGGCTCGACCGGAGCCGAGTCGGGCACCACGAGCAAGGCGAACCCGATCACGAGCGCCGCAAGGATCCGCCGCAACTGCCTCATCGCCTGCCCTTCTTCGAGCCGTTCGCCTTGTCGGCGCTCTTCCCGGCGAGACCCGAACGCGTCAGGTCGTAGCCGAAGATCCGCCAGCCGTCCGGCGTAGGGGTCATCAGCAGCCGGCCACGCACCCGCACGGTCTCCGTGCGCTCACCGGTGTCGACGCGCAGGTCGACTTCGATGCGGGTCGTGGCACCGACGACGTGCCGACGCGGAGCCAGCACCGCGACGTACGCCTCGGCGCGCCCGAGCGTGACCTGCTCGACGGCACCGAAGCCGCGCCCGGTCAGCACGTCGCGATCGCGGGATGCCTGCTTCCTGGCGCTGGGAGTGAAGTCGGCAAAGGCAGCGGAGGTACGCCGCAACGGATAGTCCCCGAGGTAGGCGGCGGCGAGGTGGTCGTGGACGACGCGGCCGACGCGGCGGGCCACGGCTTCGCGCTGCTTCGCCGGCAACCGCCCCGCCACACGCGTGACCCGGGCGCGGACCTTCACGTCCTCGGCCCGCTCGACCTGTGCCGACGACGCGTCCGGAGCGTCTCGCGGCGCCGCCTGATCGTCGCCGGAGCAGGCCGGGACGGCGAGAAGGAGCAGCGCCGCGACCGCCAGCCGGAGGGAGGTGGAGGGCTCGCGCATGCAGGCATTGTCCCGGCCGGTCCGGACCACGACGCGCGGGGGCGTGCCGCGGCCAGGACCTCGGCAACCGCCGGGACTGCGTGGGTGCCGGGCGGAGGGTAGCCTTGCGGGAGGCATTTTGCCGCTCCGTCCCCACCGTTCCACCACCAGACGCACCGGAAGAGGCGAGCTCACTCGTGGCCGAGCCCCATCAGGACATGCAGCCAGCTGTGACACCTGACCCCACCACCGATTTCGGCGCCAACGAGTGGCTCGTGGAGGAGATGTACGAGCGGTACCGACAGGACCCCGACAGCGTCGACCCGGCATGGTGGGAGTTCTTCCAGGCGCGCGGCCAGGCCAACGGTTCGGCCCCCTCGCCCGCCCGTGAGCCTCAGCCCAGCGCCCAACCCCGACCGGAGGCGCAGCCCGAGCCCAAGGCACCCAAGCAGGAGCCCGCGGCACAGGCGCCCAAGGAGGAGGCCGAGCCCAAGGCACCTCAACAGGAGTCCGAGTCGAAGGCGCAACCGGTCGCCACGAAGCCGAGCGCAACGCCGATCGCCAAGGAGAAGCAGCCCAGCGCGCCGGCCCTGATCAGCGACGAGCCCAAGCGCACCCAGTTGCGCGGCGCTCCGATGCGCACGGCCAAGAACATGGACATCAGCCTCACCGTGCCCACCGCTACCAGCGTTCGCTCGGTGCCGGTCAAGCTGCTCTGGGACAACCGCATCGTCATCAACAACCACCTCGCGCGTGCCCGCGGAGGCAAGGTCTCCTTCACCCATCTCATCGGCTACGCCATGGTCAAGGCGCTCCAGACCATGCCTGAGATGAACGCCTCCTACGACGAGATCGACGGCAAGCCGCACCTGGTCGAGCCGGCGCACGTCAACCTCGGTCTCGCGATCGACCTGCCCAAGGCCGACGGCACCCGCCAGCTGCTGGTGCCCTCGATCAAGGCGGCGGAGACGATGGACTTCGCGCAGTTCTGGACGGCGTACGAAGAGCTCATCCGCAAGGCCCGCGGCAACAAGCTGGAGGTCTCCGACTTCCAGGGCACCACGATCAGCCTGACCAACCCCGGCACCATCGGCACCAACCACTCGGTGCCGCGCCTGATGAAGGGACAGGGCTGCATCATCGGCGTCGGGTCGATGGAGTACCCACCGGAGTTCCAAGGCGCCTCGGAGGAGACCCTCACCCGCAACGCGGTCAGCAAGATCATGACGCTGACCTCGACCTACGACCACCGCGTCATCCAGGGCGCGCAGTCCGGTGAGTACCTCAAGCGCATCCACCAGCTGCTGCTGGGCGAGGACGGCTTCTACGACGGCATCTTCCGCGCTCTGCGGATCCCCTACGAGCCGATCCGCTGGTCGCGCGACATCTCGACCTCCCACGACGAGGACGTCAGCAAGCAGGCGCGCATCCTCGAGCTGATCCACGCCTACCGGGTGCGCGGCCACATCATGGCCGACACCGACCCGCTGGAGTACCGCCAGCGCAGCCACCCCGACCTCGAGGTCGAGTCCCACGGTCTGACGCTGTGGGACCTGGACCGCGAGTTCGCCACCGGCTCGTTCGGCGGGGGCCGCGGGCGTCCGTTCATGAAGCTGCGCGACATCCTCGGCATCCTGCGCGACTCCTACTGCCGCACCATCGGCATCGAGTACATGCACATCCAGGACCCCGAGCAGCGTCGCTGGATCCAGGAGCGTGTGGAGCAGCCGCACGTCAAGCCCCCGCGCGAGGAACAGCTGCGGATCCTGCAGAAGCTCAACCAGGCCGAGGCCTTCGAGACCTTCCTGCAGACCAAGTTCGTCGGCCAGAAGCGCTTCAGCCTCGAAGGCGCAGAGACGACCATCCCGCTGATCGACGAGATCTGCGAGGCGGCCGCCGACGCCAAGCTGGTGGAGGTCTGCATCGGCATGGCCCACCGCGGCCGCCTCAACGTGCTCGCCAATATCGTCGGCAAGTCCTACAACCAGATCTTCCGCGAGTTCGAGGGCAACATCGACCCGCGCACCGTGCAGGGTTCGGGCGACGTGAAGTACCACCTCGGCGCCGACGGGATGTTCAGCTCCGGCAGTGGCGCAACCATCAACGTCTCGGTCGCGGCCAACCCCTCTCACCTGGAGGCCGTCGACCCGGTCCTCGAGGGCATCGCCCGGGCCAAGCAGGACGTCCTGGACCGCGGCTCGGACTACCCGGTGCTGCCGCTGCTCGTCCACGGCGATGCCGCGTTCGCCGGCCAGGGCGTCGTGGCGGAGACCCTCAACCTCTCCCAGCTGCGCGGCTACCGCACCGGCGGGACCATCCACGTGGTGGTCAACAACCAGGTCGGCTTCACCACCGCGCCGTCCGCATCCCGGTCCTCCCTCTACAGCACCGACGTCGCCCGGATGGTGCAGGCGCCGATCTTCCACGTCAATGGCGACGACCCCGAGGCCTGCATCCGCGTCGCCCGGCTCGCCTTCGAGTACCGCCAGGCGTTCAACAAGGACGTCGTCATCGACCTGGTCTGCTACCGCCGCCGCGGTCACAACGAGGGCGACGACCCGTCGTACACCCAGCCGTTGATGTACGACCTGATCGAGCAGAAGCGCTCGGTGCGCAAGCTCTACACCGAGTCCCTGGTCGGCCGCGGCGACATCACCATCGAGGAGGCAGAGCAGGTCCTGCGCGACTACCAGCAGAAGCTGGAGCGCGTCTTCGCGGAGGTGCGCGAGGCCGACCGCCAGCCAGACGAGTGGCTGACCGTCCCGGAGTACCCGGAGAAGCCCGCGGTCACCACCACCACCGCGGTCTCCCCAGAGGTCCTGAAGCGGATCGCCGACGCGCACGTCACCGCCCCGGAGGGGTTCACCGTCCACCCCAAGGTGCTGCCGCAGCTGCAGCGACGGGCGGCCGCCATCACCGAGGGGCCGATCGACTGGGGCACTGGCGAGATCCTCGCCCTGGGCTCGCTGCTCATGGAGGGCCGCCCGGTGCGTCTGGCCGGCCAGGACTCCCGGCGCGGCACCTTCGTGCAACGGTTCGCCACGCTGATCGACCGCGTCAACGGTGACGAGTGGACCCCGCTGTCCAACCTCAGCGAGGACCAGGCGAAGTTCTACGTCTACGACTCGTTGCTCTCGGAGTACGCCGCGCTCGGGTTCGAGTACGGCTATTCCGTCGCCCGTCCCGAAGCGCTGGTCCTGTGGGAGGCGCAGTTCGGCGACTTCGTCAACGGCGCGCAGACCGTCATCGACGAGTACATCGTCTCCGGCCAGACCAAGTGGGGCCAGCAGTCCGGGGTCGTGCTGCTGCTGCCGCACGGCTACGAGGGACAGGGACCCGACCACTCGTCGGGACGGATCGAACGGTTCCTCACGATGGCGGCGGACGAAGCCTTCGTGGTGGCGCAGCCGTCTACCCCGGCGAGCCACTTCCACCTGCTGCGCGAGCACTCGCTGGGCGAAGAGCACCGGCCGCTCATCATCTTCACGCCCAAGTCGATGCTCAAGCGCAAGGAGGCGGCCTCGCAACCCGAGGACTTCACCTCCGGCACGTTCCGGCCGGTCGTCGGCGACGACGCAGTCGACCCGGACAAGGTGCGCCGGGTGCTGCTCTGCTCGGGACGGATCACCTGGGATCTGGTCGTCGAGCGCAAGAAGCGCGAGGGCGACGACCTCCAGACCGCGATCGTCCGCCTCGAGCAGCTCTACCCGCGGCCCATCGAGGAGCTCAAGTCCGAGCTGGCGAAGTATCCCCACCTGGAGGAGATCCGCTGGGTGCAGGACGAGCCCGCCAACATGGGCCCGTGGCCCCATGTCGCGATGCACTACGCCGAGCAGCTGCCGTTGCCCGTGCGTCGCGTGTCGCGTCCGGAGTCGACCTCGCCTGCGGTGGGCCAGCACAGCCGGCACGTCGAGGAGCAGAAGGCGCTCATGGGAGAGGCCTTCGCCTGAGATGTACTTCACCGACCGCGGCATCGAGGAGCTGCTGCAACGACGCGGCGAGGAGGAGGTCGGCATCGCCTGGCTCGCCGACCGCCTGCAAGAGTTCGTCGACCTCAATCCAGAGTTCGAGGTGCCCGTCGAGCGGCTCGCCACCTGGCTGGCACGCCTCGACGACGAGGACGACTGACCCCTTCCGCCCGCGCGGCGTACTCCCCTAGTGTCGCGCACCTAATCCTTCGGATAAGTCTTAAGACGGGGGATGGCTCGTACCGGACGACGCCCCAAAGCTGAGTTGGTCCTGACCGCTGGAGAGCGCGAGCAGTTGACGCGTGATGCCCGTCCGGTAACGTCGGCTCAGGCGTTGGTGCTGCGCTCGTAGATCGTGTTGAGGTGTGCCGATGGCGATGACAACAAGACGGTGGCCGAGGAGCTGCGATACTCGGCCAACACGGTCTCGAAATGGCGCAGGCGTTTCATCGAGCATCGCCTTGATGGCCTGCTGGACGAGGAGCCAGTCCGACCCCGCACGATCAACGTCGACCAGGTCGAGCTGTGATCATGGCGACGCTGGAGTCCACGCCCCCGAACACGACGCGCTGGAGCCGGGCGAAGATGGCGCAGCGGACCGGGCTGTCGAAGACCACGATCGGGAAGATCTGGAAGGACTTCGGTCTCAAGCCGCATCGGGTCGATCACTTCAGGTTGTCCAACGACCCGCTGTTCATCGACATGCTTTACGACGTGGTCGGGCTCCATACCCCCGCGGAGGCAGCGGTGGTGCTGTGCGTGGATGAGAAGTCCCAGGTCCCAGCGCTGCAGCGATCACAGCCAGCGTTCCCGATGAACGCCCGGGATGGTTGAGCGTCGCCTCACGATTAGGTCTGGCACGGCACGACCACGCTGTTTGCCGCGATGAACGTCGCCGACGGAACCGTGATCTCCAGCCTGCGCCGCCGCAGCCTGCACCGCACGCCGCCGGGCGACCGAGTTCAAGATGTTCCTGACCAAGATCGAGGCCGAGGTCCCCGACGGCCTCGACATCCACCTGATCTGCGACAACTACAGCACCACAAGCACCCGATCATCAAGACCGGCTACATGGCCATCCCCGCGTGACGCTGCACTTCACGCCGACCTACTCATCGTGGCTGAACCTTGCCGATTCTTCGGCTACGTCATGCCGCCCGCTCCAACGCTCCGACCACCGCAGCGTCCAAGCCCTCGAAGCCGACATCCGTAAGTGGGTGAAAGCCTGGAACGAAGACCCCAAGGTCTTCGTCTGGACCAAAACCGC
>JBHWSH010000398.1:0-10845 GCA_043427135.1 Marmoricola sp. | reverse complement strand
GGTGTAGGGCTACACCGCCATCGCGGGGCCGACGTGGCGCAACGAGGTCGACGCCTCGCTGACCACGGAGCTCGGGTCGTTCCGGCCGATCAAGGATGCCGCGGCCATCGAGACGCCGGTGCTGGTGCAGATCGCGGACCTGGACCGCAGCGCGCCACCCCAAGCCGCTGCGAAGGCGGCGTTCAAGGCGCGCGCGGAGGTCCGGCACTATCCCTGCGACCACTTCGACGTCTACACCGGACGCTGGCACGACGCGGCCGTCCAGCACCAGGTCGCGTTCCTGCGCCGCCACCTGTCCCCTCGGTCGGCCGGCTGACCCGGCGTCGGAGGGTTCCCTCACCGACCGGCGACGCCCTGGACAGCCGTGCCCGGGCCCCAGACCTCGTTGTCGAGGTCGCCGGGCAGGTGCGGGTTGTCGACGCCGCGGAACCGCGGCCACTCGTCCTGCCGCCTACCCTGCGTGTAGTCGCGCAGCGCGCCCAGCGCCCACCTGCCGAGGAGCAGGATCGACACCAGGTTGACCATCGCCATGAGTCCCATCGCCACATCCGCGAGCGCCCACACCAGCTCCAGGGCCACCACCGCACCCAGGGCGACCGCGCCGACCACGAGGAGCCGGAAGGTCAACAGTGCGCTCGGGCGGGCGCGGAGGAAGTCCAGATTCACCTCGGCGTAGGAGTAGTTGCCCAACACCGAGGAGAACGCGAAGAGGAAGACGATCACGGTCATCAACGTCGTGGTCCAGTCGCCCAGGGCGGCGGCGACTGCGACCTGGGTGAGTGCCGCCCCCTCCGCCTCGCCGGTGACCCCGGGGGTATACACCGACGGGCCGGCGACGAGGACCATGAACGCCGTCGCCGAGCCGATCACCATCGTGTCGACGAACACGCCGAGCGACTGGATCAATCCCTGCTGCACCGGGTGCCGGACGGTGGCGGTGGCAGCGGCGTTGGGTGCGGAGCCCATGCCGGCTTCGTTGGAGAACAGTCCGCGCTTGGCGCCGTTGAGCATCGCCGCGACCAAGCCGCCGCCGGTCCCGGCGAGCGCCTCGTCCAGCCCGAACGCCCCTCGCAGGATGTCCTCGAAGACACGCGGCACCTCGCCGAGATTCAGCACCACGATCACCGCAGCGAGCACCACGTAGCCGAGGGCGAACAGCGGCAGGATCATCTCCGCGACGCGCGCGATCCGGCGTACGCCGCCCAGCACGACCGGCGCGGTCAGGAGCGCCAACACGATCGCGCTGATCCGGACGTCCACGCCATGACCGGCGTCCAACACGCTGCTGATCGTGTTCGCCTGCACCATGTTGAACACAAAGCCGAACGTGAGGATGAGCAGCACGGCGAACACGACACCGCCGGCGCGGGAGCCGAGGCCGCGCTCGATGTAGTACGCCGGCCCGCCGCGGTAGCTGCCGTCGGGCGACGGCACCTTGTACATCTGCGCCAGCGTCGCCTCCACGAACCCGGTCGCCATCCCCACCGCGGCAACCACCCACATCCAGAAGATGGCGCCCGGGCCACCGAGCGTGAGGGCGATCGCCACGCCTGCGATGTTGCCCGTCCCGACCCGGGACGCGATGCCGACGGCAAAGGCCTGGAACGAGGAGATCCCACCCTCAGCGCCCGCGCGCGACCCCCAGATCACCCGCAGCATGTCCCCGAACAACCGCACCTGGACGAAGCGGCTCGCCAGGGTGAACCAGACGCCCACACCGAGGAGCAGGTAGATCAGGAGATAGCTCCAGATCAGGTTGCTCAGCGGATCGACGAAAGACTCCTGCAGCTGGTCCATCGCTCATCCTCCCCCGCCCGTCGTAGCCAGGCCTGCTGGGACGATTCCCGCCACGCAGCGAGCCAACCGTATGCAGGTACCGTGCCCCTCGATGACCGACTCTCCTCCGCCCTCCCAGCCCGGTTCGCTGAACCGCCGGGTGCCGAAGCAGAGCGAGGCCGACGCCGACCGCCTCTACGAGGAGTTCGCCGGCTGGGTCACCGACCAGGGCCTGCAGCTCTACGCGCACCAGGACGAAGCGATCATCGAGCTGCTCAGCGGCAGCAACGTCATCCTCGCGACTCCGACCGGCTCGGGGAAGTCGATGGTGGCGACCGCTGCGCACTTCGCGGCGCTAGCGACCGACCGCGTGAGCTTCTACACCGCGCCGATCAAAGCCCTGGTGAGCGAGAAATTCTTCGCGCTGTGCGAGATCTTCGGCCCCGAGAACGTCGGCATGCTCACCGGAGACGCATCGGTCAACGCCGACGCCCCGATCATCGCCTGCACCGCGGAGGTGCTGGCCAACGTCGCCTTGCGCGAGGGGCCCGAGGCCGACATCGGCCTGGTCATCATGGACGAGTTCCACTTCTACTCCGAGCCCGAACGCGGTTGGGCGTGGCAGGTGCCACTCATCGAGCTGCCGCAGGCGCAGTTCCTGTTGATGTCGGCCACGTTGGGGACCGTCGACCGGTTCGTCGAGGACCTCACCCGGCGTACGGGACGCGAAACTTCTGTCGTCGACGACGCCGAGCGACCCGTGCCGCTGACCTTCACGTGGGCCACCACCCCGCTGGCCGAGACGGTCGAGGAGCTCCTGGAGGCCGACCAGGTGCCGGCGTACGTCGTGCACTTCACCCAGGCGGCCGCAGCAGAGCACGCCAACTCCCTGCGGAGCGCCGTCAAGCTGTCGCGCGAGGAGAAGGACCGCATCGCCGACGCGCTCGGGGACTTCAGGTTCAGCGCCGGTTTCGGCCGCACCCTCTCGACGCTGGTGCGCAACGGCATCGGCGTGCACCACGCGGGCATGCTGCCGAAATACCGCCGTCTCGTCGAGCAGCTCGCGCAGAAGGGATTGCTCAAGGTCATCTGCGGCACCGACACCCTCGGCGTCGGCATCAACGTGCCGATCCGCACCGTGCTCTTCACCGGGCTGGCGAAGTTCGACGGCACCCGACAGCGGATCATCCGGATCCGCGAGTTCATGCAGATCGCCGGCCGGGCCGGCAGGGCGGGCTACGACACCATCGGGTACGTCGTGGTGCAGGCCCCCGAGCACGTCATCGAGAACGAGCGCCGGATCAAGAAGGCCGGCGACGACCCGAAGAAGCTCAAGAAGGTCCAGCGCACCAAGCCACCCGAGGGCGCGATCGTGTGGAGCGAGCAGACCTTCGACAAGCTCGTGAACGGTACGCCGGAGACGCTGCAGTCGCGGATGAAGATCGACAACTCGATGCTGCTCAACGTGGTGGCGCGCGAGACCGACGCGTTCCCCGTGATGCGGCGGCTGCTCCGTGACAACCACGAGGAGCGACGCAGCCAGAACCGCCTCATCCGGCGGGCCGTGCAACTTGCCCGCTCGCTGCTCGCCTCGGGAGTGCTGACCCGGCTCGAGCATCCCGACGAGTTCGGCCAGCGCTACGTCCTCACCGTCGACCTGCCGCCCGACTTCGCGCTCAATCAGCCACTCGCTCACTTCGCCCTGGCCGCCCTCGATCTGCTCGACCCGGAGTCGTCCGACCACACTCTCGACATCGTCTCGGTCGTCGAGTCCGTGCTGGAGTCGCCACGGCAGATCCTGTGGGCGCAGCAGAACTCCGCCAAGGGCGAGGCCGTCGCCGAGATGAAGGCCGACGGCATCGAGTACGAGGAGCGCATGGAGCGCCTCGAGCAGATCACCTGGCCGCAGCCGCTCGCCGAACTGCTCGCGCCGGCGTACGAGACCTATCGGCAGACGCACCCGTGGCTGCCGGAAGACGCGCTGCAGCCGAAGTCGGTGGTGCGGGAGATGTACGAGAACGGGATGTCGTTCACCGACTTCGTCAGCCGCTACGGGCTGGCGCGCTCGGAGGGCTTGGTGCTCCGCTACCTCAGCGACGCCTACCGGACGCTGCGGCACACCGTGCCCGACAACTACCGCACCCCGGAGCTCGAGGAGCTCACCGACTGGCTGGGCGAGACCGTGCGGCAGACGGACTCCTCGCTGCTGGACGAGTGGGAGGCGCTCGCCGACCCCGAGCACGTGCTGGACCGGCACCGACCCGAAGAGCCACCTCCCCCGCCGCGCAGCCTGTCCCAGCAGCAGCGGGTGCTGCGCACGATGGTCCGCAATGCGATGTTCCGCCGCGTGCAACTGGCGGCCCGCGACGACGTCGACGCGCTGGCTGCACTGGAGCTGGCCGAGGCCGAGCGCACCGAGCCGCCCGGCGAGGTGGTCATGGACCGTGCCGCCTGGGACCGGGCACTGGAGGACTACTACGCCGAGCACGACTCCATCGGCATCGGAGCAGACGCGCGCGGACCCGAGCTGTTCAGCGTGGAGACCGAGCGGCGCACCTGGCGTGTCCGGCAGACGATCGAGGATCCTGAGGGACACCGCGACTGGGTGATCGAGGCGACCGTCGACCTCGACGCCACCGACGAGCTGGGCGAGCCCGCGCTCACCGTGACGGCGATGCGGCGCCTCTGAGCCGTTGACCGCAAGGCCGAAGTACCCGCACGATGAACCGATGGCGATCATCGGCTTCACCCGCAGGCTCGAGGAGACGACGGTCCTCGACGGGCCCATCCAGTCCCTCGAACCCCACATCGAGTCCGCATTCGGCAGCGGCCGGCGAGGACGGTTCCTGCGGGGCGAGTGGCTCGGACACGCCCTGCATCCGCTCCTCACCGACCTGGTGATCGGCACCTGGACCTCCGCGACCGTGCTCGACGTGGTCGACGGCCGTGCGTCGGCACGAGCGGCCCAGCGACTCGTCGGCACGGGACTTCTCGCCGTCCCGCCGACGCTGTGGACCGGCTGGGCCGAATGGTCGGCGGCGGAGCAGCGCGACAAGCGGGTCGGGCTAGTGCACGCGCTGACCAACACGGTCGCCCTCGCCCTCTACACGACGTCGTGGGCAGCGCGACGCAGAGGAAGCCATGACAGCGGCCGACGGCTCGCGCTCGCTGGTGCGGCGGTGTCAGGTGCAGGTGCCTACCTCGGCGGTCACCTCGCGATCGCGCGCAAGGTCGGCAGCCGGCACCCGGCGTTCGAGGACAGCCAGAACCTCCTCGCCTGAGCGGTCCTCAGTCGGCGTACTCGGGGTCTAGCGCGGCGGCCAGTGTCAAGTGCCGGGCCGCGGCGGGATCGTTGAGACGCCGCAGCACTCGACCGAGCATCAGGTGCAGGTAGGCGTCGTCGGGAGAGGACTCCAGGAGCTCGGCGAACTTGTCCCGCGCAGGCCTCAGGCGGGCCGAGGCGGCGAGGGCCTGGGCCGTCAGCAGTTCGAAGTCGCGCTCGCCGGCGTACTCGTCGTCCAAGGGCTCGAGGAGATACAGGCACCCGCTCGGGTTGCGTCGCTCCAGCAGCGCCCGGGCCGCGCGGAACCGGCGTACCTCCGGAGGCACCGATCTCTCGGCATCGGCGTCCGCAGCGATCCCTTGGAGCACCTCGCCCACTCGCGCCGGCCAGGGACCGTCGTCGACGAAGACGATGCGGTCGTGCACCACGAAGGTCGGCGACACCGTCACTCCCAGCGCCTGCCCGAAGAGCAGTGCCTCGCGCGTCTCGCGCTCGACCGTGTCGTCCGGCAGGTACCCCGGCTCCATGTAGGCCAAGGCAGCACTCGCGCCGTCGGGCGCCACGGGTGCGGGCAGGTCGAAGCGGCGGGACACCGACTGCAGGAACTCCGCGTCGTTGATGTCGGCACCGTCCTCGAAATGCGCGGTCATGAACTCCTGAACCACCTGGTGCTGGACGGCGGCACCGCGGTCGAGGGCAGCGGTGATCATCCGGTGCGCCGCCCAGCTGCTGGGCCGCCAGCGCGGCTGGAACCTCGGCCCGACCTCTGGTCCCGCCGTCAGGGAGGCGACGTCGATCTCGTGGACGCCCCCGTCCGGCCCTTGGGTGCCGGCACCGAGGAGGTCGGACAGGTCGGGCACATCCGCGAACGGGTCGGTGCGGTCGGTCGATGGGCTCGGGGCGGTCGGGTCGATCAGGACAGGCCGCCAGACCACCTGCCAGCCATCATCCGATCCGTGCGCGGGCGCAGTCTCCGCCAACTGACGCAGCGCCAAAAAGGCGCGCTCGGAGACGACGTCGGCGTAGACCTCGATGATCATGCATCCTCAACGTCGTCGAGACCTGCATGCTTCCCAGCTCAACAGTGGAGCACTTGGTGCAAGGGATGAGTCAAACGCTCCACTGATCGACCCGCTCCCCCAGCGGAGTCGGCACGCGCGACTCGACACGCGCCGGGGTCTCGACAGGCTCGACCGCCGGGACAGGCCCGACTTCGAACGGCCGGACCAGTCAGGACACGGGTGACTCTCGACCCGCCGGAGCAGCCGGAATAACGTGCAACCAAATGGTTGTAGATCAAGAACTCAGTGACAGCGAGGTCGACCGGATCTTCCGGGCTCTCGCCGATGCGACCCGCCGCGACATCGTCCGCCGGACCCTGATGGCCGAGCAGACGGTGTCGCAGTTGGCACAGGACTACGACATGTCGTTCGCAGCGGTCCAGAAGCACGTCGCCGTACTGGAGAAGGCGGGCCTGGTGACCAAGGAATCGCAGGGCCGCGAGCGTCTGGTCCGGGGGAATCCCGCGACCATCCAGCGGACACAGGAGCTGCTGGACACCTACGAGCAGCTGTGGCGCCAGCGGATCAGCCGCCTTGACGCGCTTCTCGCCGAGAAGAACGACACCTGAGACCACCGAGAGGACTCCCCCGTCATGCCCGTCACCGCCGTCCACAAGGAAGGCAGGTCGGTGCTGCGCGTGCCGTTGGGGTGGCAGAACCCGTCACGCACCTCGAACGAATGCGGTGCCTTGACGTCCAGGAGCTCGTCGCCATGGGCATGGAGGAAGGCATGCGCCAGGCCATGGGCCAGATCGACGACGTGCTCGCCGACCTGCGCAGCTTCGCCTCCGAGCGGCCGGCGCACGCGCAGCTGCTGGGAGAGACCCAGGTGCGTGTCTCCCGCGTAATTCGGGGCAGCGTCGAGCAGGTGTGGGCAGCCCATCACGACGCCGAACTGGTCCGCCAATGGCTGCTCGGCCCCGACGGCTGGTCGATGCCGACCTGCGAGACCTCCGCCGAGGTCGGCGGCACCTTCCACTACGTGTGGCGCAACGACGAGTCCGGAGCGAGCTTCGGATCGACGGGCGAGGTCTTGGAGGTGGCTGCGCCGCATCGCTCCGTGACGACCGAGCGGATGTACGGCGACGGCATCCCCGAGGGCGTCCCCGACACTCGCAACGAGCTGACCCTCACCCCGGTCGCGGCCGGCACACTGTTGGCGATCGTGGTCACCTACGCCGACGCGCAGACGCGCGAGATCGTCCTGGGCACGGGCATGGTCGACGGCATGGAGACCAGCTACGCGCGGATGGAGCAGCTCCTACACTGACCGACCGCCGCTCATCGAGCTTGCCGGACCGGGGTCTCGGCAAGCTCGACCGCCGGGCCGCCGGCTCAGCTCTCGTAGCGCTTCTTGGGGTAGCCCTTCTTGTCCCCGTGCTGCCGCGGCCCACGCCCGGGCCGCTCACCGCGCGTGGGAGTGTCGGTGGGGGTGAGACCGATCAGCTTGCCGGAGATGCGGGTCCGTGACAGCGCCGAGAGGGTCTCGCTCGACAGCGACGCGGGCAGCTCCACCAGCGAGTGGTCGGCGCGGATGTCGATGTGGCCGAAGTCCCCGCGGCTGAGCTTGCCCTCGTTGGCGATCGCGCCGACGATCTGCCGGGGCTCGACCTTGTGTCGCTTGCCGACCGCGATCCGGTACGTCGCGAGCGGCACGTCGCTCTGTCCCCTGCGGGGACGGGCAGGTCGCGAGTCGCGGTCGCGCACCGGTCCGCGGTCGGGTCGCTCGCGCGGCTTGCGCGCCGGTTCAGGCTCGGGCTCGAGCAGCAGGGGCTCCCCGTCACGCGCCATCACCGCCAAGGCGGCAGCGATGTCGGTGGCGGGCACGTTGTGCTCACGTTCGTACTCAGAGACGAGATCGCGGAAACGGCTGACCTGGTCGGAGGCGAGCGCCTTGGTGATCGCCTCGTTGAACTTGGCCACGCGGGTCTCGTTGACGTCGTCGACCGACGGCAGCGGCACCAGGGTCAGCTTCTGCCGGGTCGCCTTCTCGATCGCGCGGAGCAGGTGCCGCTCGCGCGGCGTGACGAAGCTGATCGCGTCCCCGGTGCGGCCGGCCCGGCCGGTGCGACCGATGCGGTGCACGTAGGACTCGGTGTCGGTGGGGATGTCGAAGTTCACGACGTGACTGACGCGCTCCACGTCGAGTCCGCGAGCGGCGACGTCGGTGGCCACCAGGATGTCGAGCTTGGCGTCGCGCAGCTGGTTGATCGTGCGCTCGCGCACCGCCTGCGGCACGTCGCCGTTGATCGCGGTCGCCGAGAAGCCACGGGCACGCAGCCGCTCGGCGAGCTGCTCGGTGGCCTGCTTGGTGCGAGCGAAGACGATCATCCCCTCGAAGTTCTCGACCTCGAGGATGCGTGTGAGGGCGTCGAGCTTCTGGAAATGCGAAACCTCCAGGTAGCGCTGGGTGACACGCGTAGCTGTCTGCGTCTTGGACTCGACGGTGATCTCGACGGCGTCGTTGAGGTACTTCTTCGCGATCCGCTTGATCGCCGACGGCATCGTGGCGCTGAACAGCGCGACGTGCTTGTCTTCCGGCGTGTCCGCCAGGATCGTCTCGACGTCCTCGGCGAACCCCATCTTCAGCATCTCGTCGGCTTCGTCGAGCACGAGGAAGCGCAGCTGGGTCAGGTCGAGGGTGCCCTTGTCCAGGTGGTCCATGATCCGGCCGGGCGTGCCGACGATGATGTGGACGCCGCGACGCAACGCGGACAGTTGCACGCCGTACCCCTGGCCGCCGTACACGGGCAGCACACTGACGCCGGGCATGTGCGCGGCGTAGCGTTCGAAGGCCTCGGAGACCTGGAGCGCCAGCTCGCGCGTGGGCGCGAGGACCAGCGCCTGCGGCGCCTTCTGCTTGGGGTCGAGCCGCGACAGGATCGGCACGGCGAAGGCGGCGGTCTTGCCGGTGCCCGTCTGCGCGAGACCGACCACGTGCCTGCCCTCGAGGAGGGGTGGGATCGTGGCGGCCTGGATCGGCGAGGGCCGCTCATAGCCGACGTCGGACAGCGCCTTGAGGACGCGCTTGTCGAGGCCGAGATCGGCGAACGTCGGCTCCTCGGGTATCTCGACGGCTGCGTCGCTGCTGGTGTCGCTCTCGGGCATCCGTCCAGGGTAGTGGCTCGCACAGGCAGCGATCCCGTCGTACGGGACGCTTCCGGCTTCGCTGAGCGTGCAGGGACGACACTGACGTGATGAGCGACACCGCACCTGCCAGCGCCGCCGGCGACACGGACGAGACCACAGCCGAGCCGGACCTGCCGGACCTCGCGCAGTACGGACCCTGGGCGGTCATCGCCGGCGGCTCGGAGGGGGTGGGCGCGGAGTTCGCCCGCATGCTCGCCGAGGCAGGCGTGCATTTGGTTCTGGTCGCCCGTCGGGCCGAGCCCCTCGAGGCCACCGCGGCGCGATGCCGCGAGCTCGGTGTCGAGGTCCGCACGCTCGCCCTTGACCTCACCCAAGCCGAGAGCGTGCACAGGATCGTCGAGGCGACAGCGGACGTCGAGGTCGGTCTGCTGATCTACAACGCCGGGGCCAACACCCATAGCGAGGACTTCCTCGACGGTGACCTGGACGCGTTCCGATCCGTCATCGACCTCAACATCACCACGCAGATGGCACTGACCCAGCACTTCGGGCGGCCGATGCGCGAGCGTCGTCGCGGCGGCATCATCCTCGTCGGTTCGCTGGCGGGCTACATGGGTTCGGTGCGGCACTCGGTGTACGGCGGCGTCAAGGCGTTCAGCCGCATCTTCGCCGAGAGCCTCTGGATCGAGCTTCGCGAGTACGACGTCCACGTCCTCGAGCTCGTCCTGGGAGTCACCCGCACGCCCGCCATGGAGCGCGTCGGCCTCGACTTCGACGTGCCCGGGATGCTCGTCGCCGAGCCCGCGGACGTCGCGCGCGAAGGCCTCGCGTACCTGCCGCACGGACCTGTGCGCGTCGCCGGTGGCAACGCCACCGCAGCCGAGAAGCGCAGCATGCCCGACCGCGCCCGCGCCGTGCTCGGAGCGCACAAGATGATGCAGCGCCTGATGGGGTTGGAGAAATGATGCGGATCGGTCTGTCCACCCCGATCGTGGTCCAGCTCCCCGGGGTCTTCTCGACCTGGGAGGCCGACGCCGGGCCGGCGGACCTGGCGCGCATCGCCACCCGCGCCGACGAGCTGGGCTACGACCACCTGACCTGCTCCGAGCATGTGGGCGTGCCGGCGGCGATCGCGGCCGAGCGCGGCGCGACGTACTGGGACCCGGTCGCGACGCTGTCCTTTCTCGCCGCCCGCACCACGCAGATCCGGCTCGCTACCTCCGTGCTGGTGCTCGGCTACCACCACCCGCTGCAGGTCGCCAAGACCTACGGCACCCTCGACGTCCTCAGCGGCGGTCGGGTCGTGCTCGGCGTCGGGGTGGGTTCTCTGGAGGAGGAGTTCGAGCTCCTCGGCGCGTCGTGGAAGGGCCGCGGCGCCCGTGCCGACGACGCCATGCGCGCCCTGCGCGCTGCCTGGGGACGCCGCGAGCCGTCGTACGCCGGGACGCACCACTCCTTCGAGGGGTTCGTCGTCGAGCCGTACGCCGCGCGACCGCACGTCCCGCTGTGGGTCGGGGGGCGCACGCTCAAGTCGCTGCAACGCGCGGTCGACCTCGGCGACGGCTGGATGCCCTTCGGACTGCCGGCGGCGGCCCTGGGCGAGATCCTCGACCAGGTCGAGCTGCCCGACGACGG
>JBHWSH010000397.1:0-8972 GCA_043427135.1 Marmoricola sp. | reverse complement strand
GCCCCTCGTAGCGCAGGGCGCTGGTCGGGCAGGCGCGCACGGTGGCGGCGATCGTCTCGGCGTCCGCTCCGGTGGCGTCGATCCAAGGCCGAGCCTTCACGTCGAAGACCTGGGGCAGTCGCTGGAGGCAGATCGCGGTGTGGATGCACAGCGAGGCGTCCCAAATCACGCGGATCCCGTCGCCGTCGTACGACCGGGTCGCGTCGCGCGTCGCGGGCTGGCCGGCCTCGACCGGGTCCTCGGCCATGACTTCCCCTCCTGCTGTCGTACGCCGGGCGGCGTCAGTTGAGCGCGCGGGTGGACTCGGGAATGACCCCGTCGGCGTACAGGTCCTTGGCCACGTCCTGGAGCGCGGTGAGCGCGACCCGCTGCGTGGTCGGTCCGTAGGAGATGCGGGCGACGCCGAGGGACTCGTACTCGGCGGCCGTCAGGGCTCCGGGCAGACCGATGACGCTGAGCTTGCGCTCCCCCAGGCCCTCGACCAGCTGCCTGGTGACGTCGGCATCGAGCACGCCCGGGACGAAGACCAGGTCGGCGCCGGCGTCGAGGTAGGCGCGCCCGCGCTCGATCGCGTCGGCGATGGACTCCTCGACCGGCCGGTCCTTGGCGCGGACGAACGCGTCCGTGCGGGCGTTGAGTACGAACGGCACGCCCTCGGCCTCGCCGGCAGCGATGACGGCCGCCACCCGCTCCGCGGACTCGGCGACCGGACGCAGCCGGTCCTCGACGTTGGCCCCGACGATGCCGACGCCGATCGCACGCCGCGTCGTCTCGCCCGGGTCCTCGTAGCCGTCGTCGAGGTCCGCGGAGACCGGCACCTCGCCGGCCGCGTCGACGATGCGGCCGACCATGTCGAGCGTGAGCTCGAGCGGGATCGTCCCGTCCTTGTAGCCGTAGGTGGCAGCGATCGAATGCCCCGCCGTGGCCAGCGCCTTCGTCTGCGGCAGGTCGAGGATCGCCTTGGCGGAGACGACATCCCACACGTTCACCACGCGAAGGATCTCCGGCGCTGCATGCAGGGCAGCGAGCGTGCGCGCCCGGTCCGCCGCGGTCGTCTGGTCGTCGTTCGATTCAGAAGCCATTCGGACAGCGTATGTCGGAGGTCACAGTCGCCAGTCGCCTCCGGCCGGCGGCGGTGGCACGATGCGAAGCACCGGCCGTGCCCGTCAGCCAGGAGGCAGCATGGAAACCCGCCCGCCCGTGCCACCGTTCGATCGCGACTCAGCCGTCAAGAAGGTGCGCGCCGCCGAGGACGCCTGGAACACGCGCGACCCCGGACGGGTCGCCGGCGCGTACACCGTCGACAGCCGCTGGCGCAACCGCGCGGAGTTCTTCACTGGTCGCGACGCCATCGTCGAGTTCCTCACCCGCAAGTGGGCGCGTGAGCTCGACTACCGGTTGATCAAGGAGATCTGGGCCTTCGGCGACGACCGGATCGCGGTCCGGTTCGCCTACGAGTGGCACGACGACTCCGGCAACTGGTTCCGCTCCTACGGCAACGAGAACTGGCAGTTCGACGCCAACGGGCTGATGGCGCACCGCCACGCCAGCATCAACGACCTCCCGATCGCCGAGGCGGACCGGAAGTTCCGCTGGGACGCCCCCGGGCCCCGACCGGCCGACCACCCCGGGCTCACCGACCTCGGCCTCTGAACCTGCCGAGCCGCGGCGCGTGCATGGCCGAGGTCGAATCCGTCCGGGTGCCAGCCGCCCACCTGCAGCTACTGGACTGGGTCGGGCAGGCTGACCAGCCGGTCCTGGGGCTCTGTGAGGAACTCACGTGCCCAAGCGACCACCTCGTCCTCCTGGGAGAACAACACGACCTGGCGATCACGGCTCACGACGTGGAGGAGGTCCAGCACGGCACGGGTCCGGATGGCGTCCGACTGAACCGTCACGTCGTCGAGCACCAGAGGCGCGGTCTCGTCGACGCTGGCGAGATGTCGTGCCAGCGCAATCCGGAGCAGGAGATAGAGCTGCTCGGTCGTGCCGTGGCTGAGCAGGTGCGCGTCCCGGGTGATCCCGCTCTGGTCCGTGACAGTCATGGTCAGGTCGGCTGGGTTGATGGCTACGTCTAGATAGCGCCCTCGGGTGACGGCCGGAACCCAGGGTCGCAGCGAGCTTTCGAGGGCGGGCGCGACTGACGCGTGAGTGCGTTCCTTGGCGCGCTCGAGCTCGGCAGTCGCCACCTCTAGACCCGCGGCAAGCTCCTCGACCACTGCCAGGCTCGCCTCCGCGTCCGACTCCGTCTCCAATGCTGCGGCGAGGGACGGCATGTCGGCGACCAGCTGGCTCTGCTGCCCCCGCAGGCTCCCGCTCTGATCGAGGAGCCGCTCGTGCTGGTGCCGCAAGCGCTCGAGTTGACTATTGAGGTCGGCGGGGATCACGTCGGGCGCGGGACCCTCCGGCCTCGCCGCGACTGCTTCCTGTTCGAAGTCGGAGAAGGTGCGTCCGTCCAGGATCTCGTTGAGCGCGGCACGGCTCTTTTCCCGACGGGCGGCCTGTTCTCGATGCACCTCCTGCTCCTCCAGCCATCGGTGCAGCCACTCAGCGGCGTCTGCGGGATCGGCCTCAGCACTTCGCAGTGCCCGGACGAGCTCGTCCACTGCCTGCTCGCGACCCTCCCAGTCCTCGATTGCCCGGGCATGCGCCTGCTCGAGCTCGGTCCGCTGAGCCAAGGCCTGTTCGAGGTCCGCTCGTCTAGCTGCTTCTGCGGCCTGCCGTGCTCGGGTGCGGCAACCCTCGACGTACTCGTCGAAGAGGGTGACCAGCTCCATCCTGGCCTGCGCGGTGGACAGATCGAGGTCAGTCGCACCGAGTTCGGCCGCAAGTGTCCGCGCGGCGTGCAGGCGTGCGCGTTCGAGCTCGATCCGCTTCGTCTCGTGACGCTCCAGGCGTACGGCGGCGTCGGCAGCGTCGTCCAGCGCCCGCGCCAGTTGACGGAGCTCGACAGGGTTGGTGCCGAGACCGAGCTCACCTAGGCGCCGCACTGCTTGAGCTCGCCGAGTCTCGGCATGCGTCATCGCGGCAGCACGGGCCGCGAGCTGGGCCTCCATCTCCCGCACACGCTCGGGCAGCTCAGGGCGGACGACCGGCTGGGGAGCGTCGAAGCGGACCGCCTCCGGCGGCACCGGTGCAACCGGCGGCTCAAAACGCGCCGCCGGTGAGTTGGTGGTGACCTGTCCTCGCCTGACCAACCCTGCGCCGACGGCCAGTACGGCGATGGCGGCTAGGACGGCGCCCGGCACCGCGAGGCCGAGTCCTACGAGCACGATCGCCGTCAAGAAGAACACGCCAGCTCCACCGATCAGGAGAGTCGCGGTCCGACGCGCACGAGCGGCCTCAGCTGCGCGGCGTACGTCCTCCTCCCTCGCGGCTTTGACTTGGTTCTCGTAGTTCGTTCGACGCTGGACGAACGTGTCTTGCTCCTCTTCGAACTGCGCCCACCTCGTCTCGTAGTCGCGCTGCGCCTGTGCCTGCTGCTCGATCAGCAACTGCTGTGCTGCGAGTGCGTCCTGGTAGTCAGACAAAGCTGCCTCGTGCTGACGCTTCTCCACCGCCAACTGCTCCTCCAGTGCGGCATCGACCTCGAGGACAGGCTCTTCCAGACAGGTTGCCAGGTCGCGGAGTTCATCGGCGTCGAGGTCCGGCCCGAGCTCGGACGGTGGCGTCGGCTGGGCGGAGGAGTGCGTGGCGACCGCCGCCTCGGCGGCGGCAAGGGCATCGCGCGCGTTGCTCACTGCAGGACGCGGCTCAAGGTCGCCGGCGGGAGGGGCGGGCAGGTCGGCGATGATCTGCCTGATGGCAGCCGCATCCTCGCCTTCCGGCAAAGAGGGACGAGGACCACGCTCGCGAAGGGCTGCCAGCGCCATTCTCGCTCGGGTCACCACCGCGTCGTCGGCGGGCTCGACCCCATCGTCCTCTGCGGCGCGGAACAGCGTCCGTGCCCGGTCGACGCGCTGCTGGAGGTCGATCGCCGCGGACCAAGCTTGCAGGCGCTCGAGCTCTGCCAGTCGCTCGCTCACCCGTCGAAGCGTCTGGTCCGTCTGGTGTGCCTCCTCCAGGACGGCGGCTAGTTGAGCGTGCAGGTCGCGGGCGCGCACAGCCGCCTCCCGCGCGGACCCCAGCGCTAGCGTGCGTGCACGCAGCGGCTTCATTCCGACGTTCGGCACGCCGACGCGTTCGGACCGAACATTGCTCAGCCACCGAAGGGCGGCTTCTGCGGTCACGTCGGCAGTCTCGGTTGTCGCGACACGCTCAAGCAGCTCCTGCAGCTCGCCGGCATCGTGCAGCACCCGGAGGACGTCGGCCTGGCCGACGAAGATGGTCGCTCGCGCAGCGTCGCGATGGAGGCCGAGGATCCGAGCACCGTCCAGCCCACCGTCCGTGGTCAGGGGCCTGCCCAAGCGGCGTTCGAGGGCGTCTATGCCGAGCGCACGACCGGTCGTCGCGTCGACGACACGGCTCTCTCCCTTGCGAAGGTCGTGCTTCAGTCCGAGTGACGTGCCGTCGTCCAGGGTCAAAGTCATCCCTACGGTCCACTGCGAGCCAGACCAAGGCCGGTGTCGGGCCGCGAACTGCGCTTGCGCCTGCGTGCCACGTCCACGCGCGCGGCGACGGCCTGCGAGTCCCGCATAAATCGCAGCAAACCAGGAGGACTTGCCGGCCTCGTTGGGTCCGTGGACCACCGTAAGTCCGGGCGCAAGCGGGAGACTCTGCATCCGCAGCGGGCCGAAAGCGTCGGCATGGACTTCCACGATGCGCATGCGTCAGGCCTCCGCCTTCTCGAGGGCCTGGAGGCCCAACGCGGTGGCGATGTGCCTCTGCCTCGGGGACAGGGCTCGGTCGCCTATGGCGCGGAGGAACTCGCCACGCGTCGTCCGTTCGGCCTCGTCGACGCCTGGATCGGCATAGGTCAGGGCGGACTCGTCCACCCTCACTGCGGGTGGGAACGCTATGGGGTGAAGACTCGGAGGGAGGACATCTGCCCTCAGCGCTCCGACCACGCGGACGACGGTCGGTTCGCCTTCGGCTGCAGCCACCACCGCGTCGTACAACTGTCCCTCGTCCAGACCGGTGACGTCGACTTGCCTGGTCCGGACGAGGCACGACCCGAGCGAAATCGGCTCTGTCGTAAGCGTCCCTTCGGGGTCCACCGAGAGGATCAGGGCGGGTCCAGGCTCACCCACTGCGCACACCGGCCGGAGAAGCGTCGGGCCAACCTGGAATGCGTCGCCGTTGAAGTCGTCGGAAGTGGTGACCATGTGTGTCGAGCCCGCCAGCCGAGCGGCCGCGCCCGCCGGGTCGTCGACGTCTGCTCGGAGGATCAATCGCGGGATCGCCGGGTCGACCTGCTGCATGGAAACGGTCCAAAGCTCGGACGGTCCGGTCCACGCACTGCCGAAGAGCACGTCCCCCAGCCCGAGACGGACCGGCTTCGCGGAGGTGACCACGGTGACGTTGGCGGGGAATCTGACGTGGGCGTAGGGCGACGCATGGTCGAACCAGTCGGCCCGGCCGGGAAGGATGGACACCGGCAGGTGGAGGGACTCGAACACTGCGGCGGCGTACTCCACCATCGCCGGGGTGACGGTGCTCCGATCAAAGAGGTCACCCAGGAACACGAGCAAGTCCACTTCGGAGCGTCGTGCGGCTACAGCCGCCTCGGCGAGAAGCTCCTGGGACCAGGTGCGCAGCCGCTCCCCCAGCTCAGGACCGAGGTCGGTCCATGCCCGACCGAGCCGCACTCCGTGCACCACCATCACACGTGCCACAGGACCCCCGTTGGTCGCCATCGATCTGCTCCCATGTCTACCAATCGTTACCCTGAGCGCGCAGCGAATCACCTGCGATCGGAGGACGAGGTGTCGTGGCACTCAGAGCTGGCCCCCGGGGTCCAGGTGTTTGGCCTGATTGACGGTGAGCCTGTCGAGATCGTCGCGGTCAACCCTGTCGGCGAGCAGGTGTTCGCCACGTGGCGCGACGAGTACGGCGTCCGCGGGTCGAGCATGCTTAGCCGGGAGCAGGTGCATGCCCTCACGATCGTGAGCTCGGACGACCTCACTTTGGATGCGGACCCTGCGCTGTACCGCCTCGCGGCCGATGCGCTCCGCCTGGCCCACGCGCACCAGCTCAACCCACTCCTGGCCCTCACCACGGCCAACGTCGAACCGCTCCCCCACCAGGTACAAGCTGTCTACCACCACCTGCTACGCAAGCACCCGCAGCGCTTCCTGCTGGCTGACGACCCTGGAGCCGGCAAGACCGTCATGGCCGGACTCTTCCTCAAGGAAGCGATGGCGCGGGGGTGGGTGCGACGGTGCCTGATCGTCGTGCCGGGAAGCCTGACCGAGCAGTGGCAGGACGAACTGTTGGAGAAGTTCGGACTGCGGTTTGAGGTCTTCGACGCAGCCGTGCACGCCACGGCGGAAGGCGACGCGTTCGCGGAGCTCCCTCAGGTGATCGTGCGGCTGGACCAATTCGCGCGCAGCAAGCGGCTACGCGATCAGCTGAGCCAGTCATCGTACGACCTGGCTATCGTGGACGAGGCACACAAGCTGACCGCGCGCTACTGGGGCAGCAAAGTTCTGAAGTCCAAACGGTTCGAGTTCGGCGAACAGCTCCGTGACCAGTGTCCTGGACTGCTGCTAATGACGGCGACCCCGCACAACGGCAAGGAGGCCGATTTCCGCCTTTTCCTCTCGTTGCTAGACGAGGGGCTCACCGAGGCCGCAAGGGTGGACCTCGGTGATGCCGGTCTGATGCGTCGTTTGGTCAAAGAGCAGTTGGTACACGCGGACGGCACCCCGCTGTTTCCGCCCCGGAAGGCTTCGACGGTCGGGTATCGCCTGTCCGGCCTCGAGCGCGACCTTTACGAGGACGTCACTGAGTACGTCCGCGAGGAGATGAACAAGGTGACGGGCGAGGAAACCCGGACAATCGGGTTCGCGCTACTCGTCCTCCAGCGACGTCTCGCCTCGTCGCCCGAAGCGATCCTGCGCTCCCTCACGCGACGGCGTGACCGCCTTCGCGCGGAGGCTGACCGCATGCAGACGGCTGACACTCGACTTGCTCAGACACTCGCCGCGAGCCTCGGACTCCGTGCACCGGACCCAGAGGACGACTGGACGGCGGCCGAACTGTCCGCCCACGAGGACGATGCCGCCAGCGTCGCCACGACCGCCCGGACGCTCGCAGAGCTCGAGGTGGAGGTCGCGATCTTGGACCGGTTGGTCAGCAAAGCGGAACGGGTCCGCTCGGCCGGACTCGACGCCAAGTGGGAGGCACTCGCCGCGCTCCTCCAGAGCGACGAGATGTACGACGACGAGGGCGGGCGGCGCAAGATCATCATCTTTACCGAGCACCGCGACACGTTGGAGTACCTCGAGGACCGGCTGCGCGAGACGCTTGGTGCATCCGTCGCGGTGGAGTCGATCCATGGCGCCACCAGCAGACCAGACCGTCGTTTGGCGCAGATCCGTTTCACGCAGGACCCCAGCAGCTCGATCCTGCTCGCGACCGACGCTGCGGGCGAGGGGGTGAACCTCCAAGTGGCGCACCTGATGGTCAACTACGACATCCCGTGGAACCCCAACCGACTGGAGCAGCGCTTCGGTCGCATCCACCGCATCGGCCAGCGCCACACCTGTCACCTGTGGAACCTCGTCGCTGTCGACACCCGCGAAGGCGAAGTGTTCAGGACGTTGTTGGAGAAGCTCGAGCGACAGCGCGACGCTTTGGGCGACCGGGTGTTCGACGTGCTCGGCGACGTGCTGACCGACGCCAGTCTCACCCAGCTCCTCACCCACGCGATTCGGGGTGGCACCGACGCCGACTCGGTTCACGACATGGGCGTTCGTCTCGAGGCCGACCTGCGTGAGGCGGTCGCTCAGCGGGAGAGGTCGGTCAGTTCACTGACAGAAGAGGACATCAGGTCGTTGCGCGTCCAGATGACCCAGGCGACGGCACGCTCGCTGCAGCCCACCGTCGTGCGCGACTTCGTGGGCGTAGCCATGTCTCACCTGCGAGGTGAGCTGCGGCCGGTAGGCCGCTACTGGTCGGCAGCCCACGTGCCCGCGCGCGTGCGCGACCACGAGCCCGGCACGGTCGCCGCGCGCTACGACGCACTCACCTTCGAGCGCGTGGCGCACCCTTCACTAGACGGACCTTTTCCGGAGCTCATCTCACCAGGTCATCCGTTGGTCCACTCGCTGACGTCGGTCGTGCTCGAGGACCACAATGCACTGCTGCGGCGCGGAGTCGTCTTGGAGGATGAGCGCGCCGCGGCCGACCACGTGCTGGTGTCGATGTGCTTGTCCAGCGAGGGTCTCGACCGCTTCGTGACCGTGGCCGTGCACGACGAGGCGACCCAGGAGGCTGACCCTGCCGGGTTCAGCGACCTTCCTCCGGGGGGTGACCCAACCAGCGACGAGCTCACTGTGGCGGAGCGCGCTGTCGAACAAGCCCTGAATCTGGCCACGGGGCCGGTCGAGGCGGAGATCCTCGCCGTCGCCTATGTGCGCGGCACTGCACCGCAGGCACAGGTGAAAGCCTGGGACCTGGCCAGGTCCGTAGTCGAGGCGGAGTTGAGTGCCCAAGGAGTTGTAACCGCGGCCCCGCGGTTCGCTGGCTGGGACCTCGAGGTCGAGACCAAGGACGGAATCCGCTTCGTCCGGGTGGAGCCCGAGGGCGTGCCGCTGGTCATACGCCGCCAAGAAGGGCTCGCGGAGTCAAACCTCGGACCTGACTATCTCGTGGTCCGTCCGCGGACGACCGCCCCCTGACCCCTGCAGTTCAACCACTGCCCGCTGGACCATGAGACGCCGGCCGACACCGCCTAGCTTTGTCGCGAGGGTCGAGGGATAGCCACCATCCCGCGGGGTAGTGGCGCAAAGACGAGCGGCCCTCACAAAAAACTATGAGGGCCGCTTCACATGAGTAGCGGGGGCAGGATTTGAACCTGCGACCTCTGG
>JBHWSH010000396.1:0-7251 GCA_043427135.1 Marmoricola sp. | reverse complement strand
GGACGCCCTGTCTCCGACGCCGGAGCCCGGGTCGATGTCGGT
Organism: Marmoricola sp.; assembly: GCA_043427135.1. Classification (GTDB taxonomy): domain Bacteria; phylum Actinomycetota; class Actinomycetes; order Propionibacteriales; family Nocardioidaceae; genus Marmoricola_A. Next base: position 7,209 of record JBHWSH010000396.1, on the reverse strand, counting down.
GCGGTGTGGGGCGCCGACGTCCCGACCGAGCCCGGTCGCGACACCGACGGGATCCTGGCCGCGGCCGCCACCGGGGCCCTCGGTGGACTGGTCGTGGCGGGCGTGCAGACCGACGACCTCACCGACCCGGCAGCCGCGCTCGAGGCGCTGTCGGCGGTCGGCTTCCTGGTCAGCCTCGAGCTGCGCGCCAGCCTGGTCACCGAGCACGCCGACGTCGTACTCCCGGTGGCCGCGGCCGCCGAGAAGTCCGGCAGCTTCGTCAACTGGGAGGGCCGGGTCCGTCCGTTCGGCAAGGTGCTCGAGATGAGCAACGCGCTGCCCGACGTGCGCGTCCTTGCCGGCATCGCCGAGGCGATGGAACGCCCGCTGGGGTTCCGCACCCCCGAGGCCGCTGCCGCAGAGCTCGACGAGTTCACCGGCTGGGACGGCGCTCGGCTCGACGATCCGGCGTACGCCGCTCGCCCCGGTCAGCGGCCGGCCGACGGTTCGATGGTCCTGGCCACGTGGAAGCCGATGATTTCCGACGGCCCGATGCAGGACGGCGACGCGGCCTACCGCGCCACCGGCCCGGTCCCCACCGCCCTGGTCAGCACGGCGACGTTCCAGCGCCTCGGCCTGACCGAAGGCGGCGCCGTCGAGATCGCCACCGACCGGGGTGCGGTGACGCTGCCCGTCGAGGTGGCCGAGATCCCCGACCACGTGGTGTGGGCGCCGGACGCCTCCGGCGGGGTGAACTTCGGGCGCGACCTGGGGGTGCGCTCCGGCGGGACCGTTCGAGTAGGCGCGGTGACGATGGCCGCCCCATCGACGGTGGGGTCGGCGGACGCGACAGAGGGAGTCCGATGATGGTGTCCTCGCAGCTCGTCCAGCACAACCTGGATGTCTTCGGTCAGGACCCGATGTGGGTCACGGTCCTCAAGGCCGTCCTGATCTTCGTCTTCCTGGTCCTGCTGACGCTGTTCAACATCTGGTTCGAACGCCGCCTCGTGGGACGCATGCAGCACCGCATCGGCCCGAACAAGAACGGCCCCTTCGGACTCCTGCAGAGCCTCTCCGACGGCGCGAAGCTGATGTTCAAGGAGGACATCATCCCCAAGGCGGCCGACAAGGTCGTCTTCCTGATCGCGCCGATCATCATGGTGATCCCGGCGTTCGTGGCATGGGCGGTCATCCCGTTCGGCCCGGAGGTTCGCATCCCGTTCACCGACATCGTCACCCCGCTGCAGCTGACCGACATGCCGGTCGCGGTGCTGTTCATCCTCGCGGTCGCCTCGATCGGCATCTACGGCGTCGTCCTCGCGGGCTGGTCGTCGGGGTCGACGTACTCCCTGCTCGGCGGCATGCGCTCCTCGGCGCAGATGATCTCCTACGAGGTCGCGATGGGTCTCGCGCTGGTCGCGGTCTTCATGTACGCCGGTTCGGTCTCCACCTCGGAGATCGTCGCCGCTCAGAGCGACATCTGGTACGCCTTCATCCTGGTGCCGTCGTTCGTCATCTACGTGATCGCGATGGTCGGCGAGACCAACCGCGCACCCTTCGACCTGCCCGAGGCCGAAGGCGAGCTCGTCGGAGGCTTCCACACCGAGTACTCCGGCATGAAGTTCGCCATGTTCTTCCTCGCCGAGTACATCAACATGGCCACGGTCTCCGCGGTCGCGGCGACGCTGTTCCTCGGCGGCTGGCGCGCGCCGTGGCCGATCAGCATCTGGGACGGCGCGAATGAGGGCTACTGGCCGGTGCTGTGGTTCCTGGGCAAGGTTCTCCTCTTCATCTCCATGTTCGTCTGGCTGCGCGGCACGCTGCCGCGGATGCGCTACGACCAGTTCATGGAGTTCGGCTGGAAGCGCCTCATCCCGATCGCGCTCGCGTGGATCGTCGCCGTGGCCGGCATCCGCGTGATCACGCTGGAGGGCGGCATCGACCGCTCCTACCTGCTGGCCGCGATCGGCGTGATCGCCGTCCTGCTGCTGGTGCTCTTCTTCGTCGGCGGCGACGACGACGAAGCCGACGCGGACGCTGCGGCCCAGCCCGATGCCGACACCGAGTTCGACGCCTTCGCCGGCGGCTACCCCGTGCCCCCGCTGCCCGGTCAGGTGCCGAGCGGGGCCGGCGCCGGGATGGGCACGCAGACCACTACCGTCACCCCGACACAGGAGACGTGATGCCGACCCTCAAAGAGCAGTTCTGGGATCCGATCGCGGGGTTCGGGGTCACCTTCCGGACGATCTTCCGCAAGGTGGTCACCGAGGACTACCCCAAGGTCAAGAAGCCCACGGCGCCACGCTTCCACGGCCGGCACCAGCTGAACCGCTGGCCCGACGGTCTGGAGAAGTGCATCGGCTGCGAGCTGTGCGCCTGGGCCTGTCCGGCCGACGCGATCTACGTCGAGGGCGCCTCCAACACCCCGGACGAGCGGTTCTCCCCGGGCGAGCGCTACGGCCGCGTCTACCAGATCAACTACCTGCGTTGCATCCTGTGCGGCCTGTGCATCGAGGCCTGCCCCACCCGGGCGCTGACGATGACCAACGAGTACGAGCTCGCCGACGACAACCGCGCCGACCTCATCTACGAGAAGCAGGATCTGCTGGCTCCGCTGCTGCCGGGCATGGAGCAGCCGCCGCACCCGATGCGTCTTGGTGACGACGACGGCGACTACTACCGCGGTGCCTACGGTCAGAGCGGGGGCGAACGGTGACCGCGTTCTGGCTCCTGGCGCCGCTGATGGTGCTGGCGGCGCTCGGCATCCTGTTCGTGCGCAAGGCCGTGCACGCCGCGCTGCTGTTGGCGTTCGTGATGATCAGCCTGTCGGTGCTCTACCTCGTGCAGGAGGCGCCGTTCCTCTTCGCGGTGCAGATCATCGTCTACACCGGCGCGATCCTGATGCTGTTCCTGTTCGTCGTCATGATGGTCGGCGTCGACGCCTCCGACTCGACTGTGGAGACGATCCGGGGGCAGAGGCCACTGGCCTGGATCGTCGGCATCCTCTTCGGCGCGCTGCTCGTGCTGGGCGTCGCCCAGGCGTGGACCGGCGGCGCCGTGGGCCTGCATGAGGCCAACTCCGGCGGCAACATCGAGGGCCTGGCGCAGGTGCTGTTCACGCGCTACGTCATCGCCTTCGAAGCCACCGCCGCACTGCTCATCACCGCCGCCTTGGGCGCGATGCTGCTCGCTCACCGCGAGCGCACCCACAAGCGGATGGGGCAGGCCGAGCTGGCCAAGCAGCGGATGCGTCAGTACGTCGAGTCCGGTCGTCCCCTGGGTCCGCTGCCACCACCGGGAGTGTTCGCGCGGCACAACGCGGTGGACACCCCGGCGCTTCTGCCCGACGGCACGCCCGCACCCGACTCGGTGCCGAGCCTGCTGGTCGCTCGCGGCACGGTGCGGTCCGCACCTGAGCTCGCCGACGACATCCAGCACATCCAGGCCGGCACCGAAGACCGCCCCGACACCCTGTCCGAGGACGACGCCGCTGGCGCCGACGAGGCAACGGAGGACCAGGCATGAGCGTCGAGCCCTTCGTCGCGCTCTCCGCGATCCTGTTCACGATCGGCGCCGTCGGCGTCCTCGTCCGTCGCAACGCGCTCGTCGTCTTCATGTGCGTCGAGCTGATGCTCAACGCCTCCAACCTGGCGCTGGTCTCCTTCGCCCGGGCGCACGGCAACGTCGACGGCCAGGTGGTGGCGTTCTTCGTCATGGTCGTGGCTGCCGCCGAGGTCGTCGTCGGACTCGCGATCATCATGACCATCTTCCGCACCCGTCGCTCGGCCTCGGTCGACGACGCGAGCCTGCTGAAGTACTGAGGGCGGAGCCAAACTGATGAATCTCTTCACCGAAGGCGGCGGGACGATCCCCGTCGTCGCTCCCGTCGAGGGCGACGGCGTGCTGTCCCTGCTGTGGCTGATCATCGCGCTGCCCGCATTGGGCGCCGCGATCATCCTCGTGCTCGGCAACCGGCGTACGTCGGGGTGGGCGCACCTGCTCGGCACCGCCACCGTCGCGGGGTCGTTCGTCATCGGCCTGCTGGGGTTCTTCGCCCTGCTCGGGCGCGAGGAGGACGAGCGGCAGGTGGGCCAGCACCTGTGGACGTGGTTCACCGCCGGTGACTTCACCGTCGACCTGGCGCTGCTGTTCGACCCCCTCTCGGCGTTGTTCGTGCTGCTGATCACCGGTGTCGGCGCGCTGATCCACGTCTACTCCATCGGCTACATGGAGCACGACGAGCGGCGGGCGCGGTTCTTCGGCTACCTGAACCTCTTCGTCGCCGCGATGCTGGTGCTGGTGCTGTCCGACAACTACCTCGGACTGTTCCTCGGCTGGGAGGGCGTCGGCCTCGCGTCGTACCTCTTGATCGGCTTCTGGCAGCACAAGACGTCGGCGGCTGTCGCGGCCAAGAAGGCCTTCGTGGTCAACCGGGTCGGCGACGTCGGCATGATCCTCGCCGCCTCGATGCTCTTCGCCACCTTCGGCACGGTGAGCTTCGCGGGGGTCTCCGCCGCGGCCGCCGGTGCGTCGGAGACCACGCTGACGATCCTGGGTCTGCTCCTGCTGCTTGCCGCGTGCGGCAAGTCGGCGCAGGTCCCGCTCCAGTCCTGGCTGCTCGACGCGATGGAGGGCCCGACCCCGGTGTCGGCCCTGATCCACGCCGCCACCATGGTGACCGCGGGCGTCTACCTCGTGGTGCGCTCCAACTTCATCTTCGAGCGCGCCGAGGTCGCCCAGACCGCAGTCGTCATCGTCGGTGTCGTCACGTTGCTGGTCGGAGCGATCATCGGTACCGCCAAGGACGACATCAAGAAGGTCCTCGCCGGATCGACGATGAGCCAGATCGGCTACATGATGCTCGCCGCGGGCCTGGGCGTGTACGGCTACGCGTTCGCGATCTTCCACCTGCTGACCCACGGCTTCTTCAAGGCAAACATGTTCCTCGGCGCCGGCTCGGTCATGCACGCGATGGACGACGACGTCGACATGCGGCACTACGGCGCCCTGCAGAAGGCGCTGCCGGTCACGTTCCTCACCTTCGCGATGGGCTACCTGGCCATCATCGGCTTCCCGGGCTTCTCCGGGTTCTGGTCCAAGGACAAGATCATCGAGAGCGCCTTCGGCGAGAGCCTCTGGTTGGGGCTCGCCGCCCTGCTCGGTGCCGGCATCACGGCCTTCTACATGACCCGCCTGATGCTGATGACGTTCTTCGGCGAGAAGCGCTGGGAGAAGGACGTCCACCCGCACGAGTCGCCCAAGGTGATGACCGTGCCGCTGATCGTGCTCGCGGCCCTGTCGGTGCTGGGCGGTCTGCTCCTGCTCGGCGGCTGGATCACCGACTGGCTCACGCCCGTGGTGGGTGCGACGGGCCACCACGACCTGCCGCTGCCGGTATTCGCCTACACGATCATCGTCACCCTGACCGCTGCAGCCGGTGTCGCGCTGGCCTGGTTCACCATCGGCAAGAACCCGATCCCGCGTGAGGCCCCGCAGAACGTCTCGGTGTTCACCAGGGCGGCGCGCAACGACCTGTACGGCGACGCCATCAACGAGGGGCTGTTCATGCGACCGGGCAACACGTTGGTGGAGGCCACCGCCGACTTCGACGACTACGTCGTAGACGGGTTGGTGGACGGCACCGGGGCTGCCGCGATGGGCATGTCCCGCACGTTCCGCAGGCTGCAGACCGGCTACGTCCGCAGCTACGCGCTCTCGCTGCTCGCCGGCGCCCTGATCGTCGTCCTCGCACTCCTGGCGGTGAACCTCGCATGACGTTTCCCTGGCTGACCGCGGCCTTCGTGCTGCCGCTCATCGGCGCGCTCGTGGTGATGTCACTGCCGCGCCCCGCCGGCACGAGCGACGCTGCCGCCGACCTCCCCAAGAAGGTCGCGCTCGGGTTCTCCCTGCTCACGCTGGTGCTGGTGGGCCTCATCGCCTGGCGCTACGACACCGGGGTCTCCGGCTTCCAGCTCGAAGAGGTGCACACCTGGATCGCAGGGTTCGGCGCGCACTACGCCCTCGGCGTCGACGGCGTCGGCCTGACGCTGGTGCTGCTCACCGCGATCCTCACGCCGGTGGTGATCCTGGCGTCGTGGAACGACGGCGACCGCGGCCGCTGGTCGGTGAACTCCTTCTTCGCCTGGATGCTCGCACTCGAGGGGTTCGCGCTCGGCGTCTTCATGGCCACCGACGTCTTCCTCTTCTACGTGCTGTTCGAGGCGACGCTGATCCCGATCTACTTCCTCATCGGCGGCTTCGGCGGCGCCAAGCGCACCTACGCCGCGATGAAGTTCCTGATCTTCTCGCTGCTGGGCGGGCTGATCATGCTCGCCTCGGTGATCGGCCTGTACGTCGAGTCCGCGCGGTCCGAGGGCGGCGCGACGTACCTGCTCTCCGACCTCGCGCCGATCCTGGCGGACGTCGACACCGGGGTCGGTCGCTGGCTGTTCCTCGGCTTCTTCATCGCCTTCGCGATGAAGGCGCCGATGGTGCCGGTGCACACGTGGCTGCCGGACGCCACCGACGAAGGGACCCCCGGCACGTCGGTGCTGCTGGTCAGCGTGCTCGACAAGATCGGCACGTTCGGCATGCTGCGCTTCTGTCTGGAGTTGTTCCCCGAGGCTTCGCGCTGGGCGACTCCGGTCGTCCTCGTGCTGGCCGTGATCAGCATCCTGTACGGCGCGATCGTCGCCATCGGCCAGCGCAGCATCCCGCGCCTGATCGCCTACACCTCGGTGTCGCACTTCGGTTTCATCGTGCTCGGCATCTTCGTCATGAACAGCCAGGGCATGACCGGGGCGACGCTCTACATGTTCAACCACGGGCTCTCCACCGGCGTCCTGTTCCTCGTCACCGGCTTCCTCATCGCCCGTCGGGGCTCGCGCCAGATCGCCGACTTCGGGGGAGTGCAGAAGCTCGCTCCGGTCCTGGCCGGCATCTTCCTGGTGGGCGGCCTGTCGTCGCTGTCGCTTCCGGGCCTGTCTCCGTTCGTCTCGGAGTTCCTGGTCTTCGTCGGTGCGTTCGCCCGCGACTGGTGGTGGGCAGCGCTCGCCGTCCCGGGAGTCGTCCTGGCCGCGCTCTACATCCTGCTGATGTACCAGCGGACCATGACCGGACCCGTCCGTCCCGAGGTGGAGGGCATGCGCGACCTCGGTGTCCGAGAGATCGCCGCCCTCGCGCCGTTGGTGGTCCTCATCATCGGCCTCGGGTTCTTCCCCAAGCCGCTGC
>JBHWSH010000395.1:0-15959 GCA_043427135.1 Marmoricola sp. | reverse complement strand
CGTTTGCGCGGCTGCGGGTGCACGGAGGAGGGCCTGCTGCCGGTCGTCGTCGCGGACATGGGGGAAGTGTGCCCGAGCGACGCGCCCCCGACGCCGTGACGTGCCCCAGATCACGCCCTTCGCCTCGTCGCACGAGTCGGGTGTCGTGCGGAACAACCGAACCGACGTGCAGCCTCCCGCGTCACGCGTCGGTCCGGCGCCTTCATCGCCGAGGTTGCATGTCCGTCTGGCGACGCCGGCCGCCGCCCCTCCACCCGCGCGCCTGCACGAGGGGCGGCTCGGCCCTGCACGAGGGGCGGCTCGGCCCTGCACGAGGGGCGGCTCGGCCGGAGGTCAGACAGGGGTGATGACCGGCGTGGGAGTGCTGCGGCCTCGTACGACGACGGGTTCCAGTTCGCGCCAGCGGCGGGTCTCGTCGGGGTCGGCGCCGTCGAGCAGGACCTTGCTCGCCAGGACGTACGCCGGCACAGCCTTGGCGTGCGAGGTCAGCCGCGCCGCCTCGTTGACCGCGTCACCGATGACGGTGTACTCGTGCCGCTCCGCTGTGCCCACGTTGCCGGCCACCGCACGACCCGAGGACACCCCGATGCCCGCGCGAAGCTCCGGGACCTCGGCGGCGAGCCGCTCGCCCATGATCCGGGCGGCCCGCAGGGCGGCGGTGTGCCGGTCGTCGAGATGGACCGGCGCCCCCCACACGGCGAGGGCGGCGTCGCCCTGGAACTTGTTGATCCAGCCGCCGTAGGCGTGGACCACGTCGATGACGACCTCGAAGAACCGGTTGAGCAGTCGCACGACCTCTTCAGGGGCGTGCTGCTCGGCCAGCGTGGTGGAGCCGACGATGTCGACGAACAGCACCGACACGTCACGGGTCTCGCCGGCGAAGTCCAGACCCTCGCGGAGGGCTGCGTGCGCGACCTCCTCGCCGACGTGCCGGCCGAAGATGTCGCGGATCGCTTCGCGCTCGCGCAGGCCGTCGACCATCTCGTTGAAGCCGGCCTGCAGATAGCCGAGCTCGGTGCCGTCGTAGATCGGGACGCGTACGTCGAGGTCGCCTTCCTGGACGCGGGCGATCGCCTGGCGCAGCGTCCGCACCGGTGACGAGCTGGCGTGGGCCGCGACGAGCGCCGCCAGTCCGCCCACGAGCAGCACGATGCTGCCCAGCACCATGGTGGTCAGCGCCAGCTCGCGGGTGCTGACCCGCTCCGGCTGCACCAGGACGGCCAGGCCGGCGACCACGATCCCCACCGCGCTGACCCCCGTGCCCAGGCCCCAGGCGAACATCGTCCGGCCGGCAACGCTGCGCACGAACCGCCGGTCCGGGATGCCCTCGGCCAGCACCCGGCGGGCGACCGGCCTCAGCCCGCGCTCGGCGATCAGGTAGCTCACCCCGCTGACCGACCATCCAGCGAGCGCCACGATGAGGAAGACGTAGACCCCGAGCATCGGGTCGTGGCGCAGGTTCAGCAGCAGGAACAGCACTGCGGCGGTCGCCCACAGCGATGCCTGGAAGACGAAGATGCGTCGTGGGCCGGCCAGCACCGCCCGGCGCTGTTGCTCGCTCGCCGGGTCGTCGACGCGCAGCAGCTCGACGACGGGGTGCAGCACCTTCCAGGCGTGTCGTACGCCGAGCAGCGCCGCGACCGCGACCGTGATCGCGGCCGCAGCGAGGTTCTCCCAGCGCACCCCCGGCGCGTCAGCGGCCGGAGGAAGCGGGACGACAAGCAGTGCCAGCACCAGTACGACGCCGATGCCGACCGCGTTCGAGCTGACCAGCCCCAGTGCAAGCCCGGCTCGGACCTGCCATGCGGCGGCCAGCCGCAGGAACCAGGTCTTCGGCAAGGGGACGGCGAGCACGCGGGAACGGTAGCGGACCGGGGGCCTTCGCCGAACGGGATCGCTCGGCGCCCCGCGGCGTACCGCGAGTAGGCTCCACGGCATGGTCGACGCCTCTCCCACGTCCGGCAACGCGCACGCAGCGGCCGGCACCCCCGACGTCAAGCCGCGTTCGCGCGACGTCACCGACGGTCTTGAGCGGGCCGCCGCCCGCGGCATGCTGCGCGCGGTCGGCATGCAGGACGACGACTTCGCCAAGCCGCAGATCGGCGTGGCCTCGTCGTGGAACGAGATCACTCCCTGCAACCTGTCGCTGGACCGGCTCGCCAAGGCCGCGAAGAACGGCGTCCACGCAGCCGGCGGGTTCCCGCTGGAGTTCGGCACGATCTCGGTCTCCGACGGCATCTCGATGGGCCACGAGGGCATGCACTTCTCGCTGGTCTCCCGCGAGGTCATCGCCGACTCGGTCGAGACGGTGATGATGGCCGAGCGACTGGACGGGTCGGTCCTGTTGGCCGGCTGCGACAAGTCGCTGCCCGGCATGCTGATGGCCGCCGCCCGTCTCGACCTTGCCGCGGTGTTCCTCTACGCCGGCTCGACGATGCCCGGTCAGGTCGACGGCCAGGACGTCACGATCATCGACGCCTTCGAGGCTGTCGGTGCCTGCCTGGCCGGCAAGATCACCCGCGAGGAGGTCGACCGCATCGAGCGCGCGATCTGCCCGGGGGAGGGTGCCTGCGGCGGCATGTACACCGCCAACACGATGGCGTCGGTGGCCGAGGCCATCGGCATGTCCCTGCCCGGCTCGGCGGCGCCGCCGGCGGTCGACCGCCGCCGCGACGGATTCGCGCACCGCTCCGGTGAGGCCGTGGTCAACATGCTCCGCCAGGGCATCACCGCGCGTCAGATCATGACCAAGCCCGCCTTCGAGAACGCGATCGCGGTGGTGATGGCCCTCGGTGGCTCGACCAACGCGGTGCTGCACTTGCTGGCGATCGCGCGCGAGGCCGACGTCGACCTCACCCTTGACGACTTCACCCGCATCGGCGCCAAGATCCCGCACCTCGGCGACCTCAAGCCCTTCGGCCGGTACGTGATGACCGACGTCGACAAGATCGGCGGCATCCCCGTCGTCATGAAACTCCTGCTCGACGCGGGTCTCATGCACGGCGACGTGCTGACGGTCACCGGCAAGACGATGGCGGAGAACCTCGAGGCGCTCAACCCGCCGGCCGTCGACGGCGACGTCATCCGCAAACTGGGCGAGCCGATCCACCGCACCGGCGGCATCACGATCCTGCAGGGGTCGCTGGCACCGGAGGGCGCGGTGGTGAAGTCGGCCGGCTTCGACGACGAGGTCTTCGAGGGCCCGGCCCGCGTCTTCGACGGCGAGCGGGCCGCCATGGACGCACTCGAGGCGGGCCAGATCCAGCACGGCGACGTCGTCGTCATCCGCTACGAAGGCCCCAAGGGAGGGCCGGGCATGCGCGAGATGCTCGCGATCACCGGCGCCATCAAGGGAGCCGGGCTCGGCAAGGACGTCCTGCTCATCACCGACGGCCGCTTCTCCGGCGGCACGACCGGCCTCTGCGTCGGTCACCTCGCGCCCGAGGCGGTCGACGGCGGCCCGATCGCGTTCCTGCGTGACGGCGACCGGATCCGGCTCGACGTCGCCAACGGCGGCCTCGACGTCGACCTGACGCCGGAGGAGATCGCCGAGCGCCGGGTCGGCTGGGCGCCGCGGCCGCCGAAGTACACCCGCGGCGTGCTGGGCAAGTACGCCAAGGTCGTGCAGTCCGCTGCGCACGGCGCGGTCTGCGGCTGAGCTTGTGGGCAAGGTCCTCGAGCGCATCGACGAACGGCTGCGCGCGTTCATCGAGTCCCAGCACGTGTTCTTCGTGTCGACAGCGCCGCTGGCAGGCGACGGCCACGTCAACGTCTCGCCCAAGGGACTGAAGGACACCTTCCGCGTCGTCGACGATCACACCGTCGCCTATCTCGACCTCACTGCGAGCGGCGCGGAGACGATCGCGCACCTGCGCGAGAACGGCCGCATCTGCGTCATGTTCTGCTCGTTCGACCGCGCGCCCGACGTCGTACGCCTGCATGGACAGGGCCGCGTCGTCAGCCTGTACGACGACGAGTACGCCGAGTGGGCGCAGCTGTTCCCTGACAACCCCGCGGCGCGGGCGGTCATCGTCGTCGACGTCACCCGAGTGTCGAGCTCGTGCGGCTTCGCCCTGCCGTTGCTCGAGCCGGCGGGGGAGCGCGACCTGCTCACGCCCAACATGCGCAGGCGCGGCCCCGACGGCGTACTCGACTATCGGCGGAAGAAGAACAGGGTCAGCATCGACGGCCTGCCGGCGTACGACGACGACCCGGTGCCCGCGTCGCCCGCCGGGGGCAGGCGTCCGTGATGCGGGACTCACGTCCAGATGTCGGGACGGGCGGCCGCTCGGCTTGACGGGCATCGGTGCGGCAGCGACCCTGGGACCATGCGTATGCAGATTCTCGTACCCTCCGGGCGCGCCCACTGACGGATCACCGTCACGAGCGCGTCCTCCCTCGCTTGCCCACCGGGCCGCGGGGGTTTTTTGTTGGGCCGGATGAGAAGACGCCGAAGAGAATGCAGCAGTGAACGACCAGGAGAGAGAACAGCGATGACCGAGCAGCCCGCCGAGACCATCACCGGCGCCCAGAGCCTGATCCGCTCGCTGGAGGCCGCCGGCGTAGAGAACGTCTTCGGCATCCCTGGCGGCGCGATCCTGCCGGCGTACGACCCGCTCTTCGACTCCGTCAAGCTGCGCCACATCCTCGTGCGACACGAGCAGGGTGCGGGCCACGCAGCCCAGGGGTACGCCGTCGCGACCGGCAAGGTCGGCGTCTGCATGGCGACCTCGGGGCCCGGCGCGACCAACCTGGTCACGCCGATCGCCGACGCCTACATGGACTCGGTGCCGATGGTCGCGATCACCGGCCAGGTGGCCAGCAGCGCGATCGGCACCGACGCCTTCCAGGAGGCAGACATCCGCGGCATCACGATGCCGATCACCAAGCACAACTTCCTGGTCACCGACGCCGACGACATCCCGCGCACGATCGCCGAGGCGTTCTACATCGCCTCGACCGGACGCCCCGGTCCCGTGCTGGTCGACATCTCCAAGGACGCCTTGCAGGCCAAGACCACCTTCGTGTGGCCGACCGAGCTCAACCTGCCCGGCTACCGACCGGTGACGCGCCCGCACGCCAAGCAGGTGCGCGAGGCGGCGAAGATGATCGTCGAGGCTCGCAAGCCAGTGCTGTACGTCGGCGGCGGCGTCGTGCGCGCCGGTGCGGCCCACGAGCTGCGGGTGCTGGCCGAGATGACCGGGATCCCGGTCGTGACCACGCTGATGGCGCGTGGCGTCTTCCCCGACAGCCACCCGCAGCACCTCGGCATGCCGGGCATGCACGGCACCGTCGCCGCGGTCGCCGGGCTGCAGCGCAGTGACCTGATCATCAGCCTGGGCGCGCGATTCGACGACCGCGTCACCGGCCAGCTCAGTTCGTTCGCGCCGTTCGCCAAGGTCATCCACGCCGACATCGATCCTGCCGAGATCGGCAAGAACCGGCACGCCGACGTCCCGATCGTCGGGGATGCCCGCGAGGTCATCGCCGACCTGATCGTCGCCGTCGGCGCCGAGCACGAGGCCGGTCAGCGCGGGGACTACGCCACGTGGAAGGACTTCGTCGCCGGGATCAAGGAGCGCTACCCGCTCGGCTATGAGGAGCCGACCGACGGATCGCTGTCGCCGCAGTACGTCCTCGAGCGTCTCGGTGCGATCTCCGGCCCGGACTCCATCTACGTCGCGGGCGTGGGCCAGCACCAGATGTGGGCCAGCCACTTCATCGGCTACGAGAAGCCGCAGACCTGGATCAATTCAGGCGGGCTCGGCACGATGGGCTTCTCCGTGCCCGCCGCGATGGGCGCCAAGGTCGGCATGCCGGAGACGACCGTGTGGTCGGTCGACGGCGACGGCTGCTTCCAGATGACCAACCAGGAGCTGGCCACCTGCGCGCTCGAAGGCATCCCGATCAAGGTCGCGCTGATCAACAACGAGTCGCTCGGCATGGTGCGGCAGTGGCAGACGCTCTTCTACAACGAGCGTTACAGCAACACCAACCTGCAGCCCGCCGAGGCCCGGCGCATCCCGGACTTCGTCAAGCTAGCCGACGCCTACGGCTGCATCGGGCTGTCGTGCGACAACCGCGAGGACGTCGACGCGGTGATCGAGAAGGCCATGGCGATCAACGACGTGCCGGTCGTGATCGACTTCCGGGTGCACCGCGACGCGATGGTGTGGCCGATGGTGCCGGCCGGCACCAGCAACGACGACATCAAGCTGGCCCGCGACATGGCGCCCGCTTTCGACGAGGACGACCTGTGAGAAGACGAATCGTGAGGAGGCCCCGATGAGCACGCACACTCTGTCGGTGCTGGTGGAGAACAAGCCCGGCGTACTGGCCCGCGTGGCCGCCCTGTTCAGCCGCCGCGGCTTCAACATCGAGAGCCTCGCCGTCGGACCCACCGAGCACGACGACGTCTCCCGGATGACGATCGTGGTCAACGTCGAGCAGTCGCCGTTGGAGCAGGTCACCAAGCAGCTCAACAAGCTCGTCGAGGTCCTCAAGATCGTCGAGCTCGACGGTTCGCAGTCGGTGACCCGCGAGCTGCTGCTCTGCAAGGTCAAGGCCGACGCCGCCAGTCGCGGGCAGGTGCTCGAGATCGTGCAGCTGTTCCGCGCCAAGGTCGTCGATGTCGCCACCGACGCCATCACCATCCAGATCGTGGGCAACGCCGACAAGCTCGCCGACTTCCTGCGCATGGTCGAGCCGTACGGCGTACGCGAGCTCGTGCAGTCCGGCATGGTCGCCATCGGCCGTGGCTCGCGCTCCATCACCGAGCGCACCCTGAAGCCCGTCACGGTGCCGGCACCGCCGGCCGCCGTCTGAGCTTCCCTACGATTCACCACACCGAACAACCAGAAGGAGAGCCCACGTGGCTGAGATGTTCTACGACGACGACGCCGACCTGTCGGTGATCCAGGACCGCCACGTGGCGATCCTGGGCTACGGCAGCCAGGGGCACGCACACGCGCTGTCTCTGCGCGACAGCGGTGTCGACGTCCGGGTCGGACTGCCCGAAGGCTCCAAGAGCCGCGCCAAGGCCGAGGCCGAGGGGCTGCGCGTCCTCACTCCCGCCGAGGCGTGCGAGGAGGCCAACCTGATCATGATCCTGGCCCCCGACCACGTGCAGCGCGACCTCTACAAGGAGGCCGTGGAGCCCAACCTCGTCGAGGGCGACGCGCTCTTCTTCGGCCACGGCTTCAACATCCGCTTCGGCTACATCACCCCGCCCGAAGGCGTCGACGTCGCCATGGTCGCCCCCAAGGGTCCCGGTCACCTCGTGCGCCGCGAGTACAGCGAGGGACGCGGCGTACCCGTCCTCGTCGCTGTCGAGAAGGATGCCACCGGCAAGGCCTGGGAGCTCGCGCTGTCCTACGCCAAGGCCATCGGCGGCCTCCGCGCCGGCGGCATCCGCACCACCTTCACCGAGGAGTGCGAGACCGACCTCTTCGGCGAGCAGGCAGTGCTGTGCGGCGGTGCATCGCAGCTGGTGCAGTACGGCTTCGAGACCCTCGTCGAGGCCGGCTACCAGCCCGAGGTCGCCTACTTCGAGTGCCTGCACGAGCTCAAGCTCATCGTCGACCTCATGTACGAGGGCGGCATCGCCAAGCAGCGCTGGTCGGTGTCGGACACCGCGGAGTACGGCGACTACGTCTCCGGTCCGCGCGTGATCGACCCGAGCGTGAAGGACAACATGAAGGCCGTGCTGGAGGACATCAAGAACGGCGCCTTCGCCAAGCGCTTCATCGACGACCAAGACGCCGGCGCCCCGGAGTTCAAGGAGCTGCGGGCCAAGGGCGAGCAGCACCCGATCGAGGCCACCGGCCGCGAGCTCCGCAAGCTGATGTCGTGGGTGAAGAGCGACGACGGCGACTACGTCGAGGGCACTGCGGCCCGCTGAGGAGTGCCCGCGCCGGTCGGTTTCCCATGGGATGCAGAAGTTCTGCCACTCCCCACGTGAAATTTCAAGAGGGGAGTGGCAGTTTCGCTGCATCCCATGGGGTTCCGTCCCCCCGCGCCGGGTAGGAGCGGGGGGTGCAGACGTTCCTGCCGTACGCCGACTTCGAGGCCAGCGCGCGTGCGCTGGACCAGCGGCGGTTGGGCAAGCAACGGGTGGAGTGCATCCAGGTGGTGCGCGGCCTGACCCGGCCCGGCTACGGCTGGCGCAACCACCCGGCGGTGAAGATGTGGACGGGACACCTCGAGGCGCTGGGTCGCTACTCCTACAGCTGTTGCGGGGTCTGGGTCGAGCTCGGGTACGCCGACACGTGCGCTGCGACGATCGCCGAGGACCTTGCTGCCGCGGGAGTCATGACGGTCCGCAGCCAGGAGCAGCTGGCCGAGGCAGGCGGCTTGCCCCCATGGCTGGGTGACGCCGAGTTCCACCGCAGCCACCAGTCCTCGTTGGTCCGCAAGGACCCCGATCACTACGCGGCGCGCTTCCCCGGCGTACCCGATGACCTGCCCTACCTGTGGCCGGGAGCGCCGTCGCAGGTGGGGTAGCATCGCGGGGCGGGCACAGCGTCGTGCACAGTCCCCCGCCCCCGGCATTCGACCGCGGCGGAGCGAGACCCACCGACCCCCATCTCCAACCGGACCATTCCTGAGGACATCACACGTGAGCAAGCCCGTCGTACTCATCGCCGAAGAGCTGAGCCCCGCCACCATCGACGCGCTGGGCCCGGACTTCGAGATCCGGCAGTGCAACGGCGCCGACCGCGCCGAGCTGCTGCCGGCGATCGCCGAGGCTGACGCGATCCTGGTCCGGTCGGCGACGAAGGTCGACGCGGAGGCCCTCGCTGCGGCGCCCCGCCTCAAGGTCGTCGCCCGCGCCGGCGTCGGCCTCGACAACGTCGACGTCAAGGCGGCGACGCAGTGCGGCGTCATGGTCGTCAACGCGCCGACCTCCAACATCGTCAGTGCCGCCGAGCTCGCCGTCGCGCTGATGCTGGCCGCGGCACGGCACATCTCGCCGGCGCATCAGGCGTTGCGCAACGGGGAGTGGAAGCGCAGCAAGTACACCGGCATCGAGCTCTACGAGAAGACCGTCGGCATCGTCGGTCTCGGTCGCATCGGCGTCCTGGTCGCCCAGCGCCTCAACGCCTTCGGCATGCGCGTGCTCGCCTACGACCCCTACGTGCAGGCCGGTCGCGCCGCGCAGATGGGCGTTCGGCTCGCGTCGCTGGAGGAGCTGCTGCAGGAGGCCGACTTCATGTCGGTGCACCTGCCCAAGACCCCCGAGACCGTCGGCCTCATCGGCGCCGACGAGCTCGCCAAGGCCAAGCCCTCCCTGGTTCTGGTCAACGCCGCGCGCGGTGGCATCGTCGACGAGCAAGCGTTGTACGACGCGCTGAAGGAAGGCCGCATCGCCGCCGCCGGGCTCGACGTCTTCGCCCAGGAGCCGTGCACCGACAGCCCGCTGTTCGAGCTCGAGAACGTCGTGGCCACCCCGCACCTCGGCGCCTCGACCGACGAGGCGCAGGAGAAGGCCGGCATCGCCGTGGCCCGCTCGGTCCGACTCGCCCTCAGCGGCGAACTCGTCCCCGACGCGGTCAACGTGCAAGGCGGCCTGATCGCCGAGGACGTCCGTCCCGGCATCCCGCTGACCGAGAAGCTCGGTCGCATCTTCACCGGCCTGGCCGGCGAGGTCGCTCAGCAAGTCGACGTCGAGGTGCGCGGCGAGATCACGCAGTACGACGTCAAGGTCCTCGAGCTGGCTGCCCTCAAGGGCATCTTCGCCGACGTGGTGGAGGAGCAGGTCTCCTACGTCAACGCCCCCCTGCTCGCCGCCGAGCGCGGCCTGGCGGTCCGACTCATCACCGAGGTGGAGAGCCCCGACCACCGCAACCTCATCACCATTCGCGGCACCCTCGCGGACGGTTCGCAGGTCTCGGTCAGCGGCACGCTCATCGGCCTCAGCCAGCGTGAGCGGTTGGTCGAGGTCGACGGCTACGACGTCGACATCGAGCCCACCGAACACCTCGCCTTCTTCCGCTACGAGGACCGCCCGGGAATGGTCGGCACCGTCGGCGGCGTCCTCGGGGAGGCCGGCATCAACATCGCCGGCATGCAGGTCAGCCGCGACCGCCAGGGTGGAGGCGCACTGGTGGCGCTCTCGGTCGACGACGCGATCCCGGCCGAGGTGCTCGAGGAGATCTCCACCGCGATCGACGCGTTGCAGGTGCGGGCGGTCGACCTCACCGAGTAGTCGCGGGTCGGGGTCTCGACAAGCTCGACCGCCGACGACTGGCTCGACCGCCGACGACTGGCTCGACCGCCGTCAGCGCTTGGTGGCCAAGATCACCGAGGTGTCGCTGGCGACCAGGATCTCGACGGTGGTGAACCGCTCGTCGGTCAGCCACGCCTCGCGCAGGGTGTCCACGCGCCCGGCGTACACCGGTGGCCAGGACTCGCACGGGGTGAAGTCGTCCAGGACGACGATCCCGCCGGGCTCCATCAGGTCGGCCACGGTGTCAGGGCCGCTGTCCTTGGGCTCGCGCGCATCGAGGAACACCAGGGAGAACGGTCCTCGGTCGCTCAGCGTCGACCAGTCCGCGGCGACGACCTCGACCTGCTCGTCGTCGGAGAAGATCTCCGCGGCCGCGCCCGCGAGCTTGCGGTCGAGCTCGGCGGTCAGGATCCGAGTCCCTGGGCGTACGCCGCTGCGCAGCCAGGCGGTGCCGATTCCCGTCCCGGTGCCGAACTCTGCCACCGTGCCTGTGCGGCTCGCGGCCAGCGTCGCCAGCAGGCGGCCGGTCTCGTTGCGGCAGAACGACGCGAACCCGCGGCGCCGAGCAACCTCGAAGGCGTTCTCGACGATCTCGGGGACCTCGGGCGGAGCACTCATGCGGACGAGTCTCGCACCGACCCGGGCACGGGTACGCCGGACGGGCCTTGGTCTCGCGCTTCGGATCAGGTGTCGCATTTCCCTGTGCACGTGAACGATCCGTGGTTATGCTGGCCCGATCATGCGTGACTTTCTCGTAGTAGCCATCGGCCGCCGCGGCGGGGCCTTTCTGTAGGGCCACCTCGCCGCGGTGTTCCGGCGTTGTCGGCCCTACGACCTCCGCGGCGAGTTCAGCAGTCACCTGATCCTCAGCCTGACGGCACCTTGAACAGGTGCACTCGTCGCGTCCCCAGCTTCGATCACAGACTCGACGACGACACCGAGCAGGAGAGCTGCCATGTACGACCTCTACCCCGAGTGGGGACCCACCCGGCACCGCGACCACGACGACACCGAGCCACAGCGACGGGCCAGGTACTGGCAGGCGAGCAGCCCGGGTCAGGAGTCCCGCCTGGTCCTGGCGAGTGGACCGCAGCCGCGAGACGCCGACGCCGAGCGCCCCGACGACAACTAGGCTCGACGTCCATGACGCAGACCCACCGCCTTGCCGTGATCCCGGGTGACGGGATCGGCGCGGAGGTCACCACCGAGGCCCTCAAGGTCCTCGCCGTGGCGGCCCCCGCCGACGTGAAGTTCGAGACCGAGCAGTACGACCTCGGCGCCGAGCGCTACCTCGCCACCGGCGAGGTCCTGCCGGACTCCGTGCTCGCCGAGATCCGGCAGCACGACGCCATCCTGCTCGGGGCGGTGGGAGGCAAGCCCAACGACCCCAACCTGCCGCCCGGCATCCTTGAGCGCGGGCTGCTGCTCCGGCTGCGCTTCGAGCTCGACCACTACGTCAACCTGCGGCCCTCGCGGATCTACCCCGGTGTGCCGTCCCCGCTGGCCGACAGCGTCACGGGCCGGGGCGAGGTCGACTTCGTGGTCGTACGCGAAGGCACGGAGGGCCCCTACACCGGCAACGGCGGCGCGCTGCGTGTCGGCACGCCGCACGAGGTCGCCACCGAGGTCAGCGTCAACACGGCGTACGGCGTGGAGCGCGTCGTGCGCGACGCCTTCACCCGCGCCGCCAAGCGCACCCGCAAGAAGCTGACGCTGGTCCACAAGACCAACGTGCTCGTCCACGCCGGTCAGGTGTGGTGGCGGCTCTTCGAGGAGGTGGCGCGCGAGCACCCGGAGGTGCAGACCGACTACATGCACATCGACGCCGCGATGATCCACCTGACCACCGACCCGTCGCGCTTCGACGTGATCGTCACCGACAACCTGTTCGGCGACATCGTCACCGACCTGGCCGCCGCCATCACCGGCGGCATCGGGCTGGCCGCGAGCGGCAACGTCAACCCCGACCGCACCTCGCCCAGCATGTTCGAGCCCGTCCACGGCTCCGCGCCCGACATCGCCGGGCAACAGAAGGCCGACCCGACCGCGGCGATCCTGTCGGCGGCGTTGATGCTGCAGCACCTTGGCCTCGACCAGGCCGCCCAACGCATCGAGCGCGCCGTCGTCGCCGACATCGCCGCGCGCGACTCCGCAACCGAGGCGGCCCCGCGGCGTACGAGCGAGATCGGCGACGCCATCGCCGCCCGCGTCGCCGGCTGACCCGGGCGAAATCCCATGGGATGCAGAGAAACTGCCACTTCCCACGGTGAATTTCACGTGGGGAGTGGCAAAACTCCTGCATCCCATGGGAAACCGTCCCCCCACCCCACCCGCGAGGACGAAGTACCGTGCCCGACATGAGCGCGCTCGACATCACCATCACACCGCGGTCCGACCTGACCAGTGACGACCGACTCGCCGAGATCCTGGCCGATCCGGGGTTCGGGGTGCGCTTCACCGACCACATGCTCACGCTGGAGTGGACGCCGGAGCGCGGCTGGCACGAGGGCCGCATCACGGCGTACGGACCGATCTCGATGGACCCCGCCACTGCAGTGCTGCACTATGCGCAGGAGATCTTCGAGGGCCTGAAGGCCTACCGGCATGCGGATGGGTCGGTGTGGACGTTCCGCCCGGAGGCGAACGGCGCCCGACTGGCCCGCTCGGCGCGGCGGCTCGCGCTGCCGGAGCTGTCGGTCGAGGACTTCGTCGCGAGCGTCGACGCGCTGGTGAAGGTCGACGAGCGTTGGGTGCCGGACGCGGCAGGGGAGAAGAGTCTCTACCTGCGGCCGTTCATGTTCGCCTCCGAGGCGTTCCTCGGCGTACGCCCCTCCAAGCATGTGACCTACATGGTCATCGCGTCGCCGGCCGGCTCCTACTTCGCCCACGGCATCAAGCCGGTCTCACTCCTGGTCAGCGAGGACTACACCCGCGCCGCAATCGGCGGCATGGGAGCGGCCAAGACGGGAGGCAACTACGCGGCGTCGCTCGCACCGCAGCAGGTCGCCATCGACCGCGGCTTCGACCAGGTGGTCTTTCTCGACGCGATCGAGCGGACGTACGTCGAGGAGCTGGGCGGGATGAACCTGTACTTCGTCCACGACGACGGCACCATCGTCACCCCTGCGTTGACGGGCACGATTCTCGAAGGGGTCACGCGCTCGTCGATCCTCCAACTGGCCAGCACCCTCGGCCACGACGTGCAGGAGCGCCGGTTCTCCATCGACGAGTGGCGCGACGGCGTGGCCTCCGGGCGGATCACGGAGGTCTTCGCCTGCGGCACCGCCGCGGTCGTCACGCCGGTGGGACGGCTCGCGTGGGACGGCGGCGAGGTCGACTCCAGCGTCGACGGCGACGCCGGTCCGGTGACCAAGGCGATCCGGCAGGCGCTGGTCGACATCCAGTACGGCCGGGCCGAGGACACGTTCGGCTGGTTGCACCGTGTCTGCTGACCCGCGCGACCTGTTCCACGTCTACGACACCACCCTGCGCGACGGCGCGCAGCAGGAGGGGCTCAACCTCTCGGTGCAGGACAAGTTGACGATCGCCGCGCACATCGACGACCTCGGCGTCGGGTTCATCGAGGGCGGCTGGCCGGGAGCGAACCCCAAGGACACCGAGTTCTTCCGCCGCGCGCGTCAGGAGCTGCGACTCGAGCACGCGCAGCTCGCGGCGTTCGGCGCCACCCGCCGGCCGGGCATGGCCGCGGCTGACGACCCGCTCGTCGCGGCGCTGCGCGACAGCGGTGCAGGCGTCGTCACGCTGGTGGCCAAGACCTACGACCGTCACGTCGAGCTCGCGCTGCGCACGACGCCGCAAGAGAACCTCGCGATGATCCGCGACACCGTCGAGCACCTGCGGGCGCACGGGCAGCGCGTCTTCCTCGACGCCGAGCATTTCTTCGACGGCTATCGCGCCAACCGCGCCTATGCGCTCGAGGCGCTGCGGACCGCGGCCGAGGCTGGTGCCGATGTCGTCGCACTGTGCGACACCAACGGCGGCATGCTTCCCGGCTGGGTCGCAGAGGTGGTCGACGACGTAC
The DNA here is from genome assembly GCA_043427135.1 of Marmoricola sp. Lineage (GTDB taxonomy): Bacteria > Actinomycetota > Actinomycetes > Propionibacteriales > Nocardioidaceae > Marmoricola_A. The sequence goes on along the minus strand of JBHWSH010000395.1, from coordinate 1,689 downwards.
TCACCGCCACCGGCGCCCGCGTCGGCATCCACTGCCACAACGACACCGGCTGCGCGGTCGCCAACACCCTCGCCGCCGTCGAGGCCGGCGCCACGCACGTGCAGGGCACGCTCAACGGCTACGGCGAGCGCACCGGCAACGCCGACCTCGTCGCCGTGGTCGCCAACCTCGAGCTGAAGCTCGACCGGCCCGTCCTGCCCAGCGGCAGCCTGCGCGAGGCCACCCGCATCGCCCACGCCGTCGCCGAGGTCACCAACGTGCCGCCGTCCTCACGCCAGCCGTACGTCGGTGTCAGCGCCTTTGCGCACAAGGCCGGGTTGCATGCCTCGGCGATCAAGGTCGACCCGAACCTCTACCAGCACCTCGACCCGCTCGAGGTCGGCAACGACATGCGGCTGCTGGTCTCCGACATGGCCGGCCGGGCCAGCATCGAGCTCAAGGGCCGCGAGCTGGGCTTCGACCTGTCCGAGGACCGTGACCTCGTCACCCGGGTGACCGACCGGGTCAAGCGTCTGGAGTCGCAGGGCTACACCTTCGAGGCCGCCGACGCCTCATTCGAGCTGCTGCTCATCGAGGAGGTCGAAGGCGCGCGGCCGGCGTACTTCGAAGTCGAGTCGTGGCGGGTCTTCACCGCCTCGCAGTCCGACGGCGAGGCGGTCTCGGAGGCGACGGTCAAGCTGCGTGCCGGTGGCTCGCGGATCCTGGCGCTCGGTGAGGGCAACGGTCCGGTCAATGCGCTGGACCACGCTATGCGCGAGGCGATCCTGCAGGCCTATCCCGAGGTCGCGAAGCTCGAGCTCATCGACTACAAGGTGCGCATCCTCGACCAGGGACACGGCACCGACGCCGTCACCCGTGTGTTGATCGAGACCACCGACGGCGAGTCGTCCTGGGTCACGGTCGGGGTGGGCGCCAACGTCATCGAGGCCTCGTGGGAAGCCCTGCTCGACGGTGTGATCTTCGGCCTACGCCGCCATGGCGAGCAGCCCATCGGCGCCTGACCTCAGGCGCGTAGCAGTTTTCGCCCGGGCGAGGAAGTCGCCCAGGACGGCCGCTTCCGGGGGCGAATCTCTCGCCCGTGCGCGGTTGCGACTCGACCGACCTGCGGCAGCGCCGGGTATGACCAGTGGCGACGCGTCCACACTCAGCCGGGCTGCACCGCGCGGCGTACGGCGCGCGCAACGACGTTCACCGCGGCGACCTCGAGCTCGAGGAGCGCGAGCGGGTCGGTTTGGGGGGTTGCTCGCCCGGTGGAGAAGGCGAAGACGGTGTCGCCGTCGAACGAGGTGTGCACGGGACGGATCGCGTGCGCCAGCCCGTCGTGAGCGACGACTGCCAGCCGGTGGGCCTGGGTCTTGGTGAGCGGCAGATCGGTGCCGACGACGACGAGGGTGGTGTTGCTGCCGACCGGAGGCGGTGACGGGTCCTGTCCGCTGAGCAGGTGCTCGACGGTGCCGGGACCGGCAAGGACCGCGCCGTCCTCCCCGACGACGTCGCCCACGGCGTTCACCGCTGCCAGTGCCCACACGTCGCCCCCGCCCGGCAGCGCGCGTCCAGCAGTACCGAGTCCGCCGGGCAGGGCATCGGCCGGACCGAAGAGCTTCGCGACCGTGGCGCCGGTGCCGGCACCGACCTGGCCAGTCACGACCGGACCTTCTTGTTCCGCGGCGAGCGCGGCCGCGTAGCCGG